>NZ_JALJDY010000006.1:0-478352 GCF_023242425.1 Pseudomonas sp. MWU12-2029 | reverse complement strand
TCTCAACAACTTCAACCACTTGCGCTTCCGATCTCTCGTTAGCGGGAGGCGAATTGTACAGCGTTACACGCTGCTGTCAACACCTCTTTTTCTCCGCTTTCGATCGAGAAGACCGAACCGTCAAAAGAGCCAAACATCACCACTCTTTCAACTTCTTCCAGGCCTCGATGAACTGAAGCAATCCACCATCGAAACCTACATAACTCATTGAATCTCAAAGAGTTTTCCGTTTCGACTGCGCCGGAAGTGGGGCGAATTATAGACATCTAGAATTCGCCGTCAACCCCTTATTTCAACTTTACTCGGTTTTCAGGGTAATCCGTGCAAAAGCCTTCTTGCCGGCCTGGCAAACGTGAGTCGCGCCCAGCACATATATAAAGGAGCGATCGACAACCTCGCCATCTATACGCACACCACCGGAAGCCAGCAGATCACGAGCAGCCGCCGAGTTCTTCACCAGGCCAGCCTTATTAAGGACAGCAGCAATCGGCATATCCTCGGCAGCAGTCAGCTCAACCTCTGGCAAATCATCTGGCAGCTCGCCGTCCTTCATACGGTTACCCGCACCACGGTGAGCATTGGCAGCAGCCTCTTCCCCATGGAAGCGCGCAACAATTTCTTCAGCCAGCTTGATCTTGATGTCGCGAGGGTTGGCACCTGCCTCTACATCGGCACGGAAAGCATTGATCTCATCCATCGAACGGAAGCTGAGCAGCTCGAAGTAGCGCCACATCAACGCATCCGGAATCGAAACCAGCTTGCTGTACATGACACCCGGCGCTTCCTGGATACCGACGTAGTTGCCCAACGACTTGGACATCTTTTTAACGCCATCCAGCCCTTCGAGCAGCGGCATCGTCAGAATGCACTGAGCTTCCTGACCATAACCACGCTGCAGTTCGCGCCCCATCAGCAGGTTGAACTTCTGATCGGTACCGCCCAGCTCAACATCCGCGCGCAATGCAACCGAGTCATACCCCTGAACCAGCGGATAGAGGAACTCATGAATGGCGATTGGCTGATTGGTGGTGTAGCGCTTGTCGAAGTCATCACGCTCGAGCATACGCGCAACGGTGTACTGCGAAGTCAGACGAATAAAGTCTGCTGGCCCCATCTGATCCATCCAGGTGGAGTTGAACGCGACTTCAGTTTTCGCCGGATCAAGGATCTTGAATACCTGAGTCTTGTAGGTCTCGGCATTTTCCAGAACCTGCTCACGGGTCAGCGGCGGACGAGTTGCACTCTTGCCACTCGGATCACCGATCATTCCGGTGAAGTCACCAATCAGGAAGATCACCTGATGCCCCAATTCCTGGAACTGACGCAGCTTATTAATAAGCACAGTGTGCCCAAGGTGCAGATCCGGCGCCGTTGGATCGAAGCCGGCCTTGATTCGCAGCGGCTGGCCACGCTTGAGCTTTTCGATCAGCTCGGACTCGACCAACAGTTCTTCCGCACCACGTTTAATCAGCGCTAGCTGCTCTTCAACCGACTTCATAACAGACCCGCAAGGCTCAGATTCAAAGGGAACCAACCATACAAGATCGCGCACCAATTACAAGTTTTGCCCGGCGCACGGATACCAATCCACGGGCGAGATACCTGCGGACTTGCCTCAGAGATGATTTGGTTATATTTTATACAGTTATTTCATCTTCATCATGTCATTCATCTTTTCCAATTCATCTTTTCAAAGTCAAAACTACTTATGACCACTGAACCGTCTAAAGCGCCACCGCTTTACCCGAAGACCCACCTGCTTGCCGCAAGTGGGATCGCCGCCCTTCTCAGCCTGGCGCTCCTGGTATTTCCTTCCAGTGATGTTGAAGCCAAAAAGACGACCCTGAGCCTTGAGCTGGAAAGTCCTGCCGAACAACTGACACAAGATCAAGACGCTGCTGACGCAGTTCAAGCCACAAATGAGCCAGTAGCTTCGCCCTTCGCACAAATCGAAAACAGCGCAGAAGACACACCCGAAACCGCCCAGGCCGCACCAGTGCCTGCACCGGTCGCGCCTGAAAAGAAGGCTCCAGGCCACAGGGAAGTGATCGTCTCCAGGGGTGACACCCTTTCGACATTGTTCGAGAAGGTTGGCCTCCCCGCCGCTGCCGTGCACGAAGTTCTGGCCAGCGACAAACAGGCCAAACAGTTCAGCCAGCTCAAACACGGCCAGAAACTCGAATTCGAACTCAATCCACAAGGCCAACTGACCAATCTGCACAGCAAGGTCAGCGACGTTGAAACCATCACCCTGACCAAGAACGACAAGGGTTATGTCTTCAACCGCGTTACCGCCAAACCGACCGTTCGTACCGCCTATGTCCACGGCGTGATCAATAGCTCGCTGTCGCAGTCCGCCGCCCGCGCCGGCCTGTCCCACAGCCTGACCATGGATATGGCCAGCGTGTTCGGTTACGACGTCGACTTCGCCCAGGATATCCGCCAGGGTGACGAGTTCGACGTGATCTACGAACAGAAAGTGGTCAATGGCAAAGCCGTCGGCAACGGCCCGATCCTGTCCGCCCGTTTCACCAACCGCGGCAAGACCTACACCGCCGTGCGCTACACCAACAAGCAGGGCAACAGCAGCTACTACACTGCCGACGGCAACAGCATGCGCAAGGCGTTCATCCGCACCCCGGTGGACTTCGCCCGCATCAGCTCCAAGTTTTCCATGGGCCGCAAACACCCGATCCTCAACAAGATCCGCGCCCATAAAGGTGTCGATTACGCCGCTCCACGCGGTACGCCAATCAAGGCTGCCGGCGATGGCAAAGTACTGTTGGCCGGTCGCCGTGGTGGTTATGGCAACACCGTGATCATTCAGCACGGCAATACCTACCGCACGCTGTACGGCCACATGCAAGGCTTCGCCAAAGGCGTGAAAACCGGCGGTACCGTCAAGCAGGGCCAGGTCATCGGTTACATCGGCACCACCGGCCTGTCCACCGGTCCGCACCTGCACTACGAGTTCCAGGTCAACGGCGTTCACGTCGACCCGCTGGGCCAGAAGCTGCCAATGGCCGATCCGATCGCCAAATCCGAGCGCGCGCGCTTCCTGGCGCAGAGCCAGCCGTTGATGGCTCGCATGGACCAAGAGAAGGCCACCATGCTGGCCTCGAGCAAACGTTAAGCCATGGCTCTTTATATCGGCGTGATGTCCGGAACCAGCCTCGATGGTCTGGACATCGCCCTGATCGAACAGACCTCGGCGATCAACCTGATCGCCACGCACTACATTCCGATGCCTGAGCCCCTGCGCGCCGAGCTGCTTGGCTTGTGCGCCAGCGGCCCCGACGAGATCGCCCGCTCGGCCATTGCCCAACAGAACTGGGTGAAACTTGCCGCCGAAGGCATCCACGTCCTGCTCGAACAGCAACAGCTCAAACCCCAAGCCATTCGCGCAATCGGCAGCCACGGCCAGACCATTCGCCATGAACCGGCACGCGGTTTCACCGTACAGATCGGCAACCCTGCCCTGCTGACCGAGCTGACCGGCATTACGGTAGTCAGTGACTTCCGCAGCCGCGATGTGGCTGCCGGTGGTCAAGGCGCCCCCTTGGTTCCTGCCTTCCATGAAGCGTTGTTCGAAGAGCGTACCGGCAACCGCGCAGTCCTGAATGTCGGCGGTTTCAGCAATCTCAGCCTGATCGAGCCAAACAAGCCTGTAGCCGGTTTCGACTGCGGCCCTGGGAATGTTCTGATGGATGCGTGGATTCATCGACGCCGTGGCGAAAACTATGATCGCAACGGTCAATGGGCAGCCAGCGGCAAAGTTGAACCAACCCTTCTCAAGGCATTGCTGAGCGATCCTTTCTTCTCGACCCAAGGCCCGAAGAGCACCGGTCGGGAGGTGTTCAACCTGCCCTGGCTGGAACAGCAACTGTCACACCTGCCGGATTTCGCTCCCGAAAACGTACAGGCAACGCTGCTCGAACTGACAGCGCTGACCATCGTCGAGTCGCTGCAAAGCGCCCAATCGAATACCGAAGAACTCCTGGTCTGCGGCGGTGGCGCCCACAACACCACACTGATGAAGCGCCTGGCCGAGCTGCTGCCCAACACGAAAGTCGCCAGCACCACGACTCACGGTGTCGATCCAGACTGGGTCGAAGCCATGGCCTTTGCCTGGCTGGCCCATTGCTGTCTTGAAGGCATCACCGCCAATCGCCCCAGCGTCACCGGTGCAAAAGGCCTGCGCATACTTGGCGCCATCTACCCCAATTGAGATAAAACGCAGATAACAAAACGCCGCAGAACCGTGAGGTTCTGCGGCGTTTTATTGTGTACGTTGAGGCGAGATCAGATCGAGAACGAAGAACCGCAACCACAAGTGGTGGTGGCATTCGGGTTCTTGATCACGAAGCGCGAACCTTCCAGACCTTCCTGGTAGTCCACCTCGGCACCTGCCAGATACTGGAAGCTCATCGGATCAACCACCAGGCTCACACCTTCGCGCTCGACGATGGTGTCGTCCTCGGCCACATCTTCATCGAAGGTGAAGCCGTACTGAAACCCTGAACAACCGCCGCCCGTAACGAATACGCGCAGCTTCAAGCGATCATTCCCCTCTTCATCGACCAGGCTCTTCACCTTGTGCGCGGCACCCTGAGTGAATTGCAAAGCCGTGGGGGTGAAGGATTCGACGCTCATGCTGACTATCTCCCGGCGTTACGCCGCCATAATGCGTGATGACGCGCATTATCCGCTTGTCCTAGAAAATCGGTCAACTATTGTTATGGTATATCAATAAAGCCATCAGCGACCCGGAATGCAAAAAGGCCCGTCAGACGGGCCTTTTCTTCATGCAAGATCAGTCTTACGGCAGCATGCCCGCGTGGGACAGACCAAAGCGCTCATCCAGACCGAACAGAATGTTCATGTTCTGCACCGCCTGGCCCGACGCGCCCTTGACCAGGTTGTCGATCACCGACAGCACCACCACCAGATCACCATTCTGTGGACGGTGAACCGCAATACGGCAAACGTTCGCGCCGCGCACGCTGCGGGTTTCCGGATGGCTGCCGGCCGGCATCACGTCGACGAACGGTTCATTGGCGTAACGCTTTTCGAACAGCGCCTGCAGATCCACCGAGCGATCAACCACGGTCGCGTAAAGCGTGGAATGAATGCCGCGAATCATCGGCGTCAGGTGTGGCACGAAGGTCAGGCCGACATCCTTGCCCGCTGCACGACGCAGCCCCTGACGGATTTCCGGCAGATGACGGTGACCTTTCACCGCGTAAGCCTTCATGCTTTCCGACGTCTCGGAGTACAGCGAGCCTACGGAAGCACCACGACCGGCACCGCTGACGCCCGATTTGCAGTCGGCGATCAACAGCGAAGTATCGGCCAGACCTGCCTCAAGCAATGGCAGGAAACCCAGCTGCGTAGCAGTCGGATAGCAACCCGGCACCGCGATCAGACGAGCTTTCCTGATTTGCTCACGGTTGACTTCCGGCAAGCCGTAAACCGCTTCGTCCAGCAGCTCCGGCGCACCGTGCGGCTGGCCGTACCATTTGGCCCATTCTTCGGCGTCCTGCAGACGGAAGTCCGCCGACAGGTCGATGACCTTGGTGCCCGCCGCCAGCAATTCACCAGCCAATGCGTGGGCAACACCGTGCGGAGTGGCGAAGAACACCACGTCGCAAGCGCCCAGGGTCTTGATGTCCGGCACGCTGAACGCCAGGCCGTCGTAGTGGCCGCGCAGGTTCGGGTACATGTCAGCCACGGCCAGACCGGCCTCGGATCGGGAAGTGATCACAATCACTTCTGCCTGCGGATGCTGTGCCAACAGACGCAGCAGTTCGACACCGGTGTAACCCGTGCCGCCGACGATACCGACCTTGACCATAAACCTGCCCTCAACGAACCCACTGGAAAGCCGTCGATAATAGGGGCCGCGCGCCCCTGCGACAACCGTCAAGGTGACGTGCGGACGCTCAAGCCTCTACTATCCGGCCTACCGTGAATGAGGGAAAAACCAAAAATGCTCTATCTATGGATCAAAGCACTGCATATCGTCAGCATCGTGTGCTGGTTTGCCGGACTGTTCTACCTGCCGCGACTGTTCGTTTATCACGCACAAAGTGAAGACACGATCAGCAAGGAGCGCTTCAGCGTCATGGAGCGCAAGCTGTATCGCGGCATCATGGGCCCGGCGATGATCGCCGCGCTGATCTTCGGCGGCTGGCTGATTTACCTGAACCCGGGCATCTTCAGCAGCGGTGGCTGGATTCACGCCAAGCTGACCCTGGTGGTGCTGTTGATCGGTTATCACCACATGTGTGGCGCGCAGGTAAAACGTTTTGCCCGTGGCGAGAACACCCGCAGCCATGTCTTTTATCGCTGGTTCAATGAAGTGCCGGTTCTGATATTGCTGGCTATCGTAATTCTGGTCGTGGTCAAGCCGTTCTAACTTCAATACGTTCAACTTTCCGGGGTACTTCCGATGTCGCTGCCCGCTCTGCTCGAACAACGTCTGCGCCTGCCCGTTGTGGCCGCGCCGATGTTCCTGATTTCCAATCCAGAACTGGTGCTCGCGTGCTGTCGCAATGGCGTGGTCGGCAGCTTTCCGGCGCTCAACCAACGCGAAAGCAGTGGGTTCAAGGCCTGGCTGGAACAGATCGAAGCAGGGCTGGCGACACTGGACAACCCGGCGCCTTATGCCGTGAACCTGATTGTTCACAAGAGCAATCCGCGTCTGGAGGCGGACCTGAACATCTGCGTCGAGCACAAGGTGCCCATCGTCATCACCAGCCTCGGTGCGGTGAAGGAATTGGTCGATGCGGTGCACAGCTACGGCGGCCTGGTTTTTCACGACGTGACGACTCGCCGCCATGCGGAAAAAGCTGCCGAAGCCGGCGTCGATGGCTTGATCGCCGTTGCCGCCGGCGCCGGTGGACATGCCGGCACCTGGAGCCCGTTCTCACTGATCGCCGAGATTCGCCAGTTCTTCGACAAGACGCTGCTGCTTGCAGGATGTTTGAACCACGGCCATGAGATTCTCGCCGCACAGCTGCTCGGCGCGGATTTGGCCTACTTCGGTACACGATTCATCGGTACGACTGAAAGTCATGCGCCCGACGCCTACAAGGAGATGCTGCTGACAGCCAAGGCGGCGGACATCATTCATACTCCTGCCGTGTCTGGAGTTCCGGCCAGCTTCATGCGCCAAAGCCTGGAGGCTGCCGGTTTCGATATGGCAGCACTGCAAGGCAAGGGTGAAGTGAACTTCGGCGACAAGCTCAAGCCGATCAACGATGAGGCCAAAGCCTGGAAAACCGTGTGGTCGGCCGGCCAGGGGGTTGGCCAGATCGAGGATCTGCCGAGCGTGGACCAACTGGTGGCGCGCCTCGATGCAGAGTATCGGCAGGCCCTGGAACATGCGGCACAGCTACCGAGTCGCTGGCCGCGCTGAAAAAATTCTGGCCAGTTGCAGCCTGACTGGCCTTACACTTGGCGGTTGCGACACATCTCAACTCAATTTCTTCGCGACAAGGATGCCTCGGCCATGAGCGAAACCCGTTACAAGATCGTTTTCGACGGTGCCCTGCAGCCCGGTGTCGATATCACCACAGCCAAACTCAACCTGGCCGATCTGTTCAAGAGCGATGTGGCCGCCATCGAACGACTGTTCAATGGACGTGCCGTCGCCCTCAAACGCGACCTGTCGCACAGCGATGCCCAGGCTTATCTGCAAGCGCTGGGCAAGACCGGGATCGACGCCCGAATCGAACCGGAAACAGCCATCGAACTGAATCTGTCCGATGTGCAGGAACACTCCGCCCCGACGGCAGAACCTGACTCCCCCTATGCCCCACCCCGGGCCAGTGTCGGTGAACAACTGGCAGAATTCGCCACGCTCAAACCCTTCAGTGTCGAAGGCCGGATCGGACGCCTGCGTTACCTGGCATGGTCGATGGTGTTGAGCCTGGTAACCCTGCCGATCGTCGGCGTTTTCGCGCTGATTGGTCTGGGGCTGGTGAGCACCGACTCGACCAGCGGCCTGATCATCGGCGGTATCTTCGCCTTCTTCCTGTTCCTGGCCTTCGCGATCGTCGGCATCCTGTTCAGCATTCAGCGTCTGCACGACATCGGCTGGTCAGGCTGGCTCTGGCTGCTGACTCTGGTCCCGTTCGTGGGCAGCTTCTTTCCGCTGGTGATCATGGTCATGCCGGGCAATACCGGTGCCAACCGCTATGGCCCACCGCCGCCGCCGAACAGCACCGCCGTCAAAGTGCTCTGCTCCCTGTGGATCGTCTTCATCGGCCTGTTCTTCGTCGGTGGAATGCTGGGCGGTATTTCCGCCATCCAGCAGGAGTACGAAACCAGCCTCGAAAGCAGTTATGAAAGCGGCTCGGTGACAGCTGATGAGGTCGATGTCGAAGTCGAGCCCGTGCCGAATCCGGTGGACGATGCAGCCGAACCTGCACCCGCCCCTGTAGACTCTGCGAAAGAATGAACAGCGCTTCCCGCCGTGACACCTGCGTCCACGGCGCGGAGCTGTTGCGATGGAGAACTGCATGACCCGTTACGCTCTGATCACTGGCGCCTCCAGCGGTATCGGCCTGGCCATGGCCGAAGCCCTGGCCCGCCGTGGCCGCAGCCTGATTCTGGTGGCCCGACAGCGTGATCAGCTGGAAAGCATTGCGATTGAACTGACCCAGCGTTTTGGCGTGGAGGTGCTGTTCCGCGCCTGCGACCTGGGCGAGCCGCTGCGCCTGTCCGGGTTTCTGCTGGAGCTTGAAGAAGGTGACCGGCAGATCGACCTGCTGGTGAACTGCGCCGGCATCGGCACCTGCGGCCCGTTCCTGGCCCAGGACTGGATGACCGAGCAGGATCTGATCGAGGTGAACATCCTCGCCCTCACCCGCCTCTGCCACGCAATCGGCAACAGCATGGCCCTGCAGGGTGGCGGGCAGATTCTCAACGTGGCGTCGGTCGCCGCGTTCAATCCCGGCCCATGGATGAGCACTTACTACGCCAGCAAGGCCTACGTTCTGCACTTTTCCGAAGCGCTGCGAGTGGAATTGAAGAAATGCGCGGTGAAGGTCTCGGTGCTATGCCCAGGCCCCACACGCACCGGGTTCTTCCGTACGGCGCAACTGAACAACGAAAAACTCAACGCCAGCAAACTGCTGATGAGCCCCGAAGAGGTCGCGCTGTATACCGTGCGCGCCCTTAAAAAAAACCGCGCAATCATCATTCCCGGACGCCGGAACCGCTGGTTCGCCTTTCTGCCGCGACTGGGGTCGCGCTGGCTCAACCGCACCATTGTCGGCATGGTCAACAAAGCTTACTGCCCGCGCTGAAGGGCCGGCAGGCAACTGGCTGGGCGTGGTGATCCCTCGTGGGTACACTCGGCCCAGCTCACACAACGGAGAAAACAGCTGTGGATACTCTGTTCACCAAGATCATCAACCGGGAAATCCCGGCGAAGATCATCTACGAGGACGACCAGGTTTTGGCGTTCCACGACATCGCCCCGCAGGCACCGGTGCATTTTCTGGTGATCCCGAAGAAACCGGTGCGCACCCTCAACGACCTGACCGAAGACGACAAGGCACTGGCCGGGCACATCCTGTTCACCGCTCAGCGCCTGGCGCTGGAGCTGGGCTGCGAAGAAGGCTTCCGGGTGGTGATGAACTGCAATGAAAAGGGTGGGCAGACGGTCTACCACATTCATATGCACGTACTCGGTCAACGCCAGATGAACTGGCCGCCGGGCTGATCGACTTGAAATCTGTGGGGGCGCCCTGCTCCCACATGACCCAGCGCAAACCTTCCCCGGCCGATTCGGTTAAACTGGCCGCCGAGATTCTTCCCGGAGGTCAGCATGACTACCCAACGTCACTACTCGCCCATTGACCGTCTTCTGCTGCAAGCCGATGCCGCGATGCGAACCCTGCTGCCCTTCAGCGGCCAGCCGTACCGTCCGTCGCCGGCCATCGTGCAGCCCGACGTGCAGATGAGCGACGAAGACACCCGCCACGTCGCCGGCCTGATGCGCATCAACCATACCGGCGAAGTCTGTGCCCAGGCGCTGTACCAAGGTCAGGCCCTGACCGCCAAACTGCCGCAAGTGCGGGAAGCCATGGAGCATGCGGCCGAAGAAGAGATCGATCACCTGGTCTGGTGCGAACAGCGTATTCATCAGTTGGGCAGCCATACCAGCGTGCTCAATCCGCTGTTCTATGGCATGTCGTTCGGGATCGGCGCAGTCGCCGGGCTGATCAGCGACAAGGTCAGCCTCGGTTTTGTCGCGGCGACCGAGCATCAGGTGTGCAAGCACCTGAACGAGCATCTGGAACAACTGCCGGCCGAGGATGAGAAATCCCGGGCAATTCTGGAGCAGATGCGTATCGATGAAGAACATCACGCAGAAAGTGCGCTGGAGGCTGGCGGTTTCCGCTTCCCGGCACCGGTGAAGTTCGGCATGAGCCTGCTGGCCAAAGTGATGACCAAGAGCACCTACCGGATCTGAAAAACGCCCATAAAAAAGGCGACTGCCGCAAAGCAGTCGCCTTTTTTTGTGCCCGGATTTCTTAGCTCGGCATATTGCGCGCGTAAAAAATTTCCAGCATTTCGTGCTTCACACGCTCGGTCACCTGAGCACGTTGCTCGGACGACAGGTTGCTGGTGGCATCGCCGAACAGGTAGTTATCCAGTTCGAAGTTCTTCAGCAGCATTTTGGTGTGGAACAGGTTTTCCTGGTACACGTTCACGTCGGTCATCTGGTACGCGTCGCGGGTGTCTTCGGAAAGGTAGTTCTGGATCGAGTTGATCTCGTGGTCGATGAAGTGCTTGTTGCCTTCAACGTCACGGGTGAAGCCGCGCACACGGTAATCCACGGTCACGATGTCCGAATCGAACTGGTGAATGAGGAAGTTGAGCGCTTTGAGCGGTGAAATGACACCACAGGTCGACACATCGATGTCTACACGGAACGTCGCAATACCGGCGTCCGGATGGATTTCCGGGTAGGTATGCACCGTGATGTGACTCTTGTCGAGGTGGGCCAGGATGATTTCCGGCAGCGGACCCGGGGACTCTTCGATCTGGCTTTCGGTCGGGGTGACCGGTTCTTCCGAGATCAGAATCGTGACGCTGGCACCCTGAGGCTCATAGTTCTGACTGGCAATGTTCAGAATGTTGGCACCAATGATTTCGACAACTTCCGTGAGGATCTGCGTCAGGCGTTCGGCGTTGTACTCTTGATTGATGTACTCGACGTAAGCCTGCTGGTCTTGCGGGGTTTCCGCGTAGCAGATGTCATAGATGTTGAAGCTCAAGGTCTTTGTCAGGTTATTGAACCCGTGGAGCTTGAGTTTGCTTTTCACCGTTAAAAACTCTCTATGTATGCGGCCCGGCCGCGTGATCAAGCATGCCCGTCAAGTGCGAACGACGCACCTGCGTAGGACGGTTAACACCTCTTCGCGATGGCGATTTTGGTTATCTGTTCAGGCGGATGACCTGTCGGCTGACCGATCACTGCCCTGAAAAAAGTGGCGCATTATGCAGACGTCAGCGGGGGATCGCCAGAGTCTGCACTGCTTTTATGATAGTTGAATGTCGGCTCAGCCGAGTTCGACGATTTCGTAGTCGTGGGTGATTGCCACGCCGGCGGCGCCGAGCATGATCGAGGCCGAGCAGTACTTCTCCGCCGACAGCTCGATGGCGCGTTTGACCTGGGCTTCTTTCAGGCCACGACCCTTTACCACGAAGTGCATGTGAATCTTGGTGAACACCTTCGGATCTTCGGTCGCACGTTCGGCGTCCAGGAAAGCCTCGCAGCTTTCAACGGCCTGACGGGACTTCTTCAGAATGCTGACCACGTCGAAATTGCTGCAACCGCCAACGCCCAGCAGGAGCATCTCCATCGGGCGAACACCCAGATTGCGACCACCAGCGTCCGGCGGACCGTCCATGACCACGACATGACCGCTGCCGGATTCGCCGAGGAACATGGCTTCGCCAGCCCATTGGATGCGTGCCTTCATCGCCAAGACTCCACTGTAGAAAAAAGGGTCGCCAGCTTAGCACAGGGCCCCGGTTTGACTGCGAGCGGTGATCCTAGGACCGATGCCTTTACTGCGTAGGTAATTTCTCGAATTTTCGACGAAGTGTCTGGTAAGCTGGCGCCAATTCACTGGCGCCCCAAGCCGGTATTTGTAGCGATCGCCTCAGCGCCTCATATAAAAACCACATATAACCGTGCAGTCTTTTCGGGATACAACCATGGTTGGTATTACCCCCACACCCAAAATCAAGAACCTCGACAAGCTGCTGATGCATTGCCAGCGCCGGCGTCATGCGGCCAAAAGCAACATCATCTGCGCCGGGGATCGCTCGGACACGCTGTACTTCATCATCCGCGGTTCGGTCACGATCCTGATCGAGGACGACGACGGCCGCGAGATGATCATCGCCTACCTGAACGCCGGGGACTTCTTCGGTGAGCTGGGTCTGTTCGAAGAAGCCGGCCAGGAGCAGCAACGCAGCGCCTGGGTGCGGGCCAAGGTCGAGTGCGAAGTCGCGGAAATCAGCTACGCCAAATTCCGTGAGTTGTCGCAACAGGATCCAGACATTCTTTACGTGCTGAGCGGACAAATCGCACAGCGCTTGCGCAACACCACGCGCAAGGTCGGCGATCTGGCGTTCTTCGATGTCACTGGCCGTGTTGCTCGCTGCCTGTTGGAGCTGTGCAAGCAACCCGACGCAATGACCCACCCGGACGGCATGCAGATCAAGGTCACCCGTCAGGAAATCGGGCGGATTGTCGGTTGTTCGCGGGAGATGGTCGGTCGCGTGCTCAAGGATCTTGAGGAACGCAACCTGGTGGATGTGAAAGGCAAGACCATGGTGGTCTTCGGCACTCGCTGAGTTCGAAAACTCAATCGGCGTAGATCTGCGCCAGCATCAAACGAAAGAGTTCATCGAGTCGCGCCAGTGCATGGGGCGCCGGGAATTTTTCATGCAGAGCGATGTGGCTGGCGGCACGTACCCGTTGCTCCAGGCCACACGCTTCGTTGAAGCGATTGACCGCCGCGACCATCGATTCGCGCTCGTCATCCAGCAGCATCGCACCATGTACCAACCCCACCGGTCGCTGACCGCCCTGACTCTGGCGCCAGCGCTGAGCGGTGCCGACCATCTTGCGTCCGTCGAGGTTGACGTTGAAACGACCGTCGCAGAACGCACCGTCGATTTCGCCCAGCGAAGACGTGCCACCCAACTCATCCAGCAACTCACAGATCGGATCACACAGACGCCGGTAGCCGGTTTCGATGCGGTTCAGATCGCCTTCGCTGCGAGGCGGTGCGTAGACCAGAGCAATGTTGATCGTCGAAGCGGATTGCGGAACAGGTTCGCCGCCGGTTTCACGCAGCAACACCGGCCAGCCGGCAGCAGCGGAGACTTCGCAGGCGTGATCGAATCCGGGCAAGCGATTCAAACGGCGCGGCATGACCAAAGCGCGATCGCTGGGCTGCCAGAACAGCAAGCCAAATTCGGCATCACCAGCGCAGACCGAGGCCAGCAGATCCTGTTCGGCTTGCAGGCCGGCTTCGATGGGCAGGGAAACTGGAGTCATAAAGAAGTCCGTTAGACGATCAGTCTGTGGTGAATCTTATGGCCTCTTCGCGGGCAAGCCCGCTCCCACATCAGGAATGCATTTCTCCTGTGGGAGCGGGCTTGCCCGCGAAAGAGTCGACTCGGTCTGAATGAATCAGTCGAGAGTCGAACCGCTCACCGGAACGCCGCGTTCAGGGAAGAACAGACGCTGCAGCTCGATGCCCGGGCTTTCAGCACGCATGAACGCTTCGCCGACCAGGAACGCGTAAACGTCGCTGATTTCCATCAGTTCGACATCGGCACGGTTGAGGATCCCGCTCTCGGTGATCACCAGACGATCGCGCGGAATGCGCGGCAGCAGGTCGAGGGTGGTTTCCAGGCTCACGTCGAAGGTATGCAGGTTGCGGTTGTTCACCCCGACCAGCGGCGTGTCCAGGGTCTTCAATGCACGCTCCAGCTCATCGCCGTCGTGCACTTCCACCAGCACATCGAGGCCGACGCCTTTGGCCACCGAAGCCAGCTCGGCCATTTTCACGTCATCCAGCGCGGAGACGATCAGCAGCACACAATCGGCGCCCAGGGCACGGGCTTCGACGATCTGGTACGGATCGATCATGAAGTCCTTGCGGATCACCGGCAGCGAGCACGCGGCGCGGGCCTGTTGCAGGTAGGCATCGGCGCCCTGGAAGTAATCGATATCAGTCAGTACCGACAGGCAGGTCGCCCCGCCCTTCTCGTAGCTTTTGGCGATGTCGGCGGGAACGAAGTTCTCGCGGATCACGCCTTTGCTCGGCGAAGCCTTCTTGATTTCGGCGATCACGGCCGGTTGTTTCTTCTTTGCCTGCGCCAGCAATGCCTGGGCAAAACCACGGGGTGCATCGGCCGCCTTGGCCAGACTTTCCAGCTCGCTCAGGCTCACACGGGCGCTACGCTCGGCGACTTCCTGAACCTTGCGGGCCAGAATGTTTTCCAGAACCGTCGGTACACTCATCCCTCATTCTCCACTTTGAATACCGCGGTAAAGGCACCCAACTCCTCGAGTTTCTCCCGAGCAAGGCCGGTGTGCAGAGCGTCGTGGGCCAGTGCCACGCCTTCTTTCAGACTTGTTGCCAGGTCAGCGGCGTACAGCGCCGCACCGGCATTGAGCACGATCATTTCCGCAGCCTTCTGGCCGTTTTCGGTCTTGCGCTTGCCCAGTGCATCGCGGATCAGCGCCAGCGAAGCTTCCGGGCCTTCGACCGACAGACCGTGCAGGCTCTGGCTCTTCATGCCCAGATCTTCCGGCTCGACCCAATACTCGGTGATCTCGTTGTTCTTCAGCTCGGCCACATAAGTCGGTGCGGCAAGACTGAACTCGTCCAGGCCATCCTTCGAATGCACCACCAGCACATGTTTGCTGCCCAGGCGCTGCAAGACTTCGGCCAAGGGCCGGCACAGGGCCTGGGTGAAGACGCCGACTACCTGATGTTTGACGCCGGCCGGATTCGTAAGCGGGCCGAGCATGTTGAACAGGGTACGCAGGCCGAGGTCACGACGCGGGCCGGCGGCGTACTTCATGGCTTTGTGATGAGTCTGGGCAAACATGAAACCGATGCCGACGTTGTCGATGCAACGTGCCACCTGAACCGGGGTCAGGTTGAGGTATATCCCGGCCGCTTCCAGCAGGTCAGCGCTGCCGCTCTTCCCCGACACCGCGCGGTTGCCATGCTTGGCCACGGTGCAGCCCGCAGCGGCAACGACAAAGGCCGAAGCCGTGGAAACGTTGAAAATATTCGCGCCGTCACCGCCGGTGCCGACCACATCGACCACGCCGTCGAGGGTCTTCAGTTCGACCTGATCGGCCAGCTCGCGCATCACCGATACCGCGCCGACGATTTCGTCGATGCTCTCGCTCTTCATGCGCATGGCCATCATGAACGCGCCGATCTGCGCGTCGGTGCATTGGCCGGTCATGATTTCGCGCATCACATCGCGCATTTCATCGGTGCTGAGGTCGAGGTGATCGACGATACGGCTCAGGGCTGTCTTGATATTCATGGAGAGTCCTTAGCGCGTGCCGCCGGTTTGTTTGAGGAAGTTGGCAAACAGTTCATGGCCCTGCTCGGTGAGGATCGATTCCGGGTGGAACTGTACGCCCTCGATGTTCAGGGTCTTGTGACGCAGGCCCATGATTTCATCGACCGAGCCGTCGTCATGTTGCGTCCACGCGGTCAGCGCCAGGCAGTCGGGCAAAGTATCGTGCTTGACGATCAGGGAATGATAGCGGGTGACAGTCAGCGGACGATTCAGACCGGCAAAAACACCCTTGTCCTCGTGGAATACCGGGCTAGTCTTACCGTGCATCACTTGGCGGGCACGTACCACGTCACCGCCAAAGGCCTGGCCGATGGACTGATGGCCAAGGCAGACGCCGAGGATCGGCAGCTTGCCGGCGAAGTGTTTGATGGCTTCGATGGAGATGCCGGCTTCGGTCGGCGTGCACGGACCGGGGGACACCACGATGCGCTCCGGGTTGAGCGCTTCGATCTCGGCGATGGTCAGCTCGTCGTTGCGCACGACCTTGACCTCGGCACCCAGCTCGCCGAGGTATTGCACAACGTTGTAAGTAAAGGAGTCGTAGTTGTCGATCATCAGCAACATGGCGTTTCGAACCTCTTGAATTCTGACTTGGAAACAGCCTTCGGATGACTTGCCAGGACGCTGCACAAAGTCGGACGCGCAAGTGGCGACGGCAAGGCGGCATTTCAAACGGGCAAGGAAGGCGGAGCGATACAGATCCGGCGGGGCCGGCAGAAAAGATTCAGGCGCGCCAACGCCAGCGGGCGTGTGCCTTGATGACTTGATCCAGAAGTTTGCTGGTGATCAACACGGGGAAGGTCTCGTTCATACGTTCCCGCACAGTAACTTAGCTGGGCAGAGCGTGCAATATGGCCGGGCCTGACGGGGGGAAAACTATGGGAGGGTTGACGACCGATGGCAAAACGCCGGAAGTTTTTGGTACTGTCGTTTCGTTCCATACAACAATAAATAAACGGACTTGCTCATGATCAAACAGACGTTGTTTGTACCGCTCGCCGGATGCCTGCTCGCGATGGCCTGCGCCCAGGCGAACGCCGCACCCAATCCTTATTCGAATTTCGTTGTCTTCGGTGACAGTCTCAGCGACGCAGGGACGTTTTCCGATCCGGATGGTCCCGCCGGCTCGGTCAAACGGTTTACCAACCGCACCGGCCCCAACTATCAGGACGGCAGCGGAGAGTTCTACTCGCTCAACGCCACCCAACTGATTGGCGGCCGCCTGGGCTTCACGCCGAATCAGACCGCTTCCGCGGATTCGGCGGTACGCGCCGGCCAGGGTTTGCCGGACGGCAATAACTGGGCGGTCGGCGGCTATCGCACCGACCAGATTCTCGATTCGATCACCACTACGTCCGCCAGCGGTGAACGCACCCGTGCCGGCTACCTGCCGTCGAACGGCTTCCGCGCCGACCCGAATGCGCTGTATTACCTGACCGGAGGCGGCAACGACTTCCTGCAGGGCCGCGTTACCAGCCTGCCTCAGGCCAATGCCGCCGCCGACCGACTGGTCGACAGCGTGCGCACCCTGCAAGGCGCGGGCGCCCGCTACATCATGGTCTGGCTGCTGCCGGACATCGGCCTGACCCCGGCCATCAACGGTTCTCCACTGCAAGGCTTCACGTCGCAGCTCAGTGCCCAGTTCAACACCGAACTGGTGAGCCAGCTGCAGACGGTCAATGCCAACGTCATTCCGCTGAACATTCCGGTGCTGCTCAAGGAAGCGTTTGCCAATCCGGCACAGTTCGGCCTGGCCACCGATCAGAATCTGGTCGCCACCTGCTTCAGCGGCGATGGCTGCACTGAGAACGCCCGCTACGGGATCAACAGCGCCACGCCGGATCCGACCAAGCTGATCTACAACGACTCGGTGCACCCGACCGAAGCCGGGCAACGCTTGATTGCCGATTACGCCTACTCGTTGCTGGCCGCCCCGTGGGAACTGACCCTGCTGCCGGAAATGGCCCAAGGCACGTTGCGCGCGCATCAGGACGAACTGCGTAACCAATGGCTCGCCGACTGGGAAAACTGGCAAGGCGTCGGCCAATGGCGAGCGATTGTCTCCGCTGGCGGCCAGCATCAGGACTTCGACGACCAGCACGCCGGGGCAAGCGCCGACGGCAACGGTTACAACCTGAACATCGGTGGCAGCTACCGTCTCGACGACGCCTGGCGCGTGGGTGTGGTGGCGGGTTTCTATCACCAGAAAATCGAAGCCGGCGACAACGACTCCGAGTACAAACTCAACTCCTACATGGGCACCGCGTTCGCCCAGTACCAGCAAAACCGCTGGTGGGGTGACCTGGCCGTTACCGCCGGACATCTGGACTACGACAGCCTGAAGCGCAAGTTCCAGCTCGGGGTCAACGAACGTGGCGAGAAAGGCGATACCGACGGCTATGTACTGGCCATCGGCGGCCGCGTCGGCTACGACATCGCGCCAGAGGCCAGCAGTCCATGGCATCTGTCGCCCTTCGTCAGCGCCGATTTCGGCAAGGTCGAAGTCGACGGCTACTCGGAAAAAGGCGCGGACGCCACAGCGCTGACTTTCGATGACCAGTCGCGCAACTCCCGCCGTCTCGGTGTCGGCATCCAGGGCAAATACCAGATCACCGCACAGACCCAGGTCTTCGGCGAATTCGCCCACGAGCGCGAGTACAACGACGACGCTCAGGATCTGACGATGAACCTCAACAGCCTGCCGAACAACCGCTACACCCTGGAAGGCTACACACCGCAGACCAACCTCAACCGCCTGAACCTGGGCGTGAGCCACAACCTCACCAAGGAAGTCGCGCTTCGCGCCAGCTACAACATTCGCAAGGATGACGACTTTACCCAGCAAGGGGTCAATGTTGGCGTAAGTCTCGACTTCTGATCAGTCGGCCATAAAAAACGCGGCGCCCTCACAGGCGCCGCGTTTTTTTATGGCTGAACCCCGTCAATCAGTCCGGGGTTTGCTCGGCCAGTGCAACAGCCCGGAACATCGCCCGACGCTTGTTGATGGTTTCTTCCCATTCCAGCGCCGGTACCGAGTCGGCAACGATGCCGCCACCGGCCTGCACGTGCAGCTCGCCGTTCTTGATCACGGCAGTGCGGATCGCAATCGCGGTGTCCATGTTGCCGTTCCAGGCGAAGTAACCGACCGCGCCGCCATACACGCCACGCTTGACCGGTTCCAGTTCGTCGATGATTTCCATCGCGCGGATCTTCGGCGCGCCGGACAAGGTGCCCGCCGGCAGAATCGCCCGCAGTGCGTCCATCGCCGTCAGCCCGGCTTTCAACTGCCCGGTGACGTTGGACACGATGTGCATCACGTTGGAATAACGCTCGATGACCATTTTCTCGGTGAGTTTCACCGAGCCGATCTCCGAAACACGCCCGGTGTCGTTGCGACCGAGGTCGATCAGCATCAGGTGCTCGGCGATCTCCTTGTCGTCGGACAGCAGGTCTTCTTCCAGCGCCACGTCCGCCTCTTCGGTAGCCCCGCGAGGACGGGTGCCGGCAATCGGGCGCACGGTGATCAGGTTGTCTTCGACCCGCACCAGCACTTCCGGCGAGCTGCCGACGACGTGGAAATCGCCGAAGTTGAAGAAGTACATGTACGGCGTCGGGTTGAAGCAACGCAGCGCGCGGTACAGATCGATCGGCGCAGCCTTGAAGTCGATCGACATGCGCTGGGACGGCACGACCTGCATGCAGTCACCGGCGAGGATGTATTCCTTGATGGTGTCGACGGCTTTTTCGTAGTCGTCCTGGGTGAAACTGGAGCGGAACACCGGCTCGGCCGCCTGCTGCTTGCTGAAGTCCAGGCCACGGCGCGGGGTGATCGGCTGACGCAGTTTTTCCAGCAGTTCCTGCAACTGGGCCTGACCCTGCTCATAGGCATCGGCCTGCGCCGGGTCGGCCAGCACGATCGCGTGCATCTTGCCGGCGAGGTTGTCGAACACCACCACCGCATCGGAGACCATCAGCAGAATGTCCGGCACGCCCAGCGGATCCGGGTTCGGGCACTTGCCGAGGCGCTTCTCTACATAACGCACGCAGTCGTAACCGAAGTAACCCACCAGGCCGCCGTTGAAGCGCGGCAGACCGGCGATGGTCGGCACGTTGTAGCGAGCCTTGAAGGTTTCGACGAAGGCCAGCGGGTCTTCGACGTCGTGGCTTTCGGTCTCGACGCCATCGACGGTGATGCTGACATGATGGTCATGAACCCGCAGCACGGTGCGGCACGGCAGGCCGATGATCGAGTAACGGCCCCATTTCTCGCCGCCCTGCACCGATTCGAGCAGGTAGGAGTTGGGCTGGTCGGCCAGTTTCAGGTAGATCGACAGCGGCGTGTCGAAGTCGGCCAGGGTTTCGCAGGCCAGCGGGATGCGGTTGTAGCCGTCAGCGGCCAGACGCAGGAATTCTTCGCGGATCATAGGGTGCCTCGTGGTGTGAGGTGCAAATCAGTCAGGTGTGCAAACGCGCCGGCAGGCCGGCCAGGAACAAGTCAGGCGCGCCAACGCCAGCGGGCCAGGGCCTTGATGACTTTCATCCAGAGTTTGCGGGTGACCACCACGATGGCGTTTCCAGAAGGGGATTGAGATGCGTCGGGCAACGTTATCTCAGCGACCGTATCCAGGCAACCGGGAATTAGCTTGCGCAGATCGTCGATCACCAGTGCCGGGGATTCCTCGGCAATCGGCCGGCCATGGTTGTAGCCATAGCTCAGCGCGACACATTTGACCCCCGCCGCTTTCGCCGCCAGCACATCGCTGCGCGAGTCGCCGACGAACAGCGATTGCGAAGCCGGGATGCCGGACATCTTCATGACGAAGAACAGCGCCGCCGGATCGGGCTTCTTCTGCGGCAGCGTATCGCCGCCGATGATCCACTTGAAGTAGCGGCCGATCTTCATCTGATCCAGCAGCGGCGCGACGAAGCGCTCCGGCTTGTTGGTGATCAGCGCCATGGCCACGCCCTGCTTGTGCAGCCATTTCAGGGTGTCGCGCACGCCGGGATAGACCACGGTCAGCTCATGGCTGGCGCCATAGGCTTCCATGAACACCTCCAGCGCATGCTCGGCTTCGACGTCATCCACGGCGGAATGGTCGATGCCGCCGGCCAAGGCGCGGCGCACCAGAACCGGAGCGCCGTTGCCGACCCACTCGCGCACCGACTCGATACCGGCAGGCTTGCGCCCGAGGGAGAGCAGCATGTTATCCACCGCCGCCGCCAGGTCGGGAACCGAGTCGATCAACGTGCCATCCAGATCGAACATCACCAACCGCGGCAGTTGCCCCGGGAACAGCTGCTCAAATCCGCTCATGGGCGGGCCAGCGCCAGTTCGGAACGCATCTTGTCGATGACTTCCTGATAGTTCGGCGCATTGAAGATCGCCGAGCCGGCCACGAAGGTGTCGGCGCCGGCGGCAGCGATTTCACGGATGTTGTTGACGTTGACGCCGCCGTCGATTTCCAGGCGGATGTCACGGCCCGAGGCATCGATGATCGCGCGGGCTTCGCGCAGTTTGTCGAGGGTGCCGGGGATGAACTTCTGCCCGCCGAAGCCCGGGTTGACGCTCATCAGCAAGACCATGTCGACCTTGTCGATCACGTACTTGAGCACGTCCAGCGGGGTCGCCGGGTTGAACACCAGGCCGGATTTGCAGCCGCCTTCACGGATCAGTTGCAGCGAACGATCGACGTGCAGCGTGGCTTCCGGGTGGAAGGTGATGTAGGTGGCGCCGGCCTCGATGAAGTCGCCGACGATGCGATCCACCGGGCTGACCATCAGGTGCGCGTCGATCGGCGCGGTGATGCCGTACTTGCGCAGCGCGGCGCAGACCATCGGGCCGATGGTCAGGTTCGGCACATAGTGGTTGTCCATGACATCGAAGTGGACAAAGTCGGCACCGGCGGCCAGAACGTTGTCCACTTCCTCGCCCAGGCGGGCGAAGTCGGCGGAGAGAATCGACGGAGCAATAACGAAGGGCTGCATGACGCACCTTTTCTGAGCTAAATCACGATGGCGCGCATTGTATACCTCAAGTTTCCGCGCGCGCACCGTGACCGCGATGATTGGGTTGTGCCATGACGGATGACCGGCGGGTTCTCAGTACGCCGCCCGGTAGATCTTCTCGATGTCGCCAGCGCTGAGCTTGCGCGGGTTGTTGCGCATCAGGCGCTCGATCCCCGCGGCCTCTACGGCCATGGCCGGGATCGCGTCTTCGGGCACGCCGAAACTGCGCAGGCCCAGCGGGATTTCCACCTCTGCACACAGCTCGGTCATCGCCGCGACGGCACTGTCCGCCGCCTCATTGAGACTCAGATGAGCGGTCTTCACCCCCATGGCTTCGGCGATATCCTGCATCCGCTCGACACAGGCCATCTTGTTCCAGGTCATGACATACGGCAGCAACAACGCGTTGCTCACGCCGTGGGCAATGTTGAAACGCCCACCCAGCGGATACGCCAGCGCATGCACTGCGCCGACCCCGGCATTGCCGAACGCCATGCCGGCCATCAGGCTGGCGGTGGCCATGTCTTCCCGGGCCTGCAGGTTGGAGGGATTGGCGTAGGCCTTGGGCAATGACCGGGCGATCAGCTTGATCGCACCAATGGCTAGCGAGTCGGTAATCGGCGAGGCATTCAACGACAGGTAGGACTCGATGGCATGCACCAGCGCATCGACTCCACTGGCGGCAGTGACACTGCGCGGACAGGTCAGGGTCATTTGCGGACTGACCAGCGCCACGTCCGGCAACAGGTAGTCGCTGACAATGCCCTTCTTCAACTGGGCGACTTTGTCCGAAAGAATCGCCACGTTGGTCACCTCGGAACCGGTGCCGGCGGTAGTCGGGATGGCGATCAGCGGTGGGCCTTTGCGCGGCACCTGGTCGACGCCGAACAGATCTTCCAGCGCACCGTGATAACCGGCATACGCGGCGACACTCTTGGCGATGTCGATGGCACTACCGCCACCGAGGCCGATCAGCCCGTCATGCCCGCCCTCGCGATAGACGCGCATGCAGTCCTCGACGATGGCGATTTCCGGATCCGGCAGCACCCGGTCGAAGATTTCGTACTCGCGCTCGCCGATCTGCGCCAGCGCCAGCTCCACCGTGCCGGACTTGACCAGCGCGGCATCGGTGACGATCAGCGGGTTGTCGATGTCCAGCCGCGTGAGTTCGGCCGCCAGTTGCTCGATGGCCCCGGCGCCGGTGATCAGTTTGTGAGCGATCTTGAACGAGGAAAGACTCATCGTGCGCAGCCTCTTATAGATGTGGGAGCTGAGCACAAGCGTAGCTGGGGAATTGGGGTTGTCTGTCATTCAGCGCATGAATGGCAGACAACCCGGATCGTGCAGTCGTCAGACCTGAGCGGTACGCAGTTTCTCGCTACGGCCGCGCAACCATTCCAGCGTCAGCAGCAGGATTACCGAGAAGGCAATCAGCAAAGTGGCAGCCGCCGCAATCGTTGGGCTCAGGTTCTCGCGAATCCCGCTGAACATCTGCCGAGGCAACGTCGCCTGCTCGGGACCTGCGAGGAACAACGTCACCACCACTTCATCGAACGATGTCGCAAAGGCAAACAACGCCCCGGAAATCACCCCCGGTGCAATCAGCGGCAAGGTCACCCGGCGGAATGTCACCAGCGGCGAAGCCCCAAGGCTGGCCGCCGCCCGCACCAGGTTGTGGTTGAAGCCCTGCAGCGTCGCCGACACCGTGATGATCACGAACGGCACACCCAACACCGCATGCACCACGATCAGCGAGAAGAAACTGTTGCCCAGGCCCAGCGGCGCGAAGAACAGATAACTGGCCACGCCGATGATCACCACCGGCACCACCATCGGTGAAATCACCAGTGCCATCACCAGCGCCTTGCCGGGAAAATCGCCACGGGTCAGGCCGATGGCCGCCAACGTACCGAAGACCATGGCCAGCACCGTTGCGGCCGGGGCGACGATGATGCTGTTCTTCAGCGAGCGCATCCATTCCGCCGAGGCGAAGAAGTCCTGATACCAGTGCAGCGAAAAGCCCTGCAGCGGGTACACCAGGAAACTGCCCGAGTTGAACGACAGCGGCACGATCACCAGCACCGGCAGGATCAGGAACAGCAGGATCAAGCCGCAGAGGATCCGCAAGCTGTAGAACCACACCCGCTCGACGGGCGACATATAAGGACTCAGCATTTCTAATTCCCCTTAGCTCAGGCGCAGGCGACTGGCGCCCACCAGCCAGCTGTAGATCAGATAAAGCACCACGGTCGCCAGCAGCAACAGCCCGCCGAGCGCGGTGGCCATGCCCCAGTTGATGCTGGTGTTGGTGTAGAACGCGACGAAGTAACTGACCATCTGATCGTTCGGGCTGCCCAGCAGCGCCGGGGTGATGTAGTAGCCGATGGCGAGGATGAACACCAACAAGCAACCGGCGCCGACACCGGCGTAAGTCTGCGGGAAGTACACCCGCCAGAAACTGGCGAACGGATGGCAACCCAGAGAAATCGCGGCGCGCATGTAGGTCGGCGAGATGCCTTTCATCACGCTGTAGATCGGCAGGATCATGAACGGCAGCAGGATGTGCACCATCGAGATGTAAACCCCGGTGCGGTTGAACACCAGCTCCAGCGGCTTATCGATGATGCCCATCGCCATCAATGCGCTGTTGATCAAGCCGCCGGATTGCAGCAACACGATCCACGCCGCGACCCGCACCAGGATCGAAGTCCAGAACGGCAGCAGCACCAGAATCATCAACAGGTTGCTTTGACGCGACGGCAGATTGGCCAGCAGGTACGCCAGCGGATAAGCCAGCACCAGGCAGATCACGGTGATGATCAGGCCCATCCAGAAGGTCCGGGCGAAGATGTCGAGGTAGATCGCCTGATCCGGGGTGGCCGGGGCCAGTTCGCCGAGGTCGTCGATGCGATGATCCACCGCCGCCAGCAGATAGAACGGCGTGATGCTGCTGGTGTTGCGCTTCACCGCTTGCCAATAGGCCGGATCGCCCCAACGTTCGTCGAGACCTTCCAGCGCTTCTTTATAAGAGGCCGGTTCGCTGGCGAAAGGCAGCGAACGGGCGGTTTTGGTCAGCAGGCTGCGATAGCCGGCCAACTCCATGTTCAGGCGCTTGGACAGATCGCCCAGGGTCTGGTTTTTGCGCGCTTCGGCGAGGTCTTCGCCGGCGGCCTTGTAGACCGGCTCAGCGGGCAGTCCGCGACCATCCCAACTGGCAATGGCCGCCACGGTGCGAGGCATGCCGCCCACCACTTCCGGGTTGCCGACGCTTTTGTAGAGCAGCGCCACGATCGGCACCAGGAACACCAGCAACAGAAACAGCACCAGTGGCGCGATCAGCGCCTGGGCCTTCCAGCGGTTGACCCGCTCGGCGTGCTTGAGCCGCTGCTTCAAGGTGGGGCTGTTGCCCTCGTTCAGGGGAACGGCGATAGCCATGACGTACTCCGCAAATCTTTTGAATGACGGCGTCACCCTTGGGGTGACGCCGCGTATGCATCACGCCTTACTTCGCAGCCCAGGCGTTGAAACGCTGCTCCAGTTGTTCACCGTTGTCAGCCCAGAAGCTGACGTCGATCTGCACCTGGTTGGCGATGTTTTCCGGGGTGGTCGGCATGTCTTTCAGGATCGCCTTGTCCAGCAACGGCACGGCCTGGGAGTTGGCCGGACCGTAGGCGATGTTTTCCGAGTAGGTCTTCTGCTGCTGCGGCTGCACCGAGAACGCGATGAATTTCTTCGCCGCTTCGGCACGCGCCTTGTCCAGACCTTTCGGGATGGCCCAGGCGTCGAAGTCGTAGATGCCGCCGTTCCACACCACTTTCAGGTTGGATTCTTTCTGCACCGCAGCGATACGACCGTTGTAGGCCGAGCTCATGACCACGTCACCGGAGGCGAGGTACTGCGGCGGCTGGGCGCCGGCTTCCCACCACTGGATATTCGGCTTCAGCTCATCCAGTTTCTTGAACGCGCGGTCCTGGCCGTTCTTGCTGGCCAGTTCCTTGTAGACGTCTTTCGGCGCAACGCCGTCGGCCATCAGTGCGAATTCGAGGGTGTACTTGGCGCCTTTGCGCAGGCCGCGCTTGCCCGGGAATTTCTTGGTGTCCCAGAAATCCGCCCAGCTGGTCGGTGCGGTTTTCAGCTTGTCGGCGTTGTAGGCCAGTACGGTCGACCATACGAAGAAGCCCACTCCGCACGGCTGGATCGCGCCTTTGACGTAGTCTTCGGTCTTGCCGAACAGCGCAGGATCGAGTTGCTCGAACATGTCTTCGTCGCAGCCACGGGACAGTTCCGGCGATTCAACCTCCACCAGATCCCAGGACACGCTCTTGGTATCGACCATGGCTTTGACCTTGGCCATCTCACCGTTGTACTCACCCGCGACGATCTTGCCGTTGCCCGCCGCTTCCCACGGTGCGTAGAAGGCTTTGACTTGCGCCGCCTTGTTCGCCCCGCCAAACGACACCACGGTCAGATCCGGGCCGGCGGCCATTGCGCTTGCCGCACCCATCAGGCCCAGGGTCAGGGCTGTGAACTTCAGGGATCTCAACATTTATTGTTCTCTCCACGTGCAGGGTTGGTGTTGGTATTGCCGGGGCGATTAATGCGCCTCTAGAAGTGGGTCGAGTGCACGAACGTGTTCGACCTGCCAGCCAAGCGGAACCACGTCGCCGACCGCGAGCGCTGGATCGAGCTCGGCAATCGGTTGTTTCACGAAGAAGTCGGTCTTGCCGCAGACTTCCAGGCGCACCCGGACGTGGTCGCCCAGATAGATGAATTCGGCCACCCGCCCGGAGAAGCGGTTGACGCATTGGTCGCTCGAACCGTTGAGGCTGACGCGCTCCGGCCGGATCGACAGGGTGACCGGTTCGCCGGTCTGGCCGATGTTGACCGCCAGCGCCTCGACCTTTTCCCCACGACCCAGCTCGACCACGCAGCGCTCGCCGCTCTGGCTGAGCAGGCGACCGTTGAGGCGGTTGTTCTCGCCGATGAAGTTGGCGACGAAGGTGTTCTTCGGTTCTTCGTAGAGGGTGCGCGGCGGGGCGATCTGCTGGATCTCGCCCTGATGGAACACGGCAACACGGTCGGACATGGTCAGGGCTTCGCCCTGGTCGTGGGTCACGTAGACCACAGTCACGCCGAGGCGCTGGTGCAGGTGTTTGATCTCCATCTGCATGTGTTCGCGCAGCTGTTTGTCGAGGGCGCCGAGGGGTTCGTCCATCAGCACCAGTTGCGGCTCGAACACCAGCGCACGGGCCAGTGCCACACGCTGTTGCTGACCGCCGGAAAGTTGCGCCGGATAGCGCGAAGCGAAGGCATCGAGCTGGACCATGCTCAGGACTTTCTTGACCTTGTCGCTGACGTCGCTCTTGTTCAGGCCACGCACGGTCAACGGAAACGCCAGATTTTCGGCCACGGTCATGTGCGGGAACAGCGCGTAGTTCTGGAACACCATGCCGATGTCGCGCTTGTGCGGCGGCACGTTGTTGATCGCGCGCCCGGCCAGGAGGATTTCCCCGGCAGTCGGTGTTTCGAAACCGGCGAGCATCATCAGGCTGGTGGTCTTGCCGGAGCCGGACGGCCCGAGCAGGGTCAGGAACTCGCCCTTGCGGATGTCCAGGTTGAGGTCTTTGACGATCAGGTTCTCGCCGTCGTAGCTCTTCTGCACTCCACGAAAGCTGACCAGCACATCACTGGCCCCTGCGTTTGATTCGACCTGGCTCATACCCACACCTTTGTTATTGATGACTGCTGTGGGATTAAGCCTAGTGGCTGCATGCAGTCACGCAAATCGGGGCGCAGGAGAGAATCGCCTCAGCCGGATGGAAGGCCGGGGGTAGGGATTGCCCTACAAGGATGGCGCGTTTGGACACGTCAGGTGCGAGCCCTGAAGTTCCAGCCGCAGGGAACCGGCAAAAGCGCCTGTCGTTATTGGATATGGGCGTTAGAGGAGCTTGTGTTCCATCGCGTACTTCACCAGCTCGGCGAGTGAGGTGATGTTGAGTTTCTGCATCAACCGCGCCTTGTGGGTGCTGATGGTCTTGCTGCTCAGGGCCAGTTGCTGGGCGATGTCGTTGACGTTGGCGCCCTGGGCCAGGCGTTCGAACACCGAGAACTCGCGTTCGGACAACAACGAATGCAGTGGCCGCGTATCGGTCAGGCCGACTTCGAAGACCATCCGGTCGGCCAGTTCCGGATCGATGTAGCGCCCGCCCGCCGCGACCTTGCGGATCGCCGTCAGCAACAGCGCCGGATCGCTGTCCTTGGTCGCATACCCGGCGGCGCCGACCTTCAGCGCCCGGGCGGCCATCTGCGCTTCGTCGTGCATCGACAGCACCAGAATCGCCGGCGGATTGTTCAGTGCGCGGATACGCGGAATCGCTTCCAGCCCGTTGACCCCGGGCATGGAAATATCCAGCAGCACCACCTCGCACGGCACATTGCGCAGGGTTTCGAGCAACTGCTCGCCATTGCTCGCCTCCCCCACCACTTGCAGATCCTTGGCCAGGCCGATCAATTGTTTGATGCCTTCGCGAACGATGGTGTGGTCTTCGGCTACCAGTACACGGATCACTTACTTCTCCTCATCCACAGGCACCCGCACGCTCAGTGTGGTGCCCTCGCCCGGCGCGCTGTCGAGTGACAACTGCCCGCCCATGATCAACACCCGCTCGCGCATGCCCACCAGTCCAAAGGATGTCGGCCTGCCCGCAGCGGCGACAAATCCTACGCCATCGTCGCTGACCGTCAGACACAAATCGGCGTCTTCAAGCGCCAGCGTCAGTTCCACAGTATGCGCCTGGGCGTGGCGCATGACGTTGGTCAGCGCCTCCTGCAGGATGCGGAACAGGCCGATGGCCTTGGCGTCGCTGAGCGGTGGCAGATTGTCCGGCACCTGCACCAGACACGGAATCTGTGTACGCGCCTCGAATCGCCGCGCCTGCCATTCGATCGCCGAGGCAATCCCGGCATCGAGAATCGGCGGGCGCAATGCCGTTGCCACATCGCGCACCAACTGGAACAGCTGGGCGATCAGGCGTTTCATGCTGTTCAGGCGTTCATTCAGACCGGGGTCGAGTTGCGCGTAGGCCAGTTCGCACATCGAGGTCTCCAGTTTCAGCACCGTCAACATCTGCCCCAGTTCGTCGTGAACTTCGCGGGCAATGCGCGCCTTTTCTTCCTCTCGAACGCTTTCGAGGTGCGCCGACAGTTCGCGCAGTTGTTCGCGCGATGCCGCCAGCTCCAGTTCGATACGCTTGCTTTCGGTAATGTCCCAGACGATGCCGTCCCAGACGTAGGCGCCGTCCTCCAGTTGCCGGGTGATGGCCTTGATCTCGGCCCAGCGCTGCTCGCCCTGGCGCGTCAGGATCCGCCCCTGCCACGACCAGTCGCTGTCGGTGTCCAGTGCATGGTCCTGCGTCTGGTGATAACCGGCCTTGTCGTCCGGATGCACCAGGCTGCGCAACCCCATGTCGCGATGGGCGATGGCGGCCGGTGCGTAGCCCACCAGACTTTCGCTGCCCTCACTGATGTAGGCAAAGTCGATCTGCCCGGTCACCGGCGCCCGCTCCAGGCGGAACACCAGCCCCGGCACGTTGGCGGCGATGCCCTGCAAGCGCGCCTCGCTTTCCTGCAACGCGGCCAGGGCCCGCCGGCGTTCGGTGACGTCAGTGAGATAAACCACCAGATATTCGCTGTCGCGAAAGCGCAGAAAACTCAGCGACACATCCGCCGGCAACACACTGCCATCGGCCCGCACGCAGTTCGTCTCGAAACTGAGGGGCCCTTCTTCGCTGGCCCTGGCGCGCTTCCACAAATTGAGCCAGCGATCCATGTGCAGGCCAGGTTCGAAATCGATCAGCGGTCGCTCGATCAGTGCGCCCTGTGGATAACCGAGCATGTGTTCCGCCGCTCGGTTGGCGTAACGCACGTGACTGTCCCAGTTGACCCAGAGAATGCCGACGGTGCTCTGGTCGATGGAAAACTGGGTCAGGCGCAAGGCTTCTTCGCTGGCCGCGCGCAGGGCGATGTCTTCCCGGGCGGCGAGCAGGCGTTGTTCGAGACTGCGTTGCTGACGCCGCTGCCAAAAAACAATCGCCGCACAACTGAGCAGCAACACGGCGAACAACAGGCTCAGGTTCTGCCAGAACCCCGGCGATTCCGAGAGCCTCGGGTATTTGGGTTGCAGCCATTGCGTGTGCAGGCGCTCCAGATCTTTCGCCGGGATCGCCCGCAAGGCGCTTTCGACGATCCCGGCCAGCTCCGGCCAGTCACGACGGGTGGCGACCCGCAGCAGTTGCGGCAAACCGATGTCGCCGACCACTACCAGCCCGGCAAACTCCGGCTCTGTCGACAGCCGCCCCAATTGCGCTTCGTCCACCACCGCGTAAGACGCCTGCTGACTCAACAGCAACTGCAACGCCTGACGCTCCAGCGGTACGCCTTGCAGATTCAGATGGGGATAGTTGCCGCGCAGGTAATCAGCGGTGACGCTGGGCATGCGCACGGCTACCCGAGACTGGCTGTCGAGTTTTTCCAGCTCGACCGAACTGCTGACTTTCTGATCGCTGACCACCAGTTGCGGCACGCGCATATAGGGATCGGAGAATTGCCAGAGACGCAGTGAGCCAGGTGTCTGGGTCAGGCCCGGGGCGATATCGATCTCGCCGTCCCGCGCAGCGGCTTCGAGTTGTTCCAGATCGGGGAAGTTGCGCCAGCTGAGTTCGATGTCGAGGGCCTTGGCCATCCACTTCATCAACTCGACATTGGCCCCGGACAGCCGCTGCAAGCGCCGGTCGTATTGTGCGTACGGCGCCTGCAGAATCAGGCCGACACGCAGTTCATTGTGCTCGGCCAGCCACTGATGCTGGCTCGCCGACAGCTGCGCAACATGGCTCGGCGGCGCAGGCGCGGCCCAGCCCATCAAGGGAAACGCCAGACAGCCGATAACCCACAGGCAGCAAAAACGCATCATTGAAATCCCATACACTGACAAATTCTGACCAACCCATTAGGCTGCCGGGATACTTTCTGGCCTGGAATAACCGATGCCCCCTGTCTCTCGCCTGGCAATGCCAGCATTGTGCCTGTCGCTGATCCTGCCTTGTGCCTTTTCCGTCGAAGCCGCCGATCCGGCACCCGCCCCTGCCGCGGAAAAACCCGCCGAAGAAAAACCGGTCGAACGCCAGCCACTGCTTGAGCGTAGTCAGGAAGAAGCCTCGGCACTCGAACGCAAAGTCCCGACCCAGGAACAACAACAGTTGCAGGCCGGCAGCGACACCTTCCTCGCCCTGTGGAAACCGGCCAACACCGCCGACCCCAAAGGCGTGGTGATCCTCATCCCCGGTGCCGGCGAAACCGCTGACTGGCCCCAGGCGATCGGCCCGCTGCGGCGTAAATTGCCGGACGTCGAGTGGAACAGCCTGAGTATCACCCTGCCCGACCTGCAAAGCGATGCCATCGCACCGCGCGTGGTCGAAGCACCCGTAGCGCCGAAAACCGCCGATGCAGGCAGCAAGGATTCGACCACCGCCCAACCGATCGAGCAAGCCGCCGGCGGTGAAGCCGATGTGGCTGACAAAGTCGTTGCCGAGACCACTGAAGAACAGGCCAAGGCCGACGCCGAGCGAATCTTCGCCCGCATCGACGCGGCGATTGCCTACGCCGAACAGCAAGGCGCACACAGCATCGTGGTGCTGGGTCACGGCACTGGCGCCTATTGGGCCGCACGGTTCCTCAACGAAAAGCAGACCGCGCAAGTGGAAAAGCTGCTGATGGTCGCCGCACAAGTGCCGCCCAAGGCCAAGCCTGAACTGGCAGAACTGACGCCACTGCTGAAGCTGCCGACGGCCGATATCTTCTATATGGACAAGCCGCTGGATCGTAACGCCGCACTGGAGCGTTTGCAGGCCAGCAAGCGCTTGAAGACGTCGTCGTTCAGCCAGGTCGCGCTCAAGGCGCTGCCCGACAACAAGGCCGAGCAGGAGCAATTGTTCCGCCGGGTGCGCGGCTGGTTGAATCCGCAAAACCCGGACTGACCGACCACACAAAAAAAGATCGCAGCCTGGGCTGCGATCTTTTTTTCATCTAGCGGAAATCCCGCCGCTCGCGAATCAATGTGTAGGCATTGTGCAATTCGCGGGTCTTTTCGGTCGCCTCGAGCACCTGGGCCGCCGTCGCCCCCGCCCCGGCCACCTTGTCCGGATGATGACGACTGAGCAGGCGACGATAGGCGCGTTTAATCTGTGCCGGTTCGCTGGTCGCCGACACGCCGAGCAGTCGCATCGCATCCTGATAACTCACCGCCGCGCTGACGATCGGGCGCTTGTGCGGCTCGTAATCCGCCGCCAGCGCCTGAATCTGGTGAGTCGTCCAGCCCAGCCACTTGCCCCACTGCGCCAGCAGTTCGCGCTCGCTGCTGCCGGCCCGACCGTCGGCCCAGACCATCCGCCAGCAGGCACGCAACACCCCTTCGGCAGCATGGGGTTGAGCACTCAGACGCCGCAGATAACCGCGCAGACGATCCCCACCGGACTTGCCGCGATTGAACGCGGCAATGGCCCGGCGCTGCGCCGGCTCGCTCATGTCCAGCGCGCGCATCTCCTGACGCGCCTGCTGGATATGCCCGTCGGTGACCCGCCCGTCGCTCTTGGCCAGACGCCCGAGCAGGACGAACAACAACTCGTCGTTACGCAGCATCGGCTGGCCGCCGAGCTTTTCCCGCAAATGTCCCCAGCTCTGCAAATGCAGGCGCCGGTCCAGCGCCTGCCCCAACAAAGCCCCAAGCATGGCCCCCGGAATGCTGGCGACAGCAAAACCCGCTCCGGCTCCAATCAGAGTCCCTGGCCACAACATATCAGCGACTCGCTTCTATCAAGGTTTCGGCTTCAGCCAGACGCTCGTGCGTACCGACATCGACCCACTGACCTTTCAGTCGCTCACCGCTGACCTGCCCGTCCGCCATGGCTTTGCGCAGCAATGGTGCCAGTTTGAAGGCGCCGTCCGTGCAGCCGTCGAACAGTTGCGGATGAAGCACGGCGATACCGCTGTAGGTTAGGGTCGGCGCATCCGGTTGGCCGTCCTGTACCTGATCACCGATCAGACTGAAGTCACCGCTCGGGTGATGGGCCGGGTTGTCCGCCAGCACCAGATGCGCCAGTCCGGAGATCGGCTGGTGCAGCACGCTGAAGTCGTAATCGGTCCAGATATCGCCGTTGACCACCAGGAACGCTTCGTCACCGAGCAGCGGCAAGGCGCGGAAGATGCCGCCACCGGTTTCCAGCGGCTCGCCTTCGGGCGAATAACGGATGCTCAGGCCGAATTGCGAGCCGTCGCCCAGGTAATCTTCGATCTGCTGGCCGAGCCAGGCATGGTTGATCACGATTTCGCTGAAACCCGCCGCCGCGAGGGCGCGCAGGTGATACTCGATCAATGGCACGCCAGCGGCACGCACCAGCGGTTTGGGGGTGGTCAGGGTCAGCGGGCGCATGCGCTCGCCTTTGCCGGCCGCCAGAATCATTGCCTTCATGCCGTCACTCCGGCACGCAGGCTGACCAGCAGCGCCTGCAGTTGCGCCAACTCCGGACGGCGTGCGATCACCGCTTCTATATAAGCGAAGAAACGCGGCACGTCGGCCAGGTATCGAGGCTTGCCATCGCGGTGACAGATGCGGGCGAAGATCCCGATGACCTTCAAGTGACGCTGTACACCCATCAGGTCGCTGGCGCGCAGGAAATCTTCGAAATCCGGCTGTACCGGAATGTTGAGTGCCGTCGCCTGCTGCCAGTAGCTTTCGAGCCAGCCGCGCACACGTTCTTCAGGCCAGCTGAGGAAGGCATCCTTGAACAGGCAGGTCACGTCGTAGGTCACCGGGCCGTACACCGCGTCCTGGAAATCCAGCACGCCGGGGTTCGGTTCGCTGAGCATCAGGTTGCGCGGCATGTAGTCGCGGTGCACCAGCACTTTGGGCTGGGCCAGCGCGGTGTCGATCAGCAGATCGCTGACCTGCTGCCATTGTTGCTGTTGCGTGGCGTCGAATTCCACACCCAGCTCGCGCTTCACGTACCACTCGGGGAACAGTTCCAGCTCACGGCGCAGCAGCGCAACATCATAGCTCGGCAGCGGTGCCACCATCGGCAACTGCTGAAATGCCAATAGTGCCTGCAAGGCGTCGCTGAACAATGCGTCGGCATTTTCGCCATTGATCACGTCGAGATAGGTCTTGTTGCCCAGGTCATTGAGCAAAAGAAATCCGCGATCGAGGTCTTCTGCATAAATTTTCGGCACGTTGATACCGGATTTCGCCAGCAAAAAGGCGATATCCACGAACGGTTTGCAGTTTTCCTGGGGGGGCGGTGCGTCCATCACGACGAAACTGCGACCGGCTCCTTCCCAGCGGAAATAACGGCGGAAACTCGCGTCGCTGCTGGCCGCGGTCAACGTGGCCGGGGGTACGGCACCCCAGCCCTGTTCGGCAAAAAGGGTCGCCAACTGTTCATCGAGCCAAACTTTCAGGTGTTGCAAGCGTACATCTTGGTCAGGCATTGCAAGGGTCTCCGACGGCGCTAGCCGTCAAGCGGGTCATGCTTTATTATCCAGCATCTTTTTCAGACCATCGAGAGGCGTGCGGCCCACACCGCGGGCAGATGGCACGCAGGAAGCCCGGACTAATAAGATGGCATTGAAATCCCCCGCGTTTCGTAAAAAATTTCCGTTGTTGGTAACCGGCAGTCTGCTGGCTATGCAACCTCTGGCCAGTTCATTCGTTGTCGCCGCCGAGCAGTATGACTGCGCCGTCTCGGCTACGGGCGGCTGGGCCTGTTCGCCGAAGACGCCGGCAGCGGCATTGCCGCCGCGCCCGGTGCATGACGGCAGCGCTGTCAGCGCCACCGGCGAAACCCCGGCCGAGAACGGCAGCGTTTCGGACTCCGGTCCCAAACCCGTGCTGGTCACCGAGTCCAAGGGTCGCGGTCTGAAATCCCGTAGCGAAGACTACAGTCACCTCGACTGGGTTCCGCGCGAGAAGCTCACCGCCGCCCAACTGGCCGAGACAGGTCCTTACTGCTCTGGTTCCTATATCGAACCGATTCGTCCTGGCATGAATGACAAGACGAATAAAAGTGACGCCCCGACCTTCATCGGCGCGAAAGCGTCGCGCTACAACACCGAAGATCAGGTCGGCACGCTGGCCGGTGACGTGGTCCTGCGCCAGGGCAGCATGCAGGTCGAGTCCCAGGAAGCCAGCCTCTACCAGGCCGAGAGCCGCGCCGAACTCAAGGGCGACGTGCGCATCCGCGACAACGGCGCGCTGATCGTCGGCGACCACGCCGATGTGCAGCTCGACACCGGTGAAGCGAAAGTCGACAACGCCGAATACGTGATGCACAAATCGCGCATCCGCGGTAACGCGCTGTACGCCAAGCGCGCCGAAAACGCGATCATCCGCTTGAAGGACGGCACGTACACCACGTGCGAACCGAACAGCAACGCCTGGCAGCTCAAGGGCAACAACATCACCCTGAACCCTGCCACCGGCTTCGGTACCGCAACCAACGTGACGCTGCGGGTCAAGGACATTCCGATCCTGTACACCCCGTACATTTACTTCCCGATCGACGACCGCCGTCAGTCGGGCTTCCTGCCGCCGACCATCGGCACCGGCAGCGACACCGGCTTCATGCTGGTCACCCCGTACTACTTCAACCTGGCACCGAACTACGATGCCACGTTGTACCCGCGCTACATGAGCAAGCGCGGCCTGTTGATGGAAGGCGAATTCCGTTACCTGACCAAGTCCAGCGAAGGTCAGTTCGGTGCTGCGTACCTCAACGACGAAGACACCGATCGCAGCAAGCAGACCGATTACGAAAAAAATCGCTACATGTACAACTGGCAGCACAAGGGTGGTCTCGACTCCCGCGTGTTCACCGAGGTCGACTACACCAAGATCAGCGATCCGTATTACTTCCAGGATCTGACGACCGATCAGATCGGTGTCAAAAGCGCCGACTACGTGAACCAGCAAGGCGCCATCAGCTATCGTGGCGACAGCTATACCGCACGCTTGAATGCTCAGGCGTACCAGTTGGCGACCGTTTCGAACATCACGCCATATGACCGTCTGCCACAGATCACTTTCAATGGTCAGCTGCCATACAATCCTCAGGGCCTGCGTTTCGATTACGAGACGGAGCTGGTTCGCTTTGACCGCGATCTGAAAGATGGCAACTTCGTCAATGAAGACGGTTCTGTCGAGCGTCGACTGGATAACAACGTGACCGGTCTGGCCCGAGCCACGGGTGACCGACTCAACCTGAAACCGGCTATCAGCCTGCCGATGGACTGGACTTATGGCTTCCTGAAGCCATCGATCAAATACCAGTACACCCAGTACCAGCTTGACCTGGACGGTACCGGCAAGTCGCAGATCGCTGCCTTGAGCCCCGAGCAACAGAAGCTGAACGGCCGGTTCAACAGCAACGAGAATCGCGGCGTACCGATCGTCAGCATCGACAGCGGTCTCTACTTCGATCGCAATACCACCTGGTTCGGCAAGAACTATCGCCAGACCCTGGAACCTCGCCTGTTCTACCTCTATGTGCCTGAGAAAGATCAAGGTGACATTCCGGTATTCGACACCGGTGAATACACCTTCAACTATGCGTCGCTGTTCCGCGACAACCGCTTCTCCGGTTCCGACCGTGTCGGTGACGAGAACAAACTGTCGCTGGGTATAACCAACCGCTGGATTGAAGACGACGGTTTCGAGCGTCAACGCATCAGTGTCGGTCAGGCGCTGTACTTCAAGGATCGCGAAGTCCAGTTGCCGGGTATCGACCCGAAAACCCGCGACGACGCGCATTCCAATGTTTCGCCTTATGCGCTGGAGTACGAATACCGCTGGAACCGCGACTGGCGCACCACGGCCGACTACAACTGGGATCCGGACAGCCGCAGCCCTCGTTCCGGCAGCGCGATGTTCCACTACCAGCCTGAAGACAACCCGAACAAGGTGGTCAACCTCGGTTATCGCTATCGCAACGACCAGGTTCGTTACGACCAGAACACCGGTAAATGGTCGGTGGGCGGTGGTGACTACGGCACCCCGGGCCAGCCTGGGTACGTGAAGGACTACTACAAGATCCAGCAGCATGACTTCTCGGTCATCTGGCCGATCGTTCCGCAGTGGAGCGCGATCAGCCGCTGGCAGTACGACTACAACCGCAACCGTACGCTGGAAGCCTTCGGTGGTTTCGAGTACGACAACTGCTGCTGGAAACTGCGCCTGATCAACCGTTACTGGGTTTCCTACGACGAGTTCAGTCAGGAAGCTCCGCAAAACGAAAAAGGCGACCACGGCGTCTTCCTCCAAATTGTTCTGAAGGGACTCGGCGGCCTCACTGGCGCCAAGGTAGAGAGCTTCCTCGACAAAGGCATCCAAGGTTATCGTCAACGTGAAGACCAAGCTTTCTGATTGTCTGCGCCCGCTGATGCTGGGCGCGCTGTTCCTGGGTACCGCGGCCAACGCCGCGGTGCAGTCCATCGATAAGGTTGTGGCCATCGTCGACAACGACGTGGTCATGCAGAGCCAGCTGGATCAACGCGTCCACGAAGTTCAGCAAACCATCGCCAAGCGCGGTGGCGGCTTGCCGCCTCCGGGCGTGCTGGATCAGCAGGTGCTCGAGCGCCTGATCGTCGAAAACCTGCAGCTGCAGATCGGCGAACGCTCCGGTATCCGCATCACCGATGAAGAACTGAACCAGGCTGTCGGCACCATTGCCCAGCGCAACAACATGACTGTCGACCAGTTCCGCGCGGCTCTGGCCCGAGACGGCCTGAGCTACGAAGGCGCCCGTGAGCAGATCCGCAAGGAAATGATCATCAGCCGAGTACGCCAGCGCCGTGTTGCAGAACGCATTCAGGTATCGGAACAGGAAGTGAAGAACTTCCTCGCCTCCGACCTGGGCAAGATGCAACTGTCGGAAGAGCTGCACCTGGCCAACATCCTGATTCCGACCCCGGAAAGCGCCAACTCTGAAGCGATTCAGAGCGCCGCACGCCAGGCGATGGAGGTTTACCAGCAACTCAAGCAAGGCGCTGACTTCGGTCAACTGGCCGTTGCCAGATCCGGCAGCGACAACGCCCTGGAAGGCGGCGACATGGGCTGGCGTAAAGCCGCTCAATTGCCACCGCCGTTCGATCGTGAACTGAGCGCCATGTCGCCGGGCGACATCACTCAGCCAGCGCGCACTCCGGGTGGTTTCATCATCCTGAAGCTGCTGGAAAAACGCGGCGGCGAAAGCCAGATGCGTGACGAAGTGCATGTGCGCCACATCCTGGTCAAGCCAAGTCCGGTTCGTGACGAAGCCAAGACCAAGGAACTGGCCCAGTCGCTGTATAACCGCATCGAAGCTGGCGAAGATTTCGCCGAACTGGCGAAGAAATACTCGGAAGACCCGGGTTCTGCCCTCAACGGCGGCGACCTGAACTGGATCGACCCGAACGCACTGGTACCGGAATTCCGCGCCGTGATGGCCAAGTCCCCACAGGGTCAGCTGTCCAAGCCGTTCCAGACCCAGTACGGCTGGCACGTTCTGGAAGTCCTTGGCCGTCGCGCCACCGACAGCACCGAACAGGCCCGCGAGCAGCAAGCCATGACCGTACTGCGCAACCGCAAATACGACGAAGAGCTGCAAACCTGGCTGCGTCAGATCCGTGACGAAGCGTACGTAGAGATCAAACTCCCTGGTGCAGACCAGGCAGCGCAGTGAAACCGAAGCGTTTCGCGCTGACACCCGGCGAACCAGCCGGCATCGGTCCCGACCTGTGCCTGCTGCTCGCCTCGCAAGCCCAGCCACATCCCCTGATTGCCATCACCAGCCGCGACCTGCTCCAAGAGCGGGCCGCGCAGCTGGGGCTGGTCGTCAGCTTGCTGGAAGTGGCGCCTGACAACTGGCCGGACGCCCCGGCGCCTGCCAACAGCCTGTACGTCTGGGACACCCCGCTCAGCGCCCCCGTGGTCGCCGGGCAACTGGACAAGGCCAACGCCGCATTCGTTCTTGAAACCCTGACCCGCGCCGGCAATGGCTGTCTGAACGGCGACTTCGCCGGGATGATCACCGCCCCGGTGCACAAGGGCGTGATCAATGAGTCGGGCATCGCTTTTTCCGGCCACACCGAATTCCTCGCCGACCTGACCCACACCGCCCAGGTGGTGATGATGCTCGCCACCCACGGTTTGCGTGTGGCACTGGTCACCACTCACCTGCCCTTGCGCGACATCGCCGATGCGATCACGCCGGAGCGACTGGAACGGGTCACGCGGATTCTGCACGCCGACCTGCAAGACAAATTCGGCATCGCCCAACCACGCATCCTGGTCTGCGGGCTCAACCCGCACGCCGGTGAAGGCGGACACCTGGGCCATGAAGAAATCGACATCATCGAACCCACCCTGGAGCGCCTGCGCGGCGAGGGCATGGACCTTCGTGGCCCGCTGCCTGCCGACACTCTGTTTACCCCCAAATATCTGGAGCACTGCGACGCAGTGCTGGCGATGTACCACGACCAGGGCCTGCCCGTGCTCAAGTACAAAGGCTTCGGCGCAGCGGTCAACGTGACCCTGGGCCTGCCGATCATCCGCACCTCCGTCGACCATGGCACCGCCCTGGATCTGGCCGGCAGCGGCAAGATCGACACCGGCAGCCTGCAGGTCGCCCTGGAAACCGCCTACCAGATGGCCGAGACCCGTTTATGACCGAGCAATACCAACACAAGGCGCGCAAACGCTTTGGCCAGAACTTCCTGCACGATGCCGGCGTCATCGACCGCATCCTGCGCTCCATCAGTGCCAAGCCTGACGACCGGATGCTGGAAATCGGCCCGGGCCAGGGCGCGCTGACCGCCGGCATCCTCAACTCTGGCGCACAGCTGGACGTGGTGGAGCTGGACAAGGACCTGATCCCGATCCTCAACCAGCAGTTCGCCGGCAAGAGCAACTTCAACCTGCATCAGGGCGATGCGCTGAAGTTCGACTTCAACACCCTGAATGCTGCGCCGAACAGCCTGCGTGTGGTCGGCAACCTGCCGTACAACATCTCCACGCCGCTGATTTTCCACCTGCTGAACAACGCCGGCATCATTCGCGACATGCACTTCATGTTGCAGAAGGAAGTCGTGGAGCGTCTGGCCGCCGGCCCGGGTGGCGGCGATTGGGGCCGTCTGTCGATCATGGTTCAGTACCACTGCCGGGTCGAACATCTGTTCAACGTCGGCCCGGGGGCTTTCAACCCGCCGCCGAAGGTCGACTCGGCCATCGTGCGTCTTGTGCCGCACGCGGTACTGCCGCACCCGGCCAAGGATCACCGCCTGCTGGAGCGCGTCGTGCGCGAAGCTTTCAATCAGCGCCGCAAGACCCTACGCAATACCCTCAAGCAATTGCTGAGCAACGCTGAAATCGAGGCCGCCGGTGTCGATGGCAGCCTGCGTCCCGAACAGCTCGATCTGGCCGCATTCGTGCGTCTGGCCGACAAGCTTGCCGAACAGCCCGCGAAAACACCTGCAGCCGACTGACAGGCAAGCATCGCGCTCGGGCAGGACGCCGCTCTGGTCTCCTGCCCGATACTTGCCTAGACTCAATCCATCGGCTCCCCCCGCGTCCCGCTTTGTCCTTAAGGCCTTTTGCATGTCTGATCCTCGTTATCAGGTCGATGTCAGTGTCGTTACTCACTACCTGGCAGACCAATCGCAACCCGAGCATGACCGCTTCGCCTTCGCCTATACCATCACTGTGCAGAACAATGGCGAGCAACCGGCCCGACTGATGTCCCGGCATTGGGTGATCACCGATGGCGACGGGCATGTCGAAGAAGTGCGCGGCGCCGGCGTGGTCGGCCAGCAGCCCTTGATCGACGCGGGACAAAGCCACACCTACAGCAGCGGCACGGTCATGACCACCAAGGTCGGCACCATGCAGGGCAGCTATGAAATGGTCGCCAGCGACGGCAAGCATTTCGATGCGATCATCAAACCCTTCCGCCTGGCCGTTCCCGGAGCCCTGCACTAATGGCGACGTACGCCGTCGGCGACCTGCAAGGCTGCCTTGAACCGCTCAAGTGCCTGCTCAGGCAAGTCGCGTTCGACCCGGCAGTGGACCGGTTGTGGCTGGTGGGCGATCTGGTCAACCGTGGCCCGCAATCGCTGGAAACCCTGCGTTTCCTCTATGGCATGCGTGAGTCGCTGGTCTGCGTCCTCGGCAATCACGACCTGCACCTGCTGGCGGCGGCGAAAAACATCGAGCGCATGAAAAAGTCCGACACCCTGCGCGAGATTCTCGAAGCACCGGACTGCGCCGAACTGATGGAGTGGCTGCGTCAGCAGAAACTCATGCACTACGACGAGCAACGTGAAGTCGCCATGACTCATGCGGGCATCCCGCCGCAATGGTCGTTGCGCAAAGCCCTGAAGTACGCCGAAGAAGTCGAGACCGCCCTGCGCGACGACAATCTGCTTCCGGCCTTCCTCGACGGCATGTACGGTAACGAACCGGCGAAGTGGGACAGCGAGCTCAAAGGCGTGGCCCGCCTGCGGGTCATCACCAACTACTTCACGCGCATGCGCTTCTGCACCGCCGAAGGCAAGCTCGACCTCAAGAGCAAGGAAGGTCTGGACACGGCGCCACCGGGCTACAAACCGTGGTTCCAGCACAAGGAACGCAAGACCCGTGGCCTGCGGATCATTTTCGGCCACTGGGCGGCGCTTGAGGGCGATGTCCACGAGCCCGGCATCTCCGCCCTCGACACCGGTTGTGTGTGGGGTGGCAGCCTGACCCTGATGAACGTCGACAGCTTTGAACGGCTGTCGTGCAAATGCGACGAACACGGCGGCGTCCTGCCTCCCGTCGCACCACCGATCACCGAATCCTCGCCAGTCAGCGCCCCGCGTTAGACTGCGTTTTCAGCCGAGCCACAGGAACCCGCCATGAGCGAATTCAAACGAATCCCCCCGGAACAGGCCCAGGCCCTGCGCGAGCAAGGTGCCGTGGTCGTCGATGTCCGTGACCCAGCCACATTCGCGGCGCTGCACATCAGCGGCTCGAAGCATCTGGACAATCATTCCCTGCACGCCTTCATTCAGGGTGCCGACCTCGATGCCCCGACCGTCGTGGTCTGCTACCACGGCAATTCGAGCCAGGGTGCCGCGGCGTATCTTGTCAGCCAGGGCTTTTCCGACGTCTACAGCATGGACGGCGGCTTCGAGCTGTGGCGTACGACTTTTCCTTCGGAAACCGCGCAAGGCACCTCCGAATAATTTTTTTGTAACGTGCAAGCCCCGGCTCCCGTGGGCTCGCGCGGTGGCAGACGAACGGTCTGCCACAACTAATTACGTATCTCGCCTTTACCTCCCGAATTCCCAACTATCCTTAAGCCCAGGCCATCCAAAACAGGGGAGAGCCGGTACACCGGCGCACGGGTCATCGGGAGTGACTTTCGCGGTTGTCGATCGCGGAAGGGTTCTGGGGGGTAAACAACAGCTGCCATCGCGGCTGCTTGCCAGCATCGACTGAGTGATCCGGCGTCGGCTCCACGTATCGAGCGAGGTGACGTCATGAGTATCTTTAGCCACTTCCAACAACGCTTCGAGTCCACACGCCAGGAAGAATTCTCGCTGCAGGAATACCTGGAACTGTGCAAAAAGGATCGCAGCGCCTACGTTTCCGCCGCCGAGCGTCTGTTGATGGCTATCGGCGAACCGGAGCTGCTCGACACTTCGACCAATTCGAGGCTGTCGCGAATCTTTTCCAACAAGGTGATCCGTCGCTATCCGGCCTTTGAAGACTTCCACGGGATGGAAGAATGCATCGACCAGATCGTGTCGTATTTCCGCCATGCCGCCCAGGGTCTCGAGGAAAAGAAACAGATCCTCTACCTGCTCGGCCCCGTCGGTGGCGGTAAATCGTCCCTGGCCGAGAAGCTGAAACAGCTCATGGAAAAAGTGCCCTTCTATGCCATCAAGGGCTCACCGGTATTCGAATCTCCACTGGGTCTGTTCAACGCCACCGAAGATGGCGCGATCCTCGAAGAGGACTTCGGCATCCCTCGCCGCTACCTGAACACCATCATGTCGCCATGGGCCACCAAGCGCCTGGCCGAATTCGGTGGCGACATCAGCCAGTTCCGCGTGGTCAAGCTGTACCCGTCGATCCTCAACCAGATCGCCGTGGCCAAGACCGAACCGGGCGACGAGAACAACCAGGACATCTCCGCGCTGGTGGGCAAGGTCGATATCCGCAAGCTGGAAGAATTCCCGCAGAACGACGCCGATGCCTACAGCTATTCCGGTGCGCTGTGCCGGGCCAACCAGGGCCTGATGGAATTCGTCGAAATGTTCAAGGCACCGATCAAGGTGCTGCACCCTTTGCTGACCGCCACCCAGGAAGGCAACTACAACAGTACCGAAGGTCTGGGCGCGATTCCGTTCACCGGTATCCTGCTGGCCCACTCCAACGAATCGGAATGGCACACCTTCCGCAACAACAAGAACAACGAAGCCTTCATCGACCGGATCTACATCGTCAAAGTGCCATACTGCCTGCGGGTCAGCGACGAAGTGAAGATCTACGACAAGCTGCTGTTCAACAGCTCTCTGGCCAAGGCCCATTGCGCGCCGGACACCCTGAAGATGCTGGCGCAGTTCACCGTTCTGTCACGCCTGAAGGAGCCGGAAAACTCCAACATCTATTCCAAGATGCGCGTGTATGACGGCGAAAACCTCAAGGACACCGATCCGAAGGCCAAGTCGATCCAGGAATACCGCGACGCAGCGGGCGTCGACGAAGGCATGAACGGTCTGTCGACCCGGTTCGCGTTCAAGATCCTGTCCAAGGTCTTCAACTTCGATCCCCATGAAATCGCCGCCAACCCGGTACACCTGCTCTATGTACTGGAACAGCAAATCGAACAGGAACAGTTCCAGGCCGAAACCCGCGAGCGCTACCTGCGTTATCTGAAGGAGTACCTGGCGCCGCGTTATATCGAATTCATCGGCAAAGAGATCCAGACCGCCTACCTCGAGTCCTACAGCGAGTACGGCCAGAACATCTTCGACCGCTACGTGCTGTACGCTGACTTCTGGATTCAGGATCAGGAGTATCGCGATCCGGAAACCGGCGAGATCCTCAACCGCGTCGCCCTCAACGAGGAACTGGAAAAGATCGAGAAACCGGCCGGCATCAGCAATCCGAAGGATTTCCGCAACGAAATCGTCAACTTCGTGTTGCGCGCCCGGGCCAACAACAACGGCAAGAACCCGACCTGGCTCAGCTACGAAAAACTGCGGGTGGTCATCGAGAAGAAAATGTTCTCGAACACCGAGGACCTGCTGCCGGTCATCAGCTTCAATGCCAAGGCCAGCAAAGAGGATCAACAGAAACACAACGACTTCGTTACACGAATGGTCGAACGCGGCTACACCGACAAACAGGTACGACTGCTCTCCGAGTGGTATCTGCGGGTCAGAAAATCACAGTAAACCGCGGCCGGTCAGACCGGTTGTCGTCAGCCCGAGGCCTGTGTGCGCATTTTCTGCTACACAGGCCTCTGGAAGGTGTTCGAAAGGCGGTAGCGAGGTTCAGGCAGCACCCAAAGCGCTTGGGGGAGCGTTTGCGTCCCCAGGCATTCGGTTAAACGCTGCATGACCGCTCGCCCTTTGCAGGACAGCTTCTAAGGAGCAGTCATGAGCTATGTGATCGACCGACGTCTCAATGGCAAGAACAAGAGCACGGTGAACCGTCAGCGCTTCCTGCGACGTTACCGTGACCACATCAAGAAGGCTGTCGAAGAGGCGGTCAGCCGGCGCTCCATCACCGACATGGAGCACGGCGAGCAGATCAGCATTCCCGGTCGCGACATCGACGAGCCGGTGCTTCACCATGGTCGCGGCGGCAAGCAGACCGTGGTTCATCCCGGCAACAAGGAATTCACCGCCGGCGAACACATCGCCCGCCCGCCGGGAGGTGGCGGAGGCCGAGGGCCGGGCAAGGCCGGCAACTCCGGCGAAGGCATGGACGAATTCGTCTTCCAGATCACCCAGGAAGAATTCCTCGAGTTCATGTTCGAAGACCTCGAACTGCCGAACCTGGTCAAACGCAACCTGACCGGTACCGATACCTTCAAGACTGTTCGCGCCGGGATCAGCAACGAGGGCAACCCGTCCCGGATCAATATCATCCGCACCCTGCGCTCGGCCCATGCCCGGCGGATCGCACTGTCCGGCAGCAGCCGCGCCAAGTTGCGTGAGGCCAAGGAAGAGCTGGCACGCCTGAAACGCGAAGAACCGGACAATTTCGGCGACATTCAGAACCTCGAAGCGGAAATCGAGAAACTCAGTGCGCGCATTCATCGCGTGCCCTTCCTCGACACCTTCGACCTCAAGTACAACCTGCTGATCAAGCAGCCGAACCCCAGCTCCAAGGCTGTGATGTTCTGCCTGATGGACGTTTCCGGCTCCATGACCCAGGCGACCAAGGACATCGCCAAGCGCTTTTTCATCCTGCTGTACCTGTTCCTGAAGCGGAACTACGACAAGATCGACGTCGTGTTCATCCGCCACCACACCAGCGCCCGGGAAGTGGACGAGGAAGAGTTTTTCTATTCGCGGGAAACCGGCGGCACCATCGTTTCCAGCGCCCTGAAACTGATGCAGGAGATCATGGCCGAGCGCTACCCGAGCAACGAATGGAACATCTACGCCGCCCAGGCCTCCGACGGCGACAACTGGAACGACGATTCGCCGATCTGCCGCGACATCCTGATCAACCAGATCATGCCGTTCGTGCAGTACTACACTTACGTAGAGATCACCCCGCGCGAACATCAGGCTCTGTGGTACGAGTACGAGCGCATCGCCGAAGCCTTTTCCGACACTTTTGCCCAGCAGCAGCTGGTCTCGGCCGGAGATATCTATCCGGTCTTCCGTGAACTCTTCCAGCGCAGGTTAGTGACATGACCGCCAAAGAGCAGAAGCGCCAACCCATTTCCACCGGCTCCGAATGGACATTCGAGCTGATCCAGACCTACGACCGCGAAATTGCCCGGATCGCGGCCGGGTACGCCCTGGACACCTATCCCAACCAGATTGAAGTGATCACCGCCGAACAGATGATGGACGCCTACGCCTCGGTCGGCATGCCGTTGGGCTATCACCACTGGTCCTATGGCAAACACTTCCTCAGCACCGAGAAATCCTACAGTCGCGGGCAGATGGGGCTGGCTTACGAGATCGTGATCAACTCCGACCCGTGCATCGCGTATCTGATGGAGGAGAACACCATCTGCATGCAGGCACTGGTGGTGGCCCATGCCTGTTATGGCCACAACAGTTTCTTCAAGGGCAACTACCTGTTCCGCACCTGGACCGATGCCAGTTCGATCATCGACTACCTGGTGTTCGCCAAGCAGTACATCATGCAGTGCGAGGAGCGCCACGGGATCGACGCGGTCGAGGACCTGCTCGACTCCTGCCATGCGTTGATGAACTACGGCGTCGACCGCTACAAACGCCCGTATCCGATTTCTGCCGAGGAAGAGCGGCGCCGGCAGAAGGATCGTGAAGAACACCTGCAGAAGCAGATCAACGACCTGTGGCGAACCATCCCCAAAGGCGCGGACAAATACAGCGACAAGGACAACGCACGGTTCCCGGCCGAGCCTCAGGAAAACATCCTGTACTTCATCGAGAAACACGCACCGCTGCTGGAGCCGTGGCAACGGGAAATCGTGCGCATCGTGCGCAAGATCGCCCAGTATTTCTATCCACAGCGCCAGACTCAGGTGATGAATGAAGGCTGGGCGACTTTCTGGCACTACACGCTGATGAACGACCTGTATGACGAAGGGCTGGTCACCGACGGTTTCATGATGGAGTTCCTGACGTCCCACACCAGCGTGGTGTTCCAGCCGGGATTCGACAGTCCCTACTACAACGGCATCAATCCTTATGCACTGGGCTTTGCCATGTACCGCGACATCCGGCGCATGTGCGAAGAACCGACGGAAGAAGACCGTCGCTGGTTCCCGGAAATCGCCGGTACCGACTGGCTGTCGACCATCAAGTTCGCAATGAGCAGCTTTAAGGATGAGAGTTTCATCCTGCAGTACCTGTCACCCAAGGTGATCCGCGACCTGAAACTGTTCAGCATCCTCGATGACGACCAGAAGGACGATCTGCTGGTGCCCGCCATCCATGACGAGGGCGGCTACCGGATCATCCGCGAGACCCTGGCCGCGCAGTACAACCTCGGCAACCGTGAACCGAACGTGCAGATCTACAGCATCGACCGGCGCGGTGACCGTTCTCTGACCCTGCGTCACCAGCAGCACGACCGCAAACCGCTGGGCGACTCCACCGACGAGGTACTCAAACATCTGCATCGGCTATGGGGTTTCGACATTCATCTGGAAACCCTGCAGGGCGACCAGATCATGAAAACCCACCATGTACCGCCCCGCAGCGAACACGGCGAGGGGGATTACGGTCGGCTCGATCTGGCTGTCATTCATCTTTGATCCCGTTCTGGCCTCCGAAAGTCCGGCGCAAGGGTTATCCTGTCGGGCCAACGGAGGTTTTTTATGCAGATTTACAAGGTCGGCGGTGCAGTGCGTGATCGCCTGCTGGGCAAACCGGTCACCGATATCGATTGGGTGGTGGTCGGCGCCACCGCAGAAGAAATGCTCGCCAAAGGGTTTCGCCCGGTCGGTGCGGATTTCCCTGTGTTTCTTCACCCGAAAAGCGGCGAGGAGTACGCCCTCGCCCGTACCGAACGCAAGAGCGGTCGCGGTTATGGCGGGTTCACCTTTCACGCCAGCCCCGAGGTCACGCTTGAAGAAGATCTGATCCGTCGCGACCTCACGATCAACGCCATGGCCGAGGACGATCAGCAAAACCTGACGGATCCCTATCACGGCCAGCGCGATCTCGATGACCGGATCCTGCGTCACGTTTCCCCCGCGTTCGCCGAAGATCCCCTGCGAGTCTTGCGTGTTGCCCGCTTCGCGGCTCGTTACGCAGAACTCGGTTTCAAGGTTGCCCCCGAGACCCTTGAGTTGATGCGCCAGCTCAGCGAATCCGGCGAACTGGAGGCCCTGACCGCCGAACGCAGCTGGAAAGAGATTTCCCGCGCATTGATGGAAAGTCAGCCGCAGGTGTTCATTCAGGTACTGCGCGATTGCGGCGCACTGAAAGTGCTGATGCCGGAGGTCGACGCCCTGTTCGGCGTACCGCAACCGGAAATCCATCACCCGGAAATCGACAGCGGCATTCACACACTGAGCGTGCTTGAGCAAGCCGCCCTGCACCAGCAACCATTGACGGTGCGCTGGGCCTGCCTGCTGCATGATCTCGGCAAGGGCCTGACCCCGGAAGAGGAATGGCCGCGGCATATCGCCCACGAGCACAAGGGCCTGAAGCTGATCAAAGCGGTCAACGAACGCTTCAAGGCACCGAAGGACTGTCAGGAACTGGCCCTGCTGGTCGGCCAGTATCACACCCACGGCCATCGCGCCCTGGAGCTGAAGGCGTCGACCTTGCTGGAATTGCTGCAGAGCTTTGATGTTTATCGCCGACCGCAGCGTTTCGAAGAATTTATCGTCGCATGCGAGATGGATGCCCGAGGCCGCAAAGGACTTGAGCAGCGCAGTTATCCACAGGCGGATTACCTGCGCGGTGCAGCCAGCGCCGCTCGGGGCGTTGCGGTACAGCCGCTGCTGGAGAAAGGTTTCAAGGGCCCGGAGCTGGGCGAAGCGCTCAAGCGTGAACGGCTCAAGGCGTTGAAGGCTTACAAGGAATCAGCGTCGTCCTGAAAACACCTGACGCCATCGCGAACCGGTCGCGATGGCGTCAGTCAGTTCAATAAATCCGCAGGCGTGAGCTGAATACCGCGCCATTCAAACCCGACCGGTGCCAGCACCTGATCGATCTGCGCCTCGGACCACAGCGTGGCAAAGCTTTTTCCCACACCTGGATGCACCCGATCCGGCGCAATCAGCGACAACGGCCACAACACGAAGGCATTTTTCAGAATTTCGGCCCGGGGAAGGATCAGCCCGTCGAAATTGCCTGCCAGCTCGCCGTACAGCAGGACGTCGATATCCAGCGGCAATCCCTTGCGCTCCGGGGCATAACGACCGTTATCCGCCTCGATGAATTTCAGCCGTCGATCCAGCTCCATCAGCGGCAGATCGGTGTAGGCCGACACCACGAAATTGAAGAACGGGCCGCTCTTGATCCCCACCGGCTGGCTTTCGAACACCGCCGAGCAGCGGATATCCACCAGGAAACCGGCCAAGGCATCCAGACCGGCTCGCAAATGAGTATCGCGCTCGATATTGCTACCGAGCCCGAGGTAGACCTGAGTCAGCGACATCCGCGCTCGATCTCCACACCGACACCACCCTTGGCGGCCGGGACCGCGCCAGGCTTGGTCAGCTTCAGGCGCACCCAGGTGATCTTGAATTCGGCCATCAGCACTTCGACCAGGCGCTCGGCGAAGGTCTCGACCAACTGGAACTGTGCCTGCTCGGCAAAGGCCTGGATCCGCGCGGAAACACTGGCGTAATCGAGTGCCAGGGTCAGGTCGTCACCGGCAGCAGCCGGGCGATTGTCCCAGGCGAAGCTCAGATCAAGACGCAAGCACTGTCGGATGCCGCGCTCCCAGTCGTAGGCACCGATCACGGTGTCGACTTCCAGGCCCTCGATAAACACTCTGTCCAAGCACTTCTCTCCGCTGCACGACAAGGGCGCAATGCGCCGTTAGAATCAGGGCGTCCTCGCCCGGAATAGTTAGCATGTTTTGGTTACTGGCGATTCTCGCCTACCTGCTCGGCTCGCTGTCCTTCGCCATTTTGCTCAGCCGCCTGACCGGAAATCCGGATCCGCGAATGAGTGGCTCGGGTAATGCCGGTGCCACCAACATGCTGCGCCTGGCCGGTCGCAAACTCGCGATCCTGACCCTGCTGGGTGATCTGTGCAAAGGCCTGCTGCCGGTACTGATCGCATCGGCAGCTGGCCTTTCGCTGCAGGATCAGGCGTGGATCGGCGTCTGCGCCGTGATCGGTCACCTGTTCCCGCTGTACTTCCGCTTTCGCGGTGGCAAGGGCGTCGCCACGGCGGCCGGCATGCTGCTGGGTCTGTATCCACCCGCCGCACTGCTGGCGGTGTGCGCCTGGCTGCTGACGTTCTACCTGACCCGCACCAGCTCGCTGGCAGCTTTGATTGCCACACCTCTGACCCTGCCATTGCTGGCCTGGCAGGAGCCAGAGGCGCTGCTGCCGATGAGCACGCTTACGCTGCTGATCGTGTGGCGCCACCGGGGCAATCTACGCGACCTGTTTGCCGGGCGCGAACGGCATTTTTAAATACCGTTCGCGAACACCGTTCATCACAACGCCGACAACTGCTCCATCGGCCAGCGCGCCTGCACGCTGATCGCCAGGCTTTCCTGCTGGCCGGCCTGCAGACGCTGGCAACCGGCAAACGCAATCATCGCGCCGTTGTCGGTGCAGAACTCGGGCCGGGCATAGAACACATCGCCCTTCATGTCGCCGAGCATTTTCTCCAGTGAAACCCGCAATGCCTTGTTGGCGCTGACGCCACCGGCGATCACCAGACGCTTCATGCCGGCCTGCTTCAACGCACGCTTGCACTTGATGGTCAAAGTCTCCACCACGGCCTGCTGGAACGCCAGCGCGATGTCGCAACGGGCTTGCTCGCTGTCGTCCCCGACGCTGACGCACTGCTGCCAGGTGTTGAGGGCAAAAGTCTTCAAGCCGCTGAAGCTGAAATCCAGGCCCGGGCGATCGCACATCGGACGCGGGAAGGTGAAACGTCCTGCGACGCCCTTCTCTGCCAGCTTGGCGATTTCCGGCCCGCCCGGATAATTGAGGCCCATCATCTTCGCGGTCTTGTCGAAAGCTTCGCCCGCTGCGTCATCGAGGGTTTCGCCCAGCAGGCTGTATTGGCCGATGCCATCGACTTGAACCAGCTGCGTATGACCACCGGAGACCAACAAAGCGACGAACGGAAACTCCGGCGGTTTTGGCTCCAGCATCGGCGCCAGCAAGTGGCCTTCCATGTGGTGCACACCGAGGGCCGGAATACCCCAGGCAAACGCCAGCGCCTGGGCGCACGAAGCCCCCACCAGCAACGCACCGACCAGGCCAGGACCAGCGGTGTAGGCGATGGCGTCGATCTCGGTCGGCACGCAGTCAGCCTCGGCCAGCACCTGACGGATCAAGGGCAGCATGCGCTTGACGTGATCGCGGGAGGCCAGCTCCGGCACCACGCCGCCGTAGACGCGGTGCAGGTCGATCTGACTGAACAGTGCGTCGGCCAGCAGGCCACGCTCACTGTCGTATAAAGCGACGCCGGTTTCGTCGCAAGAGGTTTCTAATCCCAGTACTAGCATGGGTTTGCGCCTTGTTTAGGCTGAATTCGAAGGCGCGCATAATAGTCGCCACTGGATGCCCCGACCAGCGGTTTTCGATCAGAGGCTTTGCATTCCGAGCGTTGAGGGGTTAACATCCGCAACCCTTAAAAACCGACGTCTTCAAGTGCTCTTTTGCCGCGAGGATGTTGACCCCGGTAATGAATGAAGGTAGCTCTGGATGCCAGCCGTCAAAGTTAAAGAGAACGAACCCTTCGACGTAGCTCTGCGTCGTTTCAAGCGCTCCTGCGAAAAAGCCGGTGTACTGGCTGAAGTTCGTAGCCGCGAATTTTACGAGAAGCCAACTTCCGAGCGTAAGCGCAAGGCAGCAGCCGCTGTTAAGCGTCACGCCAAGAAAGTTCAGCGCGAACAGCGCCGCGCCGTTCGTCTGTACTAATACACAGACGATCGTAGCAAGCTTCTGCCAAGCCCGGCCCTCAGCCGGGCTAATGGCATTTGCGTAAAACGCTTGATGCTTCACCGTCGAAGCCGCACACGCGACCGAGACAAATCCGCTTCACCGCGTCAGGCCTGGCTCTTTTGCCAGCGGTGCACGTCTTTTCTGACGAGCCTTTCAAGGCTACTGACGAGCACACCCACTGATTCCTCTTACGACGATCAGCCCAAGGCACCTGCTTGCGTGCCCGCTTCATGAGCTATCCGAGGCCTTCAACCGGCCGTCAGCGGATTCAGCGCAACACTTTCATAAAGTCGAAGACTGATAGGTACTAACGTCAGTGGATTTTCGGCAGATACACTTCCCGACAGCGATTACGCAGACGACACCGGTCGAGCCGCACTCTTTGTGCGCTTTCAAGCATGACCCGCGTCCGGCCGCCCATCGCATCGGACTCATTACAGCGCAGACGACGAGAACGCCATGGCCGGGCTGATTCCCCAGAGCTTCATTGACGACCTGCTGAACCGCACCGACATCGTCGACGTGGTTAGCTCGCGCGTGCAATTGAAGAAGGCCGGCAAGAACTACACCGCCTGCTGCCCGTTCCACAAAGAGAAAACCCCGTCGTTCAGCGTCAGCCCCGACAAGCAGTTCTATTACTGCTTCGGTTGCGGCGCCGGCGGTAACGCGCTCGGTTTTCTCATGGACCACGACAACCTGGACTTTCCCCAGGCGGTCGAGGACCTGGCCAAAGCCGCCGGCATGGAAGTGCCCCGCGAAGAAGGTGGCCGCTCGCACAAACCGCGACAGCCGACCGATTCGCCGCTTTATCCACTGCTGACTGCCGCTGCAGACTTTTACCGCCAGGCGCTCAAGAGCCACCCGGCACGCAAGGCTGCCGTGGATTATCTCAAGGGCCGCGGACTGACGGGGGAGATTGCGCGGGACTTCGGCCTCGGCTTCGCCCCGCCAGGCTGGGACAACCTGTTCAAGCACCTGAGCAGCGACACCCTGCAGCAGAAAGCCATGATCGACGCCGGCCTGCTGATCGAGAACGCCGAAACCGGCAAGCGCTATGACCGCTTCCGCGATCGCGTGATGTTTCCGATCCGCGATACTCGCGGGCGCATCATCGCCTTCGGCGGTCGGGTCCTCGGCGACGACAAGCCGAAATACCTGAACTCACCGGAAACCCCGGTATTTCATAAAGGCCAGGAACTCTACGGCCTCTACGAAGCCCGCAAGAACAACCGCAACCTCGACGAAATCATCGTCGTCGAGGGCTACATGGACGTCATCGCCCTGGCCCAGCAAGGCCTGCGCAATGCCGTCGCGACCCTGGGCACAGCCACCAGCGAAGAGCATCTGAAGCGCCTTTTTCGGGTCGTACCGAACGTGCTGTTCTGCTTTGACGGCGACCAGGCCGGCCGCAACGCCGCATGGCGTGCACTGGAAGCCACGCTGAGCAGCCTGCAGGACGGTCGCCGCGCACGCTTCCTGTTCCTCCCCGAAGGCGAAGACCCGGACACCTTGATCCGCGCTGAAGGCACCGACGCCTTCCGTGCGCGGATCAATCAGCACGCGCAGCCACTGGCAGACTATTTCTTCCAGCAACTGACCGAAGAAGCCGACCCTCGCTCGCTCGAAGGCAAGGCGCACATGGCGACGCTTGCCGCGCCGCTGATCGATAAAGTGCCAGGGGCAAACCTGCGAATCCTGATGCGTCAGCGCCTGACCGAAATCACCGGCCTGAGCAGCGAGACCGTCAGCCAGCTGGCCCAGAGCACACCGCAGGAAGCGCCGCCCGCCTACGACCCCGGCATCGATTACGACGCAATGCCGGACTTCAGCGACTACCATCAGCCGCAGGCACAGGACATGTATGTGCCGCAGCAGGAATGGACGCCGAAGAAACCCGGTGCCGGCGGCAAGAAATGGGACAAAAAGCCCTGGGACAAGAACGGCAAGCGTGGCGGTGATCGCGATCAACCGCGCGCCCCGAGAGTGCCGGCTCCCGTCGAGCCACCGATCATGGCTGCCCTGCGAACGGTGATCCATCACCCGCAACTGGCGCTGAAGGTCGAGACGGCCAGCCACTTTGCGGATGAAGACAATACCAACACCCAGCTTCTGGTGGCCTCACTGGAAGCCGTGCAAAAGAATCCTCAGCTAAACTCTTTTCAGTTGATCTCGCGATGGCATGGCACCGAACAAGGTCGATTGCTGACCCGCCTGGCAGAAAAGGAGTGGTTGATCAACGGAGAAAACCTTGAACAACAGTTTTTCGACACCATAACTAGCTTGTCAGCCCGCCAGCGCGAGCGAAAGCTGGAACAACTTCTCAGGAAATCACGTCAAAGCGATCTGAGCACCGAAGAAAAATCTTTGCTGCTCGAATTGCTCAAACGGGATGTTCCTGCATCAAACCCGACCTCAACTGGCGCGTGAGGTCATAGCTCAGGTATAATCCTCGGCTTGTTTTTTGCCCGCCAAGACCTTCAGTGGATAGGGTGTTATGTCCGGAAAAGCGCAACAGCAGTCTCGTATTATTGAGTTGATCAAACTGGGTCGTGAGCAGAAGTATCTGACTTACGCCGAGGTCAACGACCACCTGCCCGAGGATATTTCAGATCCGGAGCAGGTGGAAGACATCATCCGCATGATTAACGACATGGGGATCCCCGTACACGAGAGTGCTCCGGATGCGGACGCCCTTATGTTGGCCGACGCCGATACCGACGAGGCCGCTGCGGAAGAAGCAGCCGCCGCGTTGGCAGCGGTCGAGACCGATATCGGTCGCACCACTGACCCAGTGCGCATGTACATGCGTGAAATGGGTACGGTCGAGCTTCTGACTCGTGAAGGCGAAATCGAAATCGCCAAGCGTATCGAAGAGGGCATCCGTGAGGTGATGAGCGCAATCGCGCACTTCCCCGGCACGGTTGACCATATTCTCTCCGAGTACACTCGGGTCACCACCGAAGGCGGTCGCCTGTCCGACGTTCTGAGCGGCTACATCGACCCGGACGACGGCATTACGCCGCCGGCTGCCGAAGTGCCACCGCCGATCGATGCGAAAGCCGCGAAAGCGGACGACGATTCCGAGGACGATGACGCCGAAGCTTCCGACGACGAAGAAGAAGCCGAAAGCGGTCCGGATCCGGTCATTGCTGCCCAGCGCTTCGGCGCCGTGGCCGACCAGATGGAAATCACCCGCAAGGCCCTGAAAAAGCACGGTCGTCACAACAAGGCAGCGGTTGCCGAGTTGCTGGCCCTGGCCGATCTGTTCATGCCGATCAAACTGGTGCCGAAGCAATTCGAAGCCCTGGTCGAGCGTGTTCGCAGTGCCCTGGATCGTCTGCGTCAGCAAGAGCGCGCGATCATGCAGCTGTGCGTACGTGATGCGCGTATGCCGCGTGCCGATTTCCTGCGCCAGTTCCCGGGCAACGAAGTCGACGAAAGCTGGTCCGACGCCCTGGCCAAAGGCAAGAGCAAGTACGCCGAAGCCATCGGCCGTGTGCAACCGGACATCATCCGTTGCCAGCAGAAGCTGACCGCACTGGAAACCGAGACCGGCCTGACCATCGCCGAGATCAAGGACATCAACCGTCGCATGTCGATCGGTGAGGCGAAAGCCCGCCGCGCGAAGAAAGAGATGGTTGAAGCGAACCTGCGTCTGGTGATCTCCATCGCCAAGAAGTACACCAACCGTGGCCTGCAATTCCTCGACCTGATCCAGGAAGGCAACATCGGTCTGATGAAAGCGGTGGACAAGTTCGAATACCGTCGTGGTTACAAGTTCTCGACCTATGCCACCTGGTGGATCCGTCAGGCGATCACTCGCTCGATCGCCGACCAGGCTCGCACCATCCGTATTCCGGTGCACATGATCGAGACGATCAACAAGCTCAACCGTATTTCCCGGCAGATGCTGCAGGAAATGGGTCGCGAACCGACCCCGGAAGAGCTGGGTGAACGCATGGAAATGCCTGAGGACAAGATCCGCAAGGTATTGAAGATCGCCAAAGAGCCGATCTCCATGGAAACCCCGATCGGTGATGACGAAGACTCTCATCTGGGTGACTTCATCGAAGACTCGACCATGCAGTCGCCAATCGATGTCGCCACTGTCGAGAGCCTGAAAGAAGCGACTCGCGAAGTGCTCTCCGGCCTCACTGCCCGTGAAGCCAAGGTACTGCGCATGCGTTTCGGTATCGACATGAACACCGACCATACGCTCGAAGAAGTCGGCAAACAGTTTGACGTGACCCGTGAGCGGATCCGTCAGATCGAAGCCAAGGCGCTGCGCAAGCTGCGCCACCCGACGCGAAGCGAACACCTGCGTTCGTTCCTCGACGAGTGATACCAAAACCCCCGGCCCAGGCCGGGGGTTTTGTTTATATGGCAGATTAAATACCTAGCTCCCCCCTCCCCCCGCGCACAGCCCGTCTACACTCGAAACATTCCCCCGTGCCATAACGAGACCGTTATGCCCAGACTGGCGTCCGTGCTTTTTTTGCTGTCACTGATGATCTGGACCGCAACGGCTGACGCGCTGACTCTGACCGACGAAGAACGTAGCTGGCTGGCGGCTCACCCGGACTTGCGCCTGGGTGTCGATGCTTCGTGGCCGCCATTCGAGTTTCGCGATGACCAGAACCGCTATCAGGGCCTGGCGGCGGACTATATCGACGTGATCCGCCAGCGTCTGGCCATCAAACTTACGCCCATCGAACCCTCGAGCTGGACAGCCGTGCTCGAACAGGCCAAAAACGGCACGATCGATCTGCTGCCGGGCATCATGTCCACCCCGGAACGCCAGAATTACCTTGCCTTCACCCGACCCTACCTGGATTTTCCGATCGTCATCCTCGCCCACGTTGGCGGGCCGCAACCGCGCAAGATCGAGGATCTGTATGGGCTTAAGATCGCCGTCGTCGAAAACTATGCTCCCCATGAGCTGTTGCGCACCCATCATCCCGATCTGAATCTGGTGGCCATGCCCAATGTCAGCTCGGCGCTGCAGGCCCTGGCCACTGACGAAGTGGACGCGGTGGTCGGCGATCTCGCCTCCAGTGTCTGGAGCCTGCGCCAGCTCAAGCTCGACGGGCTGTATGTCAGTGGCGAAACTCCTTATCGCTATCAACTGGCAATGGGAGTTCCCCGAGACAGCAAAATGCTGGTGGGCATTCTGGACAAGGTCTTGGCCGACATGTCCCCGGAGCAGATCAGTAGCATCCAGGAACACTGGGTGGGTAACGTCCTCGATCATCGGACATTCTGGTCGGATCTGCTGGTCTATGGCCTGCCAGGCCTGCTGTTGCTGGTGATCATCCTGGCAGTGGTGATTCGCATCAACCGCCGCTTGAGCTCGGAAATCGCCCGACGCATCGACCTCGAACAGGAGCTGCGCAGCAGCGAGTACCACTATCGCGGGCTGGTAGAGAGCCTGTCGGCCATTGCCTGGGAAGCGCGGATCAGCGATTTCACCTACAGCTACGTATCGCCCCACGCCGAGGATCTGCTGGGTTATCCCCTGTCGCACTGGCTGATTCCGGGCTTCTGGCGCAACATCATCCATCCCGCCGACCTGACCCGCGCGCAGAGTTTCTGCGATCACGAAGTCCTCGCCGGGCGCGATCACAGTCTCGATTACCGGGTGATCACCGCCGACGGCCGTTGCCTGTGGGTGCGAGACATCGTCAGCCTTATCGAGCACGGCCACGAGCCGGTGATGCGCGGCCTGATGATCGACATCAGCGAAACCAAGCGTACCGAAGAGGCCCTGCGCCTGTCGGAGCAGAAGTTCGCCTCGGTGTTCCAGCAATGCCCGGACATTCTGGTGATCGCGCGGCTGTCCGACGGCTGTCTGCTGGAGGTCAACGAAGCCTTTGAAGAACAGATCGGGCTGAAAGCCGAAGACGTCATTGGCCAGACTGCTACCGAGCTCAATATCTGGGGCATTCCCGGGGTTGGCCCCGGCCTGCTGCAACGCTTGCAGGCCGGCAGCATTCGCAACCTGGAGATGCCCTTTCGTCGCAGCAACGGGCAGGTGTTCACCGGGCTGATTTCCGCCGAACCGTTCGAACTCGACACCACACCGGCGCTGGTCGTGGTGGTGCGCGACATTACCCAGCTCAAGGAAACCCAGCAGCAACTGCAAACCTCCGAAGAGAAGTTCGCCAAGGCCTTCCACGCCTCGCCGGACGGCCTGTTGCTGTCGCGTCAGAGCGATGGCCTGCTGCTGGAGGTCAACGAAGGTTTCAGCCGCATCACCGGTTTCAACAGCGCCATGTCGGTGGACCGCTCGGCACTGGATCTGGGGATCTGGGTCAATCTCAACGAACGCAAACAGATGCTCGATCTGCTGCACCGTGACGGTTTCGTTCGCGATTTCACCTGCCACATCCGCCGCAGCGACGGGCAAATCCGCCTCTGCGAAGTGTCCAGCCGTCCGCTGCCGATCGGCGACGAAGACTGCATGCTGACCATCGCCCGGGACATCACCGAACGCCACCTGATGCAGGAAAAGCTGCAACAGGCCGCAACGGTGTTCGAGAGCACCGCCGAAGGCGTATTGATCACCGACACTCAACAGCACATCAGTGCCGTGAACCGCGCCTTTACCGAAATCACCGGTTACAGCGAAAGCGAGGCGTTGGGCCATACCCCACGCCTGCTGGCTTCCGGGCTGCACGACAGCGCATTCTATGCAGCGATGTGGCACCAATTGACTGACGAAGGCCACTGGCAGGGCGAAATCTCCAACCGGCGCAAGAATGGCGAGCTGTACCCGAGCTGGCTGACCATCAGTGCCGTGCGCAACCGCGACCGGTTCATTACCCACTTCGTCGCGGTGTTTGCCGATATCTCCAGTCTCAAGCACGCCCAGGCCAAACTCGATTACCAGGCTCACCATGATCCACTGACCGGTCTGCCGAATCGCACGCTGTTCGAAAGCCGTCTGCTGACGGCACTGAATGGCCAGCAAGAGAACGGCGGACTGGGCGCGGTGCTGTTCCTCGACCTCGATCGCTTCAAACACATCAACGACAGCCTCGGCCATCCGGTTGGCGACCTGCTGCTCAAGGGCATCGCCGTTCGCCTCAAGGAACAGTTGCGCGATATAGATACTGTGGCGCGACTGGGTGGCGACGAATTCATCATCCTGCTGCCGGGACTGCAACAGGCCGGTGATGCCGACAACATCGCCACCAAACTGCTGAACTGTTTCGGAGCGCCATTCCAGGCCGGCGAGCACGAGTTTTTCATCAGCGCCAGCATCGGCACCAGCCTCTATCCGCGTGACGGCTGCGACGTCGCCACTCTGATCAAGAACGCCGATGCCGCGATGTACCGTTCCAAGGCCAAGGGTCGCAACCGCGTCGAAAGCTACACCCGCGACCTCACCGCCCAGGCCAGCGAACGGGTGGCGCTGGAGCATGAACTGCGCCGGGCCATCGAGCGCGAAGAGCTGTACCTCTACTACCAGCCGAAAATCAGCCTCGACGATCACAGCCTGGTCGGGGCCGAAGCCCTGATCCGCTGGCGGCACCCGACCTTCGGCGAGGTACCTCCGGAGCACTTCATACCGCTGGCGGAAGAGAACGGGATGATTCTGCAAATCGGCGACTGGGTGCTGGAAACCGCCTGCCGGCAGATGTTCGAGTGGGGCCAGATCTACGACTCCCTGGGCCCGCTCTCGGTCAACCTCGCCGGCGCACAATTGCGTCAGCCGAACCTGTTGGGGCGCATCGAACAACTGCTCAAGGACAACCGTCTGAGACCGGATTTACTGCAACTGGAAATTACCGAAAACTTCATCATGAGCCAGGCCGAAGAGGCACTGGCGGTGCTGCACCAACTCAAACACCTCGGCGTGCAACTGGCCATCGACGACTTCGGCACCGGTTATTCCTCGCTGAGTTACCTCAAACGCCTGCCGCTGGACATCCTCAAGATCGACCAGTCCTTCGTCCGCGGCTTGCCCGACGACCCCCACGACGCGGCGATTGTCCGCGCCATCATTGCCCTGGGCCGCAGCATGCAATTCACCGTGATCGCCGAAGGCGTGGAAACCCAGGCCCAACAACAATTCCTTGCCGCCGAAGGCTGCGAGCAGATCCAGGGCTACATCGTCAGCCTGCCGCTGCCACCGGAGGAATTCGCCGCGACGTTTCTTCGCATAGCCGTATCAGATTTTTCGGATAGCACAGCCGAGAAACCGTCGCTATAATCCGCGGCCTACTGAGGGCCTATAGCTCAGTTGGTTAGAGCAGAGGACTCATAATCCTTTGGTCCACGGTTCAAGTCCGTGTGGGCCCACCAAATTGAAAGCCGCGCATTGCGCGGCTTTCGTCTTTCTGACAAAGCCTAGCAATCTATCTCAGAGGGAAGACTGCAATACGGCGTCCATAATCTGTCCAGACTCAAAGTAGCGCCAACACTCGTGGTATTGATCTGGCGAGGCTTGGAGACCGTTGAGACGCTCGGTCAGCGCTCCAGTGCTCTCTGACAAATCTTGTCAAATGCAGGTTGTATCCCAAGCCCACGAGGTTTTTCGCTCCCTTTTTAGGCAGCATTTCCTCTCGTAAATCACGGCGTTTTGACCTTCTGATCAACCGTAACAACTCTTGCTTCGGGTCATTTAACTCATCGGGAGCCCGATCCATGAGAGCCGCACTGAAACCCGCGAATTCAGACAACCCCTCGTGATCAGCCAAGATCCACGCTTCAGCCTCACGGACAGCCAAACGAAGAGAAAAATTTTGAGCCGGATTAGCCGGCATCCATTGATTGCGCTGTGTGACGACGCAAGGTGCCTGATCTGCATCTGCGAGCATAAAAACAGGCATTACATTTCGGGCAACATTATTCATTTTCTCGATCATAGTTTTGAATGGAGCACACCCATTCGCGACCAAAGCACTTTGAATTTCTACAGCTTTACCAGATTGAAGCACTATTGCCTGTGCAAGCTCTGCACATAGCTGATCCTCACCGACGATAAAAACAGGCATCAAAGCAATCCCAGTTGATCCAGATCATTTGGCCTTGCCTTTGGCAGCATAATTTCGGCTGGCGTTAGGCCGGCTCCCATAAGCTGGGTTTCAACCTCGTCAGGTACACGTGCAATCGTACCGTCCGCACCAGTTTGCAATAGAATTATTGAGTTACCATCAATTGGATTCTTCAACAACGCCTCACTATGCGTTGTTATGATAACTTGCCTACCAAGAGCTTTCTGCTTACGCAAAATCCGATCTACCATAAGAGGAATATGGGTGACAATTGAGTCATTAAGGGAAAGCTCTGGCTCTTCTAGCAAAAGGAGAGAGTTATTCTCCTGCAACATCCACAAAAGACCAATCAATCGAAGCGTACCATCCGAAAATTGATCCTCTCTTTGCCAAGCCCCATAATTTCGCCAGTGCTGATAGGACGCCATCAAATGAGGGGTTCCATCTACTTTGTCCAGTTCAAATTTTAGTTCTTTAAACTGTGGAACCGCAACTTCCAATGCCGCTTGGATGCGTCTCAGTTTCGCATCTCTGGAACGACCAGGAGTTTTCGAGATACGCTGCAGCAGCCCTTGACCAAATGGGTCATCCTCAAGAATTCTTCCAGATATATCCGCATACTTAAGTAATTGAGGTACAAGATGAAGGTATGTAGTGCTCCCGAAAAAATCTGCCACATCACGAAACTTCTTATTCGCATTGATTTGTTCAAGAGCAGTTTGAGTAAGACGCACCTTGTCGCCAGCGTCGTCTTTATCAGGGCGATTCAAGACAATCTGCCCTTTATATTTTGCGACTTCACGTGTTACAAAAATTCGCTGCGCACCAGTACCCTCCCCTTTAAATCCGAGAGAGTACTCCCAAACCGGCGCCTCTCCCACCTCATCGGAGATCTCAATATCAATTTTTACCTCAATATCTGACCGCGCCTGTAAACATCTTAATTTTTTAATCCCCCCCCTGTCTTCGATTGCTTTTTGCAACCCTCCACCGGCAGGCTTACATACATCTCTAAGAAATCTAAATACGTCTAGCAAATTAGATTTACCCGACGCGTTAGCACCTATAATATAGGTTCTATTCTGCATCGGAACTTCCAACCGTTTAAAGTTCCGCCAATTTTTCAATGTCAGCTTCGTAATCAGCATTTTAACCACCAGCCCGCGATAAAAATAAAAAGAATTTACTACCAATCCACATCAACATATCAAAAGCAGTTACAACCCACAGTCACCACGAACAACTACCTCTCACAAAAAACATCGCCACATTCATTTTAAGCAACAAAAACATGCGAAGAGCATTTTACCTCCAGATGCTTCCTTGCCCCAATCGCAACCATAGATCATCAGAAGATGCTGCATGTCGAGTTAAAAGGCAACTCCCTATTCTTCATATTTCGCGTGGCTAAGAAAAAACTACGTAGGCCTCGGTTTTTTCCTACCAACACTCCAGTCCAATCTGACATCTCATACCCAATCACATTGCACCTCTCGGATAGAACAAGAGACTGCCATGCTCCGCCCACCATCCCCAGAAATTGCTGTTTATTCATTTTCAGCGAAACATAAGTCATCCACCTGAGCAAAAACCTCTAGCAAATTGGCTTTTCTAGATTTCCCCTTCGTTACCGGTATCGAAGACCCGCACGTATTACCTTGGGTACTTGCCAATAACAGCAGGCCAATGCCGCCAAAGCGCTGACGCCCAACTTGTTCTCTGAGCCAAGGCACGGCGAACCACAGGAGTACTAGAAGATCTCATTCGATTATCGACCGCAGGCGCCTCGCCCAATGAGCCTGTAACATGCAGCCCAATTGATCCGTACCGCTGGAGCCTGCCCTTGCCCGACATCCGCCCACCCGTGCTCGATGAAATCGACCGCCAGCTGATCGCTGCCCTGCAAATCAACGCCCGCGAGAGCGTGGCGATGCTGGCCAGGCAACTGGGGATCGCCCGCACGACCGTGACTTCGCGACTGGCGCGGCTGGAAAAGGCCAAAGTCATCACCGGCTATGGCGTGCGCCTGGGTCAGCGCGTGGTGGATGGTGGATTGCAGGCGTACGTCGGGATCAAGGTGCAGCCGCGCTCCGGCAAAGAGGTGTTGCGGCGGTTAAGCGCGATGGCCCAGGTGCAGCAGTTGTGTGCGGTGAGTGGTGAATTCGATTATGTGGCGTGGCTGCGAACCGATTCGCCGGAACAGCTCGATCAACTTCTGGATCAGATCGGCAGCGTAGACGGCGTCGAGAAGACCACGACCTCGATCATCCTCAGCAGCAAGATTGATCGCGGGCATCCAGTCTGACCAATATCTTCGTCATATTGCAGCACAAACACTCAAATCGACGACACTTTGCGTCTTATTAACGTGTTCTACTCTCCCTAGAATGGCTGGCATCTTTTCCTATACTCAGACGCGCATCCGGCGTCGGGTCGCCAGCAAGGTCAGCCATGAACAAGAACAATCGCCATCCTGCAGACGGTAAGAAACCGATCACCATCTTCGGCCCGGACTTTCCTTTCGCCTTCGACGACTGGATCGAACACCCGGCCGGTCTGGGCAGCATTCCCGAGCACAACCACGGTGCCGAAGTAGCGATTGTCGGTGCCGGCATCGCAGGTCTGGTGGCCGCTTACGAGCTGATGAAGCTCGGCCTGAAACCCGTCGTTTATGAGGCCTCGAAGCTTGGCGGCCGTCTGCGCTCCCAGGCATTCAACGGCACTGACGGCATCGTCGCCGAGCTTGGCGGCATGCGCTTCCCGGTGTCTTCCACCGCGTTCTATCACTACGTCGACAAACTCGGCCTGGAGACCAAGCCCTTCCCGAACCCGCTGACACCCGCCTCCGGCAGCACCGTGATCGACCTGGAAGGCAAAACTCATTACGCACAGAGCCTGAAGGATCTTCCTGCACTGTTCCAGGAAGTGGCGGACGCCTGGGCCGACGCTCTGGAGGCCGGCTCGCAGTTCGCCGATATCCAGCAAGCCATCCGCGACCGTGACGTGCCACGCCTCAAGGAACTGTGGAACACCCTGGTGCCACTGTGGGACGACCGCACCTTCTATGACTTCGTCGCCACGTCAAAAGCCTTCGCCAAACTGTCGTTCCATCACCGCGAAGTGTTCGGTCAGGTCGGTTTCGGTACCGGCGGCTGGGACTCGGACTTCCCCAACTCGATGCTGGAGATCTTCCGCGTGGTGATGACCAACTGCGACGATCACCAACACCTGGTGGTCGGTGGTGTGGAACAAGTGCCACAAGGTATCTGGCGTCATGCGCCGGAGCACTGCGTACACTGGCCGCAAGGCACCAGCCTCAAGTCGTTGCACCATGGCGCGCCGCGCTCCGGAGTGAAGAAAATCGCCCACGCGCCTGACGGACGTTTCGCGGTTACCGACAACAACGGCGACACTCGCGAATACGCCGCCGTACTGACCACCTGCCAGAGCTGGCTGCTGACCACCCAGATCGAATGCGACGAAACCCTGTTCTCGCAAAAGATGTGGATGGCCCTCGACCGTACGCGCTACATGCAATCGTCGAAGACCTTCGTAATGGTCGACCGCCCGTTCTGGAAGGACAAGGACCCGGAAACCGGCCGCGACCTGATGAGCATGACCCTCACCGATCGCCTGACCCGTGGCACCTATCTGTTCGACAACGGCGACGACAAGCCGGGCGTGATCTGCCTGTCGTACTCGTGGATGAGCGATGCGCTGAAGATGCTCCCGCACCCGGTGGAAAAACGCGTGAAACTGGCGCTGGACGCGTTGAAGAAGATCTACCCGAAAGTCGACATCGCCGCGCGGATCATCGGCGATCCAATCACCGTGTCGTGGGAAGCCGACCCGCATTTCCTCGGTGCGTTCAAGGGCGCCCTGCCCGGCCACTATCGCTACAACCAGCGCATGTATGCGCACTTCATGCAGGACGACATGCCGCCGGAGCAGCGCGGGATTTTCATCGCCGGCGACGACGTCTCGTGGACGCCGGCCTGGGTCGAAGGTGCGGTGCAGACGTCGCTCAACGCGGTGTGGGGAATCATGAAGCACTTTGGCGGGTCCACACATAAAGAGAACCCCGGTCCGGGTGATGTGTTCAATGACATCGGCCCGATCGCCCTGCCCGAGTAAGAGGAATCCCTGATGCGTGTAGCCCTTTACCAATGTCCACCGCTGCCACTGGAACCGGCCGCCAACCTCCAGCGCCTGCATCAACTGGCGATGGAGGCCAAAGGTGCCGATTTGCTGGTGGTGCCGGAGATGTTCCTGACCGGCTACAACATCGGCAAGGAGGCGGTCGCGACATTGGCCGAGGTCTACAACGGTGAATGGGCGCAGCAAGTCGGACGAATCGCCAAGGCTGCCGGCCTGGCGATTCTCTACGGTTACCCTGAGCGCACCGCCGAAGGGCAGATCTACAACGCCGTACAGTTGATCGACTCGAACGGCGAGCGCCTGTGCAATTACCGCAAGACGCATCTGTTCGGTGATCTGGACCGCTCGATGTTCAGCCCCGGCGATGGCGAGTTCCCCATCGTCGAGCTCAACGGCTGGAAGCTCGGGTTTCTGATCTGCTACGACCTGGAGTTCCCGGAGAATGCCCGGCGCCTGGCCCTTGAAGGTGCCGAGCTGATTCTGGTGCCGACGGCGAACATGATTCCTTTCGATTTCATTGCCGACGTCTCGGTGCGCTCCCGCGCCTTTGAAAACCAGTGCTACGTGGCTTACGCCAACTACTGCGGCCACGAAGGCGACATCCATTACTGCGGGCAAAGCAGCATTGCCGCGCCGGATGGCAGCCGCATCGCCCAGGCCGGACTGGACGAAGCCTTGATCGTCGGTGAGCTGGATCGCCAGTTGATGGTCGACTCCCGCAGCGCCAACCGCTACTTCAACGACCGCCGCCCTGAACTTTACGACGCGCTCAACAAGCGCTAATCCGCTAGCATTGGCACTTCACTGTTCCGGAAGTGCCCATGCCTGCGCCGACTTATCCCCGCCCCCACACCGAAACCCTGGCCAACGGCTTGCGCGTGACCCTGCGTCACGTGCCCGGCCTGAAGCGCAGCGCCGCCGCGTTGCGGGTGGCTGCCGGCAGTCATGACGTGCCGTTGGCGTGGCCAGGACTGGCGCACTTCCTTGAGCATTTGCTGTTCCTCGGCACCGAGCGTTTTCCTGCACAGCAAGGGCTGATAGCCTACGTACAAGGTCACGGCGGCCAGGTGAACGCCAGCACTCGCGAGCGCACCACCGATTTCTTCTTTGAATTGCCGCCGGCGTCCTTCAGCGGCGGGCTGGAGCGCCTGTCGGACATGCTAGCCCGTCCGCGTATGAATCCGGACGATCAGTTGCGGGAACGGGAAGTCTTGCAGGCAGAGTTTGTCGCATGGTCACAGGACACCGATGCTCAGCAGAAAGAAGCGCTGTTCGAAGGGCTGTCAGCAGCGCATCCGTTGCGCGGCTTTCATGCCGGGAATCGCGACAGCCTGCCAGTAGAGCAGGCGGAGTTTCAGCAGGCGTTGAAAGACTTCCACCAGCAGTTTTATCGCACCGGGCAGATGACACTGAGCCTGGTAGGACCGCAGAACATTGAAGAGCTGCGAACGCTGGCCGAGCAGTTTGCTGCTGCGCTGACACCTGGGGATAAAACTGAGCAGGCAGCGCCCGTTCGCTTGATGGACAACCCGCAGGCAAGTTATCAACAGGTCGGCGAGCGACACGGCAATCTGCTGTTTGCATTGGAATACCTGCCGAAGTCATCGGCCGAAGCGCTGGCGTTTCTCTGTCACTGGTTGAACAACGCCAAACCCGGTGGGTTGCTCGCGCATTTGCAGCAGCAGGGTCTGGCGCAAGGGTTACAGGCGTTTCCGCTCTATCAGTTTGCCGGGCAGGCTTTGCTGCATCTTCAACTCACTGCGGCATCCGGATCACTCGACGCCATCCGCGCACAATCTCTCGACTGGCTGAGCTTCTTCGCAGCGCAGCAGGACTGGCCAGCATTGCGTGCGGAATACGCGGAACAGCTTCAGCGTCAACAGCAAGTCAGCAGTGCGCTGCAACTCGCTCGCCTCGACAGCGAACAACTCGAAAGCGGCCTGCCTGAATCGGCCGTTACGGCACTCAAAGAGACTCTCGGCATAATTGGCACTGTGGATAACTTCAGTCCCCATTGGCATCTGCCGGCTGCCAACCCGTTCCTGCGCACAGCCGAACCGCTGGCCAACGCCGGCTTGATCCGTGGCCAGACCAGCGCTCACCGGGGTCTGCGCACGTTCGCTCAGGATCGCTCGCGCAGCCGCCGTGAACGCTCGCCGATGCAGTTCAGTCAGGCACTGCCGGATAACAGCGACGTAGGCGCGGTGTATGTGCGCTGGCAAACGGAAGCAGCGGCCACGGCCGAGCTGCAAGCGAAACTGCAACGCAGTCTGCGGGAAATGTCGGATGAAGCACGTCAGGCCGGGGTCGAGTTGTCGTTCAGCACCACGGGTAATCAGTGGTTGCTGAAAGTGACCGGTCTGCAGGACACGCTGCCCGCTGTGCTGGAACATGCGCTGAAATCTCTGACACAAGTGGGCGTCGATTCCGCGAATGGCGAGCTGCAACCTGCGCTGATACCGATCCGCCAACTGCTCAAAGTACTACCCGAACAGTGCCTGCCAGTGGCAGGTGAATCCGATGACGCCACGCACCTGTGGACAACTTCCCGCTGGGATGGCCTGGCATTGAGCCTCAACCCACAGACCCAACCCGCCATGGGCCTGGCGCTGAGTCGCATCCCCGGCACACCGGACAATCAATTGCCCGCACCGTCAGCAATCAACACCGGTTACCTGTGGCGCCAGATCGAAAGTGCTTCCAGCGAACACGCCTTGTTGCTGTTCTGCCCGACCGCCAGCCAGGAAATCGACGACGAAGCCGCGTGGCGCCTGCTCGCGCACCTGTGCCAGACGCCGTTTTACCAACGTCTGCGAGTCGAACTGCAACTCGGTTATGCAGTGTTCAGCGGGTTGCACCAGATCCATGGCCAGACTGGATTGCTGTTCGGCGTGCAATCGCCCTCGGCTACCGCAGCGCAATTGCTCAATCACATTCAGCAGTTTCTCAATGGCCTGCCAGCCCTTATCGAACAACTCGATGACGCCAGCCTCACCCAGCAACGCCAGACGCTTACCGATCAGTTCGATGACAGCGCCCTGTCCGGCAAAGAGGCGGCCGAGCTCCTGTGGCAGGCCCGCCTCGCCGGCCACTCGTCGGATTATCTGGTGCAATTGCGTAGCGCCATCGTTCAACTGGATCGCCCGGCATTGCAGGCCGCCGCACAGCGCCTGATCCGCGCCGAGGGCGGCTGGCACGGCCTGTCCAACGCCCCTGCGCCGGGCGAGCCCTGGCAAGCGGCAAAATGATCATTACCGGGGCTGCAAGGAGCTTTCTCAAAGATTCACGGGCCAACCCCCTGACATTTTGAGTAACATAGCCACCTAACTATTTGGAACATCCCTGCGCTGCCGTGGACTATACCTATGGATAGCGCTATCTCACCCACCTGAAAAAGGAGTCACCCGATGGCCTGGACCAAACCTGCTTACACCGACCTGCGCATCGGCTTCGAAGTCACCATGTACTTCGCCAGCCGCTGAGTCCTGCCTCAAGCAGAACACTGCAGTGCAACGCCTCGGCTCGCCGGGGCGTTTTATTTTCAGCGTTGAAATGATGGAGCGTTCATGTTCGTCCAGATTCTGGGTTCGGCCGCCGGTGGCGGTTTTCCGCAGTGGAACTGCAACTGCGTCAATTGCGCCGGTTTTCGCGACGGCAGCCTGAATGCCCAGGCCCGTACCCAATCGTCCATCGCGATTTCCGATGACGGCGTGAACTGGGTGCTGTGCAACGCCTCGCCGGACATCCGCGCGCAGCTCCAGAGCTTCGCCCCGATGCAACCGGGCCGTGCCCTGCGCGACACCGGCATCAGCGCGATCATCCTGATGGACAGCCAGATCGACCACACCACCGGCCTGCTCAGCCTGCGCGAAGGCTGCCCGCATCAGGTCTGGTGCACGGACATGGTCCACGAAGACCTCAGCACCGGTTTCCCGCTGTTCACCATGCTCAAGCACTGGAACGGCGGGCTGGACTGGAACCGCATCGAACTCGACCAGAGCTTTACCGTCGCTGCCTGCCCGAACCTGCGTTTCACCCCGCTGCCATTGCGCAGCGCCGCACCGCCCTACTCGCCGCACCGCTTCGACCCGCATCCGGGCGACAACATCGGCCTGATCGTCGAAGACCTCAGCACCGGCGGCAAACTGTTCTACGCCCCAGGCCTGGGCAAAGTCGATGCACCATTGCTGGAAATAATGGCCGGCAGCGACTGCGTGCTGGTGGACGGAACGATGTGGGACGACGATGAAATGCAGCGCCGTGGCGTCGGCACTCGCACCGGCCGTGAAATGGGCCACCTGGCGCAGAACGGCCCCGGCGGCATGCTCGAAGTGCTGGAACAGCTTCCCGAGCAGCGCAAGGTACTTATCCACATCAACAACACCAACCCGATTCTCGACGAAGACTCACCGGAGCGCGCGGAATTGGTGCGACGCAATGTTGAAGTGGCGTATGACGGCATGAGCATCGTCCTGTAAAGAATGGCCCGGAGAACCGCAATGACCGACACCCCGCTGTCCCCCGCCGAATTCGAAGCGGCCCTGCGCGCCAAGGGCGCTTATTACCACATTCATCACCCGTATCACGTGGCGATGTATGAAGGCCGGGCCACCCGTGAGCAGATCCAGGGCTGGGTTGCCAACCGCTTCTACTATCAGGTGAACATCCCCTTGAAAGACGCGGCGATCCTGGCTAACTGCCCGGATCGCGAGATCCGCCGCGAGTGGATTCAGCGCCTGCTCGACCACGACGGCGCCCCCGGCGAAGACGGCGGCATCGAAGCCTGGCTGCGTCTCGGCCAGGCCGTCGGCCTCGATCCGGATCAACTGCGCTCCCAGGAACTGGTGCTGCCCGGCGTGCGTTTCGCCGTGGACGCCTACGTCAACTTCGCCCGCCGCGCCAGTTGGCAGGAAGCCGCCAGCAGTTCGTTGACCGAACTGTTCGCGCCGCAGATCCACCAGTCGCGCCTCGACAGCTGGCCGCAGCATTACCCGTGGATCGACCCGGCTGGCTACGAGTACTTCCGCACTCGCCTCGGTCAGGCCCGGCGCGATGTCGAGCATGGTCTGGCGATCACGCTCGAACACTACAAGACCCGCGAAGGCCAGGAGCGCATGCTGGAAATTCTCCAGTTCAAACTGGACATCCTTTGGAGCATGCTCGATGCCATGAGCATGGCCTACGAACTGAACCGCCCGCCGTATCACAGCGTCACCGATCAACGGGTCTGGCATAAAGGAATCGCCTTATGAGTTTCGACCGCAGCAAGACCCCGACCTGGCGTCCCGGCTACCGCTTCCAGTACGAACCGGCGCAGAAAGGCCATGTGCTGCTGTACCCGGAAGGCATGATCAAGCTCAACGAAAGTGCTGCGTTGATCGGCGGCCTGATCGACGGTGAGCGAGATGTCGCGGCGATCATCGCCGAACTCGACAGACAGTTCCCCGGCGTACCCGAGCTCGGTGACGACATCGAGCAATTCATGGAGGTTGCCCGTGCGCAGCACTGGATCGAACTTGCCTGAGTCATCGGTGCAAGTCCCGGCCAAACCGGAAATCGGCCTGCCACTGTGGCTGCTCGCCGAGCTGACCTATCGCTGCCCGCTGCAATGCCCGTACTGCTCCAATCCGCTGGATTTCGCGGAACAGGGCAAAGAGCTGAGCACCGAGCAATGGATTAAGGTGTTCCGCGAAGCGCGGGAGATGGGCGCGGCACAACTGGGCTTTTCCGGGGGCGAACCGCTGGTGCGCCAGGACCTTGCCGAACTGATCCGTGAAGCGCGCCAGTTGGGTTTCTACACCAACCTGATCACCTCCGGCATCGGCCTGACCGAGCAGAAGATCAGCGACTTCAAGAAGGCCGGGCTCGATCACATCCAGATCAGTTTCCAGGCCAGCGACGAGCAAGTGAACAACCTGCTTGCCGGATCAAAAAAGGCCTTTGCGCAGAAACTGGAAATGGCCCGCGCCGTGAAGGCCCACGGCTATCCGATGGTGCTGAACTTCGTCACCCATCGGCACAACATCGACAAGATCGACCGCATCATCGAGCTGTGCATTGCACTGGAGGCGGACTTCGTCGAGCTCGCCACCTGCCAGTTCTACGGCTGGGCGCAGCTCAATCGTGTCGGCCTGTTGCCGACCAAAGAGCAACTGGTCCGCGCCGAACGCATCACCAACGAATACCGCACCAAGCTGGAAGCCGAAGGGCATCCGTGCAAACTGATTTTCGTCACCCCGGACTACTACGAAGAGCGCCCGAAAGCCTGCATGAACGGCTGGGGCAGTCTGTTTCTGACGGTCACGCCGGACGGCACCGCCCTGCCCTGTCATGGTGCCCGACAGCTGCCGGTACAATTTCCCAATGTGCGCGACCACAGCATGCAGCACATCTGGTACGACTCGTTCGGCTTCAACCGCTTTCGCGGTTATGACTGGATGCCCGAGCCGTGCCGCTCCTGCGACGAGAAAGAACAGGACTTCGGCGGCTGCCGCTGCCAGGCGTTCATGCTCACCGGCGATGCCAGCAATGCAGACCCTGTGTGCAGCAAGTCCGAACATCACGGCGTGATCCTCAAGGCCCGCGAAGAAGCCGAGCACGCCACCCAGACCATCGAACAACTGGCCTTTCGCAATGAACGAAACTCGCGCCTCATCGCCAAAGGCTGAGCCCTTCAGCGCCACTGCCGCCGTTGCTGCCGGTGTGGATTTCGCCGAACTGCAGCTCGGCGCCCATGGTTTGTTCTGGAACGAATACCGGCCGGCAGACGCCGCGTGCCGGATCTGGCACTGGCGCGATGGCGTAGCGAAATGCCTGACACCTGCGGGATTCAGCGTGCGCAGCCGTGTGTACGAATATGGCGGTGGGGCGTTTTGTCTGACGCCTGATGGCGTGGTTTTCGTCAACGAGGCGGATCAGCAGCTGTATCGCCAGACGCTGGATGGCGAGCCTGAGGCGTTGACGTCGAGCGAGTGTCGGTATGGCGATCTGCATTTTGCCAACGGGCAGGTGCTGGCCGTTGAAGAGAACGGTGATTGCCATCGGCTGGTGGCCATCGATCTTGCGACTGGCTCCCGCCACATGCTGGTTGAAGGCGCAGACTTTTACGCATCGCCGATCATCAGCCCGGACGGTCAGCGCCTGGCATGGATCGAGTGGAGCCACCCGCATCAGCCGTGGACGTCCACCCGTTTGATGCTCGCCGAGCTCGCAAGTAGTGGATTTTCTGCCCCACGTTGCGTGGCCGGTGAAACGCTTGAAGAGTCGATCCAGCAACCGCGCTTCGATGCCAGTGGCCGATTGGGCTGTCTGACTGATCGTGACGGATATTGGCAACCGTGGATCGAGTCCGCAGAAGGCTTGCGAATGTTGCCCTGTGCCGAAGCCGATCACGCGCCGGCGCCGTGGCAACTCGGCGGCTGCACCTGGCTGCCCATCGACGAAGGCTTTTTGGCAAGTTGGAGCGAAGGCGGTTTTGGTCGTCTGGCGCTCAACGGCGAAGACTTCACCGGCGACTACAGCCGTTTCCGTCATCTGGCGGTCGATGATCAATTCATTTACTGCATCGCCGCTTCACCGATCAGCCCTTCAGCGGTACTCGCCATTGATCGCGAATCCCGTGAAGTGAAAGTGCTGGCCGGCGGCGTCGCACCGTTGCCCCCCGAGCGCATCAGCCGACCGCAAACCCTGCGCTATCCCAGCGGTTCAGGTGAAGCGCACGGCTTCTTTTATCCGGCCACCAATGGCGATGCCAAACCGCCGCTGGTGGTGTTCATTCACGGAGGCCCGACGTCGGCCTGCTACCCGATGCTCGACCCGCGCATCCAGTACTGGACGCAACGCGGCTTCGCCGTCGCCGACCTCAACTACCGTGGCAGCAGCGGCTATGGCCGGGAATATCGGCAGGCGTTGCATCTGAGTTGGGGCGCGGTGGATGTCGAGGATGCCTGTGCGGTGGTGGCCTACCTGAATGATCGCGGCATGATCGACGGCGAGCGTGCATTCATCCGTGGCGGCAGCGCCGGTGGTTACACGACGCTGTGCGCACTGGCGTTCCATCAAGTGTTCCGCGCCGGCGCCAGCCTGTACGGCGTCAGCGACCCGGTAGCGCTTGGCCGCGCGACACACAAGTTCGAAGGCGATTATCTGGACTGGCTGATCGGCGATCCCGAGCAAGACGCCGAACGCTACGCCGCCCGCACACCGTTGCTGCACGCCGGCAACATTCGCGTGCCGGTGATTTTCTTTCAGGGTGAACTGGACGCCGTGGTCGTGCCGCAACAGACCCGCGACATGGTCGCGGCCCTGGAGCACAACGGCATCGAGGTCGAAGCGCATTACTACGCCGACGAACGCCACGGCTTCCGCCGGGCCGTCAATCAGGCCCATGCGCTGGAGCAGGAATGGCGTTTCTATCGGCGAGTCATGGGCCTGGCGGACTGAAACTCAGCGCTTGGCGATGATGTACACCGCGTGCACGATCCCAGGGATGTAACCGCACAGCGTCAGCAGGATATTCAGCCAGAACGCGCCGCCGAACCCGACCTGCAGAAACACACCCAGCGGCGGCAAGATAATGGCGATGATGATGCGGATGAAGTCCATGGGGCAGCTCCTGATTGGGGGGCTGGCTCGACTGAGCCATACAAGCTAATCGACCTGTGCCGTTTGTCAGGGTTCAGTGCAACCCGTGATCTCGCCATCTACTTGCCATTACCCGGCCACAAAAAAACGCCCCACGCCAAAAGAATCAGGCGTAGGGCGTGCGTTATACCGCGAGACGGTTCTTGAATTCGGGTGGGAAACTTCAGCTCAGACGGCAATCCCTTTGCGGCATTGCAGTTGCGCCGTGCGTACCCGGGAGAAGGCGCGGGCCAGGCGCAGGAGCATTTCGTCGATGTTGGCCTTGCTGACGGTAAGCGCCGGGGTGAAGCGCAGGCAGTTGGCTTGTGGGGCGTTGAGCAACAAGCCTTCATGAAGCGCGGCTTTGACCACGGCCTCGGCGGAGTCTTCCGACAGGGTCAGTCCCCAGAACAGCCCTTGCCCGCGCAACTCGCCATGTTCATAACGATGGGCCAGACGGGCGAGCCCTTCGCGCAGATGCTGGCCGTTGTCCCGGATCTGTTCGAGGAAGGCGCGGTCCTGCACACTGTCGAGTACCACCAGGCCGGCAGCGGTCATCAGGGCGTTGCCGTGATGCGTACCGCCCAGCTCGCCGAAGTCGAAACAGCACGCCTTGCCTCGCGCCAGCAGCGCAGCCAGCGGTACGCCACCGCCAAGGCCCTTGCCGAGCACGACGATATCGGCGCGAACGCCGTAGGATTGTTCGGCGAGCAAGGTGCCACAGCGGCCGATGCCGGTCTGCACTTCGTCGAGGATCAGCAGAATTCCCAGTTCACGGCACAGGCGCTCGACACCCTTGAGGTAATGCTCGGTCGCTGGAATGACACCGGCATCGCTCTGGATCGGTTCGAGCATGATCGCCACGGTCTGCGCATCGACGGCTGCATGCAGCGCCGGCAGGTCGTTGAACGGCACCAGATCGAAGCCCGGCAGCAGCGGTGCGAAGCGATTGTGCAGGTTGCAACTGTCCGACGCCGAAATCGTCGCCAGACTACGTCCGTGACAGCCTTGTCTGGCGACAATGATCCGCGAGGCGCCGCCGCGATGCAGCTGGCCCCATTTGCGCGCCAGTTTGATCGCGGCTTCACAGGCTTCGCTGCCACTATTGAGCAGATACGCCTGATCGCTGGAAGTGCTGGCACACAAACGCTCGGCGAGACTGAGCATGCCGCGGTTGTGCAGATTGAATCCGGGATTGATCAGGGCCTGGGCCTGACCCGCGATGGCTTTGACCAGCGCCGAAGGGCTGTGGCCCAGGCTGTTGGCGCCGCCGGCCTGGGAAAAGTCCAGGTAGGCGCGGTCATTGCTGTCCCACAACCAGGATCCCTGGCCGCGAACAAAAACCTGCTGCGGGCGCTCGACGCTGGGCATCAGGCGCTCGGCATTCAGGCCATCAGCGGCATCCGATTCATGGGTTTTAAAAGCCAGGTCATCGAGGCTCGGCGCCTGGCGCCGCAAGCTGAACAGATTCATTGAAAAAAACCTCGATTGAGGTTTTTTGAACTGCCTATGTAAACACTTTCGAAGCAAACGCTGGTCATTGCGCTTTCCGGCCCTGTAAGCCTTGTGAATGCGGTTAGACTAGGCGTCTTCAAGGCGCCGAGCCATTTCGATTTCCCAGCATTTTCGATAAGTATCACTTATGGATTTCAAACAACTGCGTTATTTCGTCGCGGTCTACGAAGAAGGCCATGTCGGGCGTGCCGCCGAGCGCCTGTCGATCTCTCAACCCGCGCTGTCCCAGCAGATCCGCCATCTGGAACAGAACCTCGACGTCACCCTGTTCGAACGCAGCAGCAAACGCCTGCTGCCGACCCTGGCCGCCCACACGCTGTACAACCACGCGCTGCCATTGCTCGACGGCATGCAGCGGGCGCGTGAAGCGCTGGGCAATTTCAAGGGCCAGGCGCTGCGTACGCTGGCGATCGGTGTGCTGCAAACCGTGCACACCAGCCTGGTGCCGCAAATGCTTGAAAGAGTACGCAAGGCCCAGCCCCATCTGGTGGTACAGATTTATGAACTGACGGGGCTGGAGATCGAGCGACGACTGCTCAACGGTTCGCTGGATATCGGCATCAGCTATCTGCCGCCACGCCAGCCGGGGCTGCACGGTGTGATGCTGTACGAAGATGAACTGACACTGGTCATCCCGGCAGATCATCCGCTGCGGGAATTCAAGAAAGTCTCGATGAGCCAGGCTGCAGAATTGCCCATGTTGCTGCTGGGCGAGGAATTCCAGATCCGCCAGATCTGGCAGGCACAACTGGCCAGCCTCGGGCGCCGCCCGCAGGTACAGGCGGAACTGAACAACATGGTGGGGATTCTCGACAGCCTGCCGCACACACGGCTGGCGACGGTGCTGCCGGGGCGCTCACAGAAGGAGTACGACGATCAGGACTTGCTGTGGAAACCGATCAGCGAACCCCGGGTGCCGCTGAAGGTGGGCTTGGTGTGTCGCGATGTGCAGCGTCAGCAGGCGTCGTTGGCCTTGCTGCGGACGTTGCTGGAGGAAGTGATGCAGCGCGAGGAAAAGCCGCTCAACGCTGCGCCAGGTCTGGATTCGCTGAGCTGAAAACTTTTCTGCGGGCATAAGAAAACCCCGCCGAAGCGGGGCTTTGCAGACTGTTTCCCTGACATCCATTTCACTCCGCCACCCTGGCAGAATCCTTACGTGTCCGTGTTGTTGCTTTGCGCTTCCTGCGCGACGTCCATGGAAAGTAGATTAGCTCTGGATCCAATCTACGCCTATGGGAGAACAGCAGCACGTCATGTAAGAGATCGCTTACATGACGTTACATCATCAGAACTGCGCAGCATCCAGCAGGAACAGCGACTCGCTGCCAGCCTTCACCGACGCGCTCAACGAGTGAATCCGCGGCAGCAGACGGGCGAAATAGAACCGCGCCGTGCCGAGCTTGCTCGCGTAGAAATCGTCCTGCGCCTCCTTGCCCAGCGACGCCTTGGCCATCAATGCCCACATATAGGCGTAAGCGGTGTAGCCGAAGGCTTGCAGGTACTCGACCGACGCAGCGCCGATTTCGTTCGGGTTGGTTTTCGCCCGGTCCAGCAGCCACGAAGTCAGCTCGTCGAGGTTGTCGACGGCGTCATTCAGCGGTTTGGTGAACTCGCCCTGATCAGCACTGGCAGTCGCGGTGAAATGGCGGATCTCGTCGGCGAACAACTTGTAGAACGCGCCGCCGCTACCAACGATCTTGCGGCCCACCAGGTCAAGCGCCTGAATGCCGTTGGTGCCTTCGTAGATCTGGGTGATGCGCACGTCACGCACCAGTTGCTCCTGGCCCCACTCACGGATGTAGCCGTGGCCGCCGAAGATCTGCTGGCCGTGGACGGTGGTTTCCAGACCCAGATCGGTCAGGAATGCCTTGGCCACTGGCGTCAGCAAGGCAACCAGGTCTTCCGCACGCTTGCGGGTGGCGGCGTCTTCACTGAACTTGGCGGTATCGAGCTGCATCGCCACGTAGGTGGAGAACGCGCGGCCGCCTTCGTTCGAGGCTTTCATGGTCAGCAGCATGCGACGCACGTCCGGGTGAACGATGATCGGGTCGGCCACCTTGTCCTTGTTCTGCGCGCCGGTCGGCGCACGGCTTTGCAGGCGGTCACGGGCGTATTCGAGGGCGTTCTGGTACGAGCGCTCGCCAGTGGCCAGGCCTTGGATACCGACGCCCAGACGCTCATAGTTCATCATGGTGAACATCGCGGCCAGGCCCTTGTTCGGCTCCCCGACGAGGTAACCCACGGCTTCGTCGAAGTTCATCACACAAGTGGCCGAAGCCTGGATGCCCATCTTGTGTTCGATCGAACCGCAGTTCGCCGGATTGCGCGCGCCCAGGCTGCCATCGGCATTGACCATGAACTTCGGCACCAGGAACAGCGAAATGCCTTTTGGCCCCGCCGGTGCGTCCGGCAGCTTGGCCAGCACCAGGTGGATGATGTTTTCGGTCAGGTCGTGCTCACCGCCGGTGATGAAGATCTTGGTGCCGCTGACCTTGTAGGAACCGTCGGCCTGAGGTTCGGCCTTGGTGCGGATGATGCCCAGGTCGGTACCGGCATGCGGTTCGGTCAGGCACATGGAACCGGCCCAGACGCCGGCGTACATGTTCGGCAGGTACGCGGCTTTCAGCTCTTCGCTGGCGTGGGCGTTGATCGACAGGCAGGCGCCGGCCGTCAGCATCGGGTACAGACCGAAGGACAGGCTGGCGGAGTTGACCATTTCTTCGACCTGAGCCGACACGGCTTTGGGCATGCCCATGCCGCCGTATTCCGGATCACCGCCAACACCGACCCAGCCGCCTTCGGCATAAGTCTGATAGGCCTGTGGGAAACCGGCCGGCGTGGTGACGGCACCGTCGGCCCAGTGGCAGCCTTCTTCGTCGGCCGCACGGCTCAGGGGCGCGATGCTTTTGCTGGTGACCTTGCCGGCTTCTTCGAGAATGGCTTCAACGGTTTCCGCGTCGACGGTCTCGGCCAGGGCCGGCAGTTCGGCCCAGAGTTTGGCGACTTCGAACACTTCATTGAGGACGAAGCGCATATCGCGCAGCGGCGCTTTGTAGTCAGCCATGGCAAACCTCGCAAAGATCTAAACAGGTGATTCGTGGAAGGGTGATTTCGTTGAGCTGGAGTGTAACCCAACAACTTTTGCGACACATAGGGTCAGGCCATGACTGTTTTGTTATTTTTAGTCACTGCCTTGTGCCCAAAAAGAAGCCCGCAATCAGCGGGCTCTTTTGTTTAACAGTGACGTTTTACAGCGAGAACAATTGCGCCGGCAGTTTCATAAGGCAATCACTGCCTGCCTCGATGGCCCCACGATGCGCCGCAGTACGTGGCAACAACCGCTTGAAGTAAAACTCGCACGTCGCCAGTTTGCCCTGGCAGAAATCGCCATCACCCTCGCCCCACTCCAACTGCGCCTGAGCGACCAGCGCCATACGCAGCCACAAATAGCCGAGGACGATGTAACCGCTGTACATCAGGTAATCCACCGACGCGGCGCCGACCTCATCCGGATTCTTCATCGCCGCCATGCCGACCTGCAGGGTCAGCTCGCCCCACTGCTGATTGAGGCCATCGAGCTGCGCGACAAACCCGCCCAGTTGCGCATGCCCGGCATTCGCCGCACAGAATTTGTGGACGATTTTGGTGAAATTGCGCAGCAGCTTGCCCTGGCTGCCAAGGACTTTGCGCCCCAGCAGATCCAACGCCTGAATACCGTTGGTGCCTTCGTAGATCGGCGCGATCCGACAATCGCGAACCAGTTGTTCCATGCCCCACTCACGGATGAAACCGTGGCCACCGAACACCTGCATGCCGTGGTTGGTCACTTCCAGCCCGGTGTCGGTCATGAACGCCTTGCAGATCGGCGTCAGAAACGCCAACAGATCTTCGGCCTCCTGACGCGCGTCGGCGTCCGGGCTCAAGTGCGCGACATCGAGCAACTGCGCGGTGAAATAGGTCAGCGCGCGGTTGCCTTCGTTGAAGGCTTTCATGGTCAGCAGCATGCGCCGCACGTCCGGGTGGACGATGATCGGGTCGGCCGGTTTATCCGGGGCTTTGGCGCCGGTCAAGGCGCGCATCTGCAGACGGTCGTTGGCGTATTTGATTGCGCCCTGGAAACTTGCCTCGCCCAGACACAGGCCCTGCATCCCGGTGCCGAGGCGCGCGTGGTTCATCATGGTGAACATGCAATTCAGGCCTTTGTTCGGCTCGCCGATCAGGAAGCCTTTGGCGTCATCGAAGTTCAGCACGCAGGTGGCCGAGGCCTTGATGCCCATCTTGTGCTCGATCGAACCGCAGGAAACGCCGTTGCGTTCCCCCGCCTCACCGGCTGCATCCGGCAGGAATTTCGGCACGATGAACAGCGAAATCCCCTTGGTCCCGGCCGGGGCATCCGGCAGTTTGGCCAACACCAGATGAATGATGTTGTCGCTCATGTCGTGTTCGCCGGCGGAGATGAAAATCTTGCTGCCGGTGATCGCATAACTGCCGTCGGCCCGGGGCACGGCGCGGGTCTTGATGATGCCCAGGTCGGTGCCGCAATGGGCTTCGGTCAGGCACATGGTGCCGGTCCACTGCCCGGCGGTGAGTTTGCGCAGATAGGTGTTTTTCTGTTCGTCGGTGCCGTGGGCGTGGATCGCCGACATGGCACCGTGGGTCAGGCCCGGGTACATGCCCCAGGAGGTGTTGCTGGAGGCGACCATTTCGCTGATCACCAGCCCCAGCGAACTCGGCAGGCCTTGGCCGCCGTAGGCCGGATCCGCTGCCAGACCGTGCCAGCCGCCTTCCACGTATTGTGCGAAGGCTTGCTTGAAGCCTGCAGGCGTTGTCACCACACCGTTGTCGAAATGGCAGCCTTCTTCGTCACCGCTGCGATTGAGCGGTGCCAGAACGTTCTCACAGAACTTCGCGCCCTCCTCGAGGATCGCGTTGACCATGTCCGGGCTGGCGTCATGGGCGCCGAGGGCCGCGTACCGGGTGTGGAAGTCGAAGACGTGGTCGATCAGAAAGCGCATGTCGCGCAGGGGAGCTTTGTACTCGGGCATGGTGGCTTCTCCGTCAGCAGATCGTTTCACCCTACTGCCGGCCACCCTGCCCCACAATCACTGTCCAGACGCTGAATGCGCCGTCATCACTCAACCCGCAGCGCTGTCCATGCGCACCGCTCCACGGCGGTTCTGCCCGAACGCCATCACGCAGTTGCGTCCCGCGCCCTTGGCGGCGTAGAGCGCCTGGTCGGCGGATTTGAGCACGTCTTCCGGGGTACGCTGCTCGACCCGTTCGGCGACACCGATACTGACCGTGACCGATACACTGGACGCACCGGAGCCGCCCCGTCGCTGACGCCCCTGCTGATCGTCCTGCGGGCGGTTTTCCTGATTGCGCAGCTGGATGTTGTAGGACGCAATCGACTCGCGGATGACTTCCAGGTGCGGCATGCACTCTTCAAGGGTCTTGCCCGCAAACACGAGGGCAAATTCCTCACCACCGTAGCGATACGCCCTGCCGCCACCGCTGATTTTGGACAGCTTGCTGGCGACCAGTCGCAAGACCTGGTCACCCACGTCGTGACCATGGGTGTCGTTGAATTTCTTGAAGTGATCGACGTCGCTCATCGCCAGCACGTAGTTGCGACCCAGCCGCTGCATCCGTTCGTTGAGTGCGCGACGGCCCGGCAGACCGGTGAGCTCGTCACGGAAGGCCATTTGATAAGCCTCGTGCGCCACCGCAGCGGCGATCATCAACATCACCTGACTGCACATGATGTTCAGGGTGAACGGCAGGATGAAGGTTTTCGGCAACATCCAGAACACCCCGAGCAACCCCACCAGTTGCGCCGCGTGCAGCGGACGCGGGTTGCGCCAGTACTGCCAGGCCAGCAACAGGAACGCCGAGAGGAACACCGGATAGGACATCTGGATCAGGCTCATCCACGCACCGTGCAGGGCCGGCCAGCGGATCTCCGATAGCCACATCAGCAACGCCTGCGGGTAACTTTGCTCAAGCCCCAGCGCCACGCTGCCAAACGCCAGCAGCACGGCAAACCGCGCCACCATGTCCTGAAACAGGTGCGTGCGCTCCTGCCACGCCGCAAACAGACCGAACAACAAGGGCAGCAGCAGACACACCAGATGGAACACCACGGCCGCGTCTTCGCGCACCTTGCCGTTGTCGCGGTAATAGTCGGTCTGGGTGTCGAGCAGGAAGTAGGCGATGTACACCGTGACCATCAGAAACAGTTCGCGCTGGCGTCGGTAAACCGCGCAATACGACCCGCCGAGCAACAGCACCAAGGTTGGCAACACGTTGAACAGCGAGGTGAAGAACACGTTGAGGTCTTTGACGTACGCAGCCGCCAACCCCGCAAGCAACAACAGCAGTGAAGGAATGAAATGACTGAAACGTACAGCGGAAGAACGCGGCAAGGGTAAAGCTCCGACCGTCTTGGCAAAGAGATGGCATTGTGCCTGCAATGTGGCCAGTTAAGCACACACAATGTGATCCAGATCACAGGTTGTCTCTTTAACGGCCGGATCCCCCGGTTTCTGAGCCTCCAATCAAGGTTTTTTCCTTGGCGGGCATGAAACTTTCGTCATGGCCACCATGCGTGATGGCCATGACGATCATTTCCCCTCAAAGATCGTTGTAGAACGGCTGCAACGGTCCCTCCGCCGCCGGCCGGCCTTCAGCGCCATAAGGCTTGAGATTGAGCACCGCATCCGTTGCCTGACGAGTCGTGACTTTCGGACTGGCCGGGCGCTGGGTCACGGCATTTTCATCACCGACGTGGCCCTGCGGAATCACCAGCGACGGATGATCGAATGGCGCCCGTTCCCAGGCGACGCGCGGATCGGTCAGGCCGACCTCCATGAATTTCACCAGCGCGTCGATTTCTTCGGGCGTCAGGTTCAGCGCCGTCATGTCCGGATCGAGGTTGGAGGTGTTGTGCTGATTCACCGCCGGGTGCTCGAAGCCGCTGGTGTTGTTGGCATCCTCACCGCGCCGGTCGCCGCCACGGTTGTAGAACTCCATGACCTGTTTGAGCGTGGCGCGACTGCCGTTGTGGAAGTACGGGCCGGTCAGGGCAATGTTGCGCAGGGTCGGGGTCTTGAATGCGCCGTCCACCGAATCGCGGAACCCGACATTCGGCTTGAGCGTGGCATCGCACGGAATCGCTGCACTCAGCGGAGCTTCGAAGGTGCACACGTCGACATCCAGCGGATCGACGGATTTTCCGCCCTGCAGCACCGTGTTGTACTGGCGGGTGAACGACCACGGATTACCCCAGGCATCCGCACCACCGAGAGCCAGATCTTCCGAAGTCGGGCGGACACCGGTGTTGTAGAAGCCATTGTCGTAGAGGGTCGTCAGGTTGTCGGCCATCACCATCCGCTCAATGCGCTCACGCGGGTGCATCAGCAAACGGCTGGCCGCGTTGGTCAGCTCAGCGCCGCCGTGGCAATTGACGCATTTGCCCTTGCCGAGGAACAGGTTCATGCCCTCGACCTGCTGCGCGTTCATGGCGGTGTGATCGCCTTGCAGGTAAGCATCGATCGGTGCCTGATCGGAGATCAGCGTGGCTTCGTACATCTGGATCGCCAGGCCGAAGAACAGCGGGAAGTTGGCTTCCATCTGGGTGTACGGCGCCCCGCCCACCAACACGTTTTGCGTGGCGTTCCACAGCCGGGGCTGGAAGGCATTCTTGATCAGTTCGCGATAAGTCGGACGCCGCGCACCGGACACTGGGCCCAGCACAGAGTCGCTGGAGGAAATCCGTTGCTGCTTGAGCATCAGCGTGTCGAGCATCCGGCGACCGATGTCGGCAAAGGTACGGCCACCGCAGGACATTTCCACAGGGCTGCCGGGCGGGCCGACAGCTTGCGAGGCGGCAGACGCATCGTTGAGTGCCAGCCTGACTTTGGTCGCGACCGTGCTGCGTTCGCTGGTCACGTAGATCCCCGCATCCGGGTCGCGATTGCCGAACGGCGAAAATCCGTTGAAAACGTTGTTGGCCCGGCCGTCCCAGAAGTTGCGCACGTTGAATGCGGCGTTGATCACCGACGGCGCATTGCGTCCGGTGCTGCGGCGAACGTTTATGCCGCCGACCTGAAACAGGCCGTCCGGCTGCTGGGTGCATTTGTCGAAACGCGGCTGGTTGGGTTTGACGAAGTTGGCATCGAACACGCCTTGGGAACCGACCACATCGTCAGTCGAGAAAACGATCGGTGAGTTGCGCTCCAGCGGATTGCTCAGCACATGAGTCGGAAAGTCGGTTTTCTTCAGCGTGTAGTTCGGCCCGCCCTTGCCACCGGACGACGTTGAGTAGGTCGCCACGTCACCGGGAATGTCGGAGGCCACAAACGGCTTGTTGAAAATCGACGCGACGTTGGCGTTGGTGTTGGCCTGGCCGGGGTTGATCTGGTTGGTGATGCGGTGATCGACGCCGGCATGGTAGTGGCAGGAGGCGCATGCAGTCGCGCCGTCGCTGCCGATCTCCATGTCCCAGAACAACGCCTTGCCCAACAGGATTGCGGCAGAGCGGTTGAGCACGTAGTCGGTCATCAAGTCGACCTTGCGTCCGCCTTCGGTCCCGGACGGATCGGGCGGCACCATCCCGCGCAACGACTGCAGCGACGGAACCTCCGGCACGGGAGGATCGACTTCGGCGGGGTCGGCGGCCCATGCGCTGTGGACTGACAGCGCGATGGGTAACCAGAAGGTCAAACGAGCGAGTCGACTGATGTTCATAGGCTTCACCCTGACTGTTGTTGTTAAGTGCCGGGGCGTCATGCTTCTTTGAGCAGGCAGTTCTCGTTAGCACCGGTAATTCGGGCAGTGCAATTAATTGGCCACTCTTCTGGAAACATCTTGAATCAATAAGCACAGGGGATCGGCTGAGCAAAGCCGTCATCTACGCTGGGGAATCAGCCCCGGGATTGGGGAAATCCGGGCACAAAAAAACCGCTGCCCCCGAAGGAGCAGCGGTTTGCAGAACGACCGCGTTAAGGCTTAGTAGCCCAGCGAGAAGTTCTCTTCCTTCATGTCCATCAGGTTGTTGGCACCCGACAGCATGGTTGCCACGTGCGTACGGGTACGCGGCAGGATGCGCTGGAAGTAGAAGCGCGCGGTTTGCAGCTTGGCGGTGTAGAACGCCTCATCGGTAGTGCCGGCAGCCAGCTTTTCAGCAGCCAGACGCGCCATGTCGGCCCAGAAATAGGCCAGGCAGGCGTAACCGGAGTACATCAGGTAGTCCACGGAGGCCGCGCCGACTTCTTCGCGGTCTTTCATGGCGGCCATACCGACCTTCATGGTCAGCTCGCCCCACTCTTTGTTCAGAGCAGCCAACGGGGTGACGAATTCTTTGACGGCTTCGTTGCCTTCGTTGTTCTGGCAGAACTTGTGGACGATCTTGGTGAAGCCTTTCAGAGCCTCGCCTTGAGTCATCAGCACTTTACGGCCCAGCAGGTCGAGTGCCTGGATGCCGGTGGTGCCTTCGTACAGCATCGAAATGCGGCTGTCGCGAACGTTCTGCTCCATGCCCCACTCGGCGATGAAGCCGTGGCCGCCGTAGATCTGCACGCCGTGGTTGGCGGATTCGAAACCGACTTCGGTCATGAACGCCTTGGCGATCGGCGTCATGAAGGCCAGCAATGCGTCGGCTTTCTTCTTCTCTTCTTCGTCCACGCCGTATTTGACGATGTCGACCTGTTTGGCGGTGAAGTACACCATCGCACGGTTGCCTTCGGCGAATGCTTTCATGGTCAACAGCATGCGGCGTACGTCAGGGTGCACGATGATCGGGTCAGCGGCCTTTTCGGGCGCTTTCGGGCCAGTCAGGGAGCGCATTTGCAGACGATCGCGAGCGTATTTCAAGCCGCCCTGGAAGCCGATTTCGGCGTGGGCCAGACCTTGCAGCGCGGTACCCAGACGTGCGGTGTTCATGAAGGTGAACATGCAGTTCAGGCCTTTGTTCGCCGGGCCGATCAGGAAACCGGTGGCGCCGTCGAAGTTCATCACGCAAGTGGCGTTGCCGTGGATGCCCATCTTGTGTTCCAGCGAACCGCAGCTCACAGCGTTGCGGGCGCCAACGGTGCCATCGGCATTCGGCAGGAACTTCGGAACGATAAACAGGGAAATGCCTTTGGTGCCGGCCGGTGCATCCGGCAGGCGGGCCAGTACGATGTGGACGATGTTGTCGGCCATGTCGTGTTCACCGGCCGAGATGAAGATCTTGGTGCCGGAAACCTTGTAGGAACCGTCGGCCTGAGGTTCGGCCTTGGTGCGCAGCATGCCCAGGTCGGTGCCGCAGTGCGGCTCGGTCAGGCACATGGTGCCGGTCCATTCGCCGGAGACCAGTTTGGTCAGATAGGCTTCCTGCTGCTCTGGGGTCCCGTGCTCGGAAATGGTGTTCATTGCACCGTGCGACAGGCCCGGGTACATGCCCCACGACCAGTTGGCTTCGCCGACCATTTCGCTTACAGCCAGACCCAGCGACTCAGGCAGGCCTTGACCGCCGTGCTCGACGTCATGGGCCAGGCTTGGCCAGCCGCCTTCGACGAATTGCTTGTAGGCCTCTTTGAAGCCGGTCGGGGTTTTCACGCCGGACTCGCTCCAGGTGCAACCTTCGATGTCGCCCACGCGGTTCAGCGGTGCCAGCACCTGCTCACAAAACTTGGCGCCCTCTTCGAGAATGGCGTCAACCATGTCCGGCGTTGCCTCTGCGCACGCTGGAAGGCTCTGATAGTGCGCTTCGTAGCCGAGCAGTTCGTCACGAACGAAGCGAATATCACGCAAGGGGGCCTTGTAGTCAGGCATAGCGATAAACCTCTGCTGATGTAACCGGGAATGAACGACCGCATTGATTTGTTGTGACGGTCAAACAGTTGTTTGAAACATACGTTTACGCCGAAATCTTGTCAAGCGTCGTTCTTTTGCCATTCGTCATCACATTTTCCGAACGCCGGACACAGCACCACGACATGCGCCCGGACGAGCCATGTGCAATGAAAAAAGATTAGTTGAGGGAGAAGGACTTACAACGAAAAACGCCGCGAACAGTCGCGGCGTCTGGCTCAGCGGATATCAGAAAATCAGGCGAACGTATCGATGATCGTACCGAGCATTTCATCGGAAGCCTTGGCGACTTTCGTGCCCAGCTCCACTTGAAACTTGCCCTGGGCCATCTCGGCCATAGCGCTGCCCGGATCCATTTGCTGGCTGCGATCGATACCGCGCAGGCGATCGATCTGGGCCTCGGAAGACTGGCTGGTGACCGAACGCTCGATGGTGTTGTTGGCGATCTGGCTGGCGGCCTGATCGACGCGGTTTTGCCCGGTCTGAATGGTGCTCAGACCTGCATAAAAAGCTGTGTTTCCGGAGATTTCCATGGGAGCTCTCATCCTTGGGAAGGATCAATGGCTGTCATTGAACCAGAGGCGTCAGAAAAACACCCGTCAAAAACACTAATGGCACAGTGCCTTGTCATAGCCAAAATCAGTCGAGCAGATCCAGTTGCAAATGCTCGGCGACCGCCTCGGCGCTGATGGCCTTGAGTTTCGGCACCCGCCCCAGGCACGGCGCCGGAATCCGCTCGGCAAGTGTCGCGAGGTTTTCCTCCAGTCGCGATGTCTTCGGATCAATGATGTTCGCCACCCAACCGGCCAGTTGCAGCCCGTCACGGGCAATCGCTTCAGCAGTCAGCAATGCATGACTGATGCACCCCAGACGAACGCCCACCACCAGAATCACCGGCAACTGCAACGCAATGGCCAGGTCCGAAAGATTGTCCTGATCCGCCAACGGCACCCGCCAGCCGCCCGCGCCTTCGATCAAAGTGAAGTCGGCGTTCATGGCCAGAATCTCGCGCATCGGCGCCAGCAGTGATTGCACGGTCAGCGCCACGCCTGCCTCTCGCGCCGCCAGATGCGGTGCGATCGCCGGCTCGAACGCTACCGGATTGACCTGTTGATAAGTCAGCGGCAAAGAACACTCGGCCTGCAGCGCCAAGGCATCGGAATTGCGCAGGCCTCTGGGCGTCACGACACAACCGGACGCCACCGGTTTGCCCGCCGCCGTACTCAACCCTGCCGATCTGGCGGCATGCAGCAACCCGGCAGCAACGGTGGTCTTGCCGACGTCAGTGTCGGTTCCGGTGATGAAATAGGCTGCGCTCATAAGGGTTTCTCCAACACGGCGTAGACCACCTGATAGGTCGCCGGCAGTCCCGCAGGTTGACGGAACTGCTCGTAAGCCTCGACCAGACCCAGAATCCGAGCGCGCCCGGTCAATCCACCCGGTCGACCGGGGTTCAGGTTATGCGCGCCCAGCGCCTTGAGTTCGTGTGTCAGGCTGCGCACATCCGGGTAATGCAGCACATGCGGCTGATTCTCCAGACTGACCGTGCGCAGACCACTGGCCGCGCACAATTGTTCGTACCGGGCGAACTCGCGGAAGCGGTTGACATGCACCAGGCCATCGACCTGACGCCAGCTGTCGCGCAATTCGTACAGCGTCCCTACACAAAGACTAGCAAACGCGAAAATCCCACCTGGTTTGAGCACCCGGAAGGCTTCGCCGAGCACCGCTTCGAAGTCTGCGCACCACTGCACGGCGAGGCTGGAAAAGATCAGATCGCAGGTCGAATCCTGCAACGGCAAACGTTCGGCATCGCCGGCAATAAAGTGTGTGGCCCCGCCCAACGGCCGGGCGTGATTGAGCATGCCTTCGGCGATGTCCAGCGCCAGCCCTTCGTTACCCGCAAAACGATCGGCCAGCGCCCGAGTGAAATAACCGGTGCCGCAGCCGAGATCCAGCCAGCGCGGCGGCAGAAAGTCCTCCGGCAAGCGATTCAGCAACTGCGTACCAACATCACGCTGCAACTCGGCGACGCTGTCGTAGCTGGCCGCTGCACGGGAAAAGGAAGCCGCGACCTGGCGCTTGTCAGGCAAGCCGCCGGGCAGCGCAGCAAGAGACAAATCAGTCATCACCACACTCACTTAAAAACGCCTGGATCGCACCGGCCACACCGTGGGGGTCCTCCAGAAGAAACGCATGGCTGGCCTGCTCGATCAGCCCGACCTCGACATCCGCCAGCAACGCGAACAACTCGCCCGCAGCCTCCGCCGGCACCAGCCCGTCCAGCCCGGCAAACAGATGCAATTGCGGACCTCGAAACACCTGCAAGGCATTGCGCGTATCGATCTGCGCCAACAACTCCAGACCCGCCATCAGCGCCGCCGGTGAAGTGTTCGGCGCGCCGCCGAGCAACAGCCGCGACACGCCGCGCGGGTCTTGCGCACCTTGAGCACACAGCAGAGAAAAACGTTTGAGGGTCTGGCGCGGGTCAGCACTGCAACCGGCCAGAAATGCATCGAAGGTTTCCGCCGGCATCGCGCTCGGCCATTGCTCATGGGCGACAAAAGAAGGATTGCTCGCCAGCGTCAGCAAGCCGCAGCAATGTTCGCCACGCCGCGCCGCCAGCTCAGAAGCCAGCATGCCGCCCAGCGACCAGCCACCGAGCCAGACATCCTGGGGAATGCGCTCATCGAGTTCGTCGAGCCAGTCTGCAGGATCACTGGATTCCAGCTCCGGCAACGGTTCGATTTCCACCGTCAGGTGTTCGTCGAGCCCACGCAGCGCCGCCGCCAACGGCTCCAGCGGGGAAACCCCGAGGCCCCAGCCGGGGAGCAGAATCAGTCGATCACGCATGGCTTGGCTCCGACTTGAGTTGGGCAAAGCAATCGGCCAGTCCTTCTAACAATAGTTGCACCTGCGCCTCACTGTGGGCGGCGGTCAAGGTGACCCGCAGCCGCGCACTGCCGGCCGGCACGGTCGGCGGACGGATCGCGGTGACCATCAGCCCTCGCTCGCGCAGCATCTGCGACAAACGCACGGCGCGGCCGGCATCGCCAATCATGATCGGCTGGATCGGCGTGAAGCTGTCCATCAGCTCCAGACCGATCTGTTCGGCGCCACGGCGGAACTGGCGGATCAGCGTCTGCAAATGCTCGCGGCGCCAGTGCTCGCTGCGTAGCAGCTCCAGGCTTTTAAGGGTCGCGCAGGCCAGCGCCGGCGGCTGGCTGGTGGTGTAGATGTAGGGACGGGCAAACTGAATCAGACTTTCAATCAGTTCTTCACTGCCAGCGACAAACGCGCCCGCCGTGCCGAACGCTTTGCCAAGAGTGCCAACCAGCACCGGCACATCCTCCTGGCTCAAGCCGAAATGCTCGACGATCCCGCCACCGTTCGCGCCCAGCGGACCGAAACCGTGGGCGTCATCGACCATCAACCAAGCGCCTTTGGCCTTGGCCTCTCGGGCCAGCGCCGGCAGGTCGGCGAGATCGCCGTCCATGCTGAACACACCGTCGGTGACCACCAGCGTATTGCCGGTGGCTTTCTCCAGACGTTTGGCCAGGCTGTCGGCGTCGTTGTGCAGATAGCGATTGAAGCGCGCACCGGACAACAATCCGGCGTCCAGCAACGACGCATGATTGAGCCGGTCTTCCAGCACCGTGTCGCCCTGCCCGACCAGCGCCGTGACCGCGCCGAGGTTGGCCATGTAGCCGGTGGTGAACAACAGCGCACGTGGCCGTCCGGTAAGGTCGGCCAAGACTTCCTCCAACTCATGATGCGGGCCGCTGTGGCCGATCACCAGATGCGAAGCACCGCCGCCAACGCCCCACTTCGAAGCACCGGCACGCCAGGCTTCGATCACTTGGGGATGATTGGCCAGGCCCAGGTAATCGTTGTTGCAGAACGCCAGCAACGGCTGACCGTCGACCACCACTTGCGGCCCCTGAGGGCTTTCAAGCAGCGGTCGCTGGCGATAGAGATTTTCGGCACGACGGGCAGCAAGGCGTGCGGCGAGATCGAAAGACATGCAAGCCTCACGGGTGGCAAATGAATCAGCAGGCGCCGCCCGAGGCAGCGCCTGAAAGAACGGGCGATCAGACCGCCGCGTTGTAGAACTGCTCGCTGCTCTTCTGCTCCACCAGCGCCTGCTCGATGGCAGCCTGATGCACTTCGTCGGCATGTTCTTCACGGGCTTCCGGCTGAATGCCCAGACGCGCAAACAGCTGCATGTCCTTGTCGGCCTGCGGGTTGGCGGTGGTCAGCAGTTTGTCGCCGTAGAAAATCGAGTTGGCGCCGGCGAAGAACGCCAGGGCCTGCATCTGCTCGTTCATCGCCTCGCGACCGGCGGACAGGCGCACGTGGGATTGCGGCATGAGGATGCGCGCCACGGCGAGCATGCGGATGAAGTCGAACGGATCGACATCGTCGGCGTTTTCCAGCGGCGTGCCGGCGACTTTCACCAGCATGTTGATCGGCACCGATTCCGGGTGCTCCGGCAGGTTGGCCAGCTGGATCAGCAGGTTTGCGCGGTCATCGAGAGACTCGCCCATGCCGAGAATGCCGCCGGAACAGATTTTCATGCCGGCATCGCGCACGTAGGCCAGGGTCTGCAGACGCTCGCTGTAGGTGCGAGTGGTGATGATGCTGCCGTAGAACTCCGGCGAGGTGTCGAGGTTGTGGTTGTAGTAGTCGAGGCCGGCCTTGGCCAGCGCTTCAGTCTGGTCCTGATCGAGACGGCCGAGGGTCATGCAGGTTTCCAGGCCCATGGCTTTCACGCCTTCGACCATCTTCAACACGTAGGGCATGTCCTTGGCCGACGGATGCTTCCACGCCGCGCCCATGCAGAAACGGGTCGAGCCGATGGCCTTGGCGCGGGCAGCCTCTTCGAGGACTTTCTGCACTTCCATCAGCTTTTCTTTTTCCAGGCCGGTGTTGTAGTGACCGGACTGCGGACAATATTTGCAATCTTCCGGGCAGGCGCCGGTCTTGATCGACAGCAGGGTGGAAACCTGGACGCGGTTGGCGTCGAAATGCGCGCGGTGCACCGTCTGCGCCTGGAACAGCAAGTCGTTGAATGGCTGAACGAAGAGTGCTTTGACTTCGGCCAAAGACCAGTCGTGACGCAGGGTGGCAGTGGTGCTGGCGCTCATGGGCGATTCCTTGGTTATGCTTGGCTTGCGCCTGGGGAAACGGAATACCCACAGGCACGACACGGATGTTCGGCATATTTAAGGAAGAGCCATGCACTGTCAACCACATCAAGATAGGCCGGTTTACATCTGGTTAAATAATAACCATCGCTGTTTGATTTGCGATGAGCCGGCGGAAACTGAAACGCCGCTCTGCGTAGCCTGTGAAACCGACCTGCCCTGGCTTGGCGATCAATGCATGACCTGCGCATTGCCCCTGCCCGCAGCGGGCCTGACATGCGGCGGCTGCCTGAAAGATCCGCCCGCCTTTGAGCAGGTAGTAGCGCCCTGGCCCTACGGCTTCCCGGTGGACAGCTTGATCACCCGTTTCAAGCACAACGCAAAATGGCCGTTTGGCCGCCTGTTGGGCGAGGTTCTCGGGCAATTCCTGCAACATCGCTTCGACGAGGGCCTGCCTCGCCCGGACGCCTTGTTGCCAGTGCCATTGGCGAACAAACGCCTGCGGCAGCGCGGATTCAATCAGGCAGCCATGCTGGCGCGGTGGCTCGGCAAGCAACTGGATCTGCCCTGTGAAGAAAATGCCCTGCGCCGTATCCAGGACACCAGTGCCCAGCAGGCACTCGACGCCAAGGCGCGCAAACGCAATCTGCGCAACGCCTTTGATCTTTTGCCAGACGCTCATGTACAAGGTCGGCATCTGGCGTTGGTCGATGATGTGCTGACCACCGGTGCCACCGCCCAGGCACTGGCCCGGCTGCTGGTGGACGCTGGCGCCGCGCGGGTCGACGTCTACTGCCTGGCCCGAACACCGAAACCTGGCGACGCGGCTTGACTCATACGCGCCAAGCGGCCAACTTCCTCCTCCATCAACCCAGCACAAAGCACCCGACATGTCCTTGCCTTCCCTGTTGTCCCAGCACATCGTCCGCCGCCCGCAGCGCATCGCCCTGCTGCAACACATCGCCGAACAGGGCTCGATCACCCGCGCCGCGAAAAGCGCGGGCCTGAGTTACAAGGCGGCGTGGGACGCCATCGATGAGTTGAACAATCTGGCGCAGAAACCCTTGGTCGAACGGGCTGTCGGCGGCAAGGGCGGCGGTGGTGCGAAACTGTCCAGCGAAGGCGAACGGGTGCTGCGTCTTTATCAAAAGCTGCAAGCCTTGCAGGCTCAGGTGCTGGAAGCCGCCGAAGACGCCAGCGATCTGGATCTGCTCGGTCGCTTGATGCTCCGGACCAGCGCCCGCAACCAATTGCACGGCAAGGTCGTCAGCATCGAGCATCAGGGCCGCAATGACCTGATCCGCCTCGAACTGGCCGAAGGCCTGTGCATCGATGCGCAAATCACCCACGACAGCACCGTGCATCTGGAGCTGCAACCGGGCACCGAAGTGGTGGCATTGATCAAGGCTGGCTGGCTTGAATTGCTGGGCAACGGGCAAGCTGCAACATCTGGTCACAATCTTCTCGAGGGCACCCTCGAAGCGATTCTCGACGCCGAGGACGGCCCCAGCGAAGTGCGCATCGCCCTGCCCAATGGCCAGACACTCTGCGCCCTGGCTGAGCCGCTGCACCTGCGCACCCACAAACTGAACGTCGACCAGCCGGTACAAGTGCAGTTCTCGCCGTCCAATGTGCTGATCGGCACACCGCTCTAGCCCGGATCCCTGCAACAAAAGCTTCATCGCCTCTCATTAAGGTGGCTGCCAAAACCAAGCAGGGAGCCTGATGTGAGCCTATTAGAAGAAAACCAATCCACTGACCTGGAAAAAATGGTCGGCATGAGCCGTCGCGGTTTCATCGGTGCCGGCGCACTGTGCGGCGCGGCGATGTTTCTTGGTGGCAGTCTGTTGAGCCGCAGCGCCCTGGCCACCGGTGTCAGCGCCGGCAACAGCCGCCTGCTGGGCTTCGACAGCATTCCGGCCGCCACCACCGACGTCATCAGCCTGCCCAAGGGCTACAAGTCGTCGGTGCTGATCAGTTGGGGTCAGCCCCTGCACAAGAACGGCCCGGCCTTCGACCCGAGCGGCAACGGCACCGCAGCCGCACAGGAAGTGCAGTTCGGTGACAACAACGACGGCATGAGCCTGTTCGCCTTCCCGGACGACAAGAATCGCGCGCTGATGGCGATCAACAACGAATACACCAACTACCGCTACCTCTACCCCCACGGCGGCCTGCCGCAGTCGGCGGAAGACGTGCGCAAGGCCCTGGCCTGCGAGGGTGTGTCGGTGATCGAAGTGGCGCGCAAGAACGGTCAGTGGCAGTTCGTTCAGGGTTCACGCTACAACCGACGCATCCACGGCAACTCGCCGCTGCGCATCAGCGGCCCGGCAGCCGGCCACGAGCTGATGAAAACCAGCGCCGACAAGCACGGCAAGAAAGTCCTCGGCACCTTCCAGAACTGCGCCAACGGCAAAACCCCGTGGGGCACTTATCTGACCTGCGAAGAGAACTTCACCGACTGCTTCGGCAGCAGCAACGCCCAGCAGCAATTCGACCCGGCGCAGAAACGCTACGGCGTGACTGCCGCCAGCCGCGAGATCAACTGGCATCCGTTCGATCCGCGCTTCGACATGGCAAAGAACCCGAACGAGCTCAACCGTCACGGCTGGGTGGTGGAAATCGACCCGTTCGACCCGCAATCGACCCCGGTCAAACGCACAGCCCTCGGTCGCTTCAAACATGAAAACGCTGCCCTGGCCGAGACCGACGACGGTCGCGCCGTGGTGTACATGGGCGACGACGAACGCGGCGAGTTCATCTACAAGTTCGTCAGCCGCGACCGCATCAACCACCGCAACGCCAAGGCCAACCGCGACATCCTCGATCACGGCACCCTGTACGTGGCTAAGTTCGACGCCGGCGACGGCAACCCCGACCACCCGAAAGGCCAGGGCCAGTGGATCGAACTGACCTACGGCAAGAACGGCATCGACGCCAGCAGCGGTTTTGCCGATCAGGCTGAAGTGCTGATTCACGCGCGACTCGCCGCCAGTGTGGTCGGCGCCACGCGCATGGACCGCCCGGAATGGATCGTGGTCAGCCCGAAGGACGGCCAGGTTTATTGCACCCTGACCAACAACGCCAAGCGCGGCGAAGACGGTCAACCGGTGGGCGGCCCGAACCCGCGCGAGAAGAACGTCTACGGGCAGATTCTGCGCTGGCGTACCGACCGCGACGATCACGGTTCGAAGACCTTCGGCTGGGATCTGTTCGTGGTGGCCGGCAACCCGGGCGTACACGCCGGCACGCCGAAGGGCGGCTCGTCGAATATCACCCCGCAGAACATGTTCAACAGCCCGGACGGCCTCGGTTTCGACAAGGCTGGCCGACTGTGGATTCTCACCGACGGCGATTCGAGCAACGCCGGGGACTTTGCCGGGATGGGCAACAACCAGATGCTCTGCGCCGATCCCAAGACCGGTGAGATTCGCCGGTTCATGGTCGGGCCGATCGGTTGCGAAGTCACCGGGATCAGTTTCTCGCCGGACCAGAAAACCCTGTTTGTAGGGATTCAGCATCCGGGCGAGAACGGCGGCTCGACCTTCCCCGAGCATTTGCCGAACGGCAAGCCGCGCTCTTCGGTGATGGCGATTACCCGTGAGGATGGCGGGATCGTCGGCGCCTGATTCGGCGACGCGCTGATCGTTCCCGTGCCCTGCACGGGAACGATCCCACTCAAGACAGCGCGTCTGCGCTACCATGCTGGGCCGGACGCGGCAGCCTGCCGCGCGCAGGAGTCAGCATGGCCCACCCGTTTGAAACCCTCACCCCAGACCTCGTGCTCGATGCCGTCGAAAGCATCGGTTTTCTGAGCGACGCGCGCATCCTGGCGCTCAACAGTTACGAAAACCGCGTCTATCAGGTCGGCATCGAAGACTCCGAACCGCTGATCGCCAAGTTCTATCGCCCGCAGCGCTGGACCAACGAAGCGATTCTCGAAGAACACCAGTTCACCTTCGAACTGGCCGACGTCGAGATCCCGGTGGTCGCGCCACTGGTCCACAACGGCCAGACCCTGCACGAACACGCCGGTTTCCGTTTCACCCTGTTTCCCCGTCGCGGTGGCCGGGCGCCGGAGCCGGGCAATCTCGATCAGTTGTATCGTCTCGGCCAGTTGCTGGGACGCATGCACGCGGTCGGCGAAACCAAACCGTTCGAACACCGCGAAGCGCTGGCTGTGCAGAACTTCGGCCATGCGTCGCTGACCACTTTGCTGGAAGGCAACTTCATTCCGAAAAGCCTGCTGCCGGCCTACGAGTCCGTCGCCCGCGACCTGCTCAAGCGTGTGGAAGATGTCTATGCCGCCACGCCGCACCAGAACATTCGCATGCACGGCGACTGCCACCCCGGCAACATGATGTGCCGCGACGAGATGTTCCACATCGTCGACCTCGACGACTGCCGCATGGGCCCGGCGGTACAGGACATCTGGATGATGCTCGCCGGCGACCGTCAGGATTGTCTCGGGCAGCTGTCGGAATTGATGGACGGCTACAACGAATTCCACGATTTCGACCCGCGCGAGCTGGCATTGATCGAACCGCTGCGCGCCCTGCGCCTGATGCACTACAGCGCCTGGCTGGCCCGACGCTGGGACGATCCGGCGTTTCCTCGCAGTTTTCCGTGGTTCGGCAGCGAGCGGTATTGGGGTGATCAGGTACTGGCGTTGCGTGAACAACTGGCGGCGTTGAATGAAGAGCCGTTGAAGCTTTTCTGACACGACACGTCTATACAACTGCCCGTACAATCGCTGCTTTGTTAGCTGCCTAAGCAAGGATTCTGCATGCAAGCCGCCAACCCGCGTCGCGGGTACATTCTGGGCCTTAGCGCCTACATCATCTGGGGACTGTTCCCGCTCTACTTCAAAGCCATCGCCGAAGTACCGGCGGTGGAGATCATCATCCACCGGGTGTTGTGGTCGGCGCTGTTCGGCGCGCTGTTGCTGATGGTCTGGAAACATCCGGGCTGGTGGCAGGAGCTGCGCGACAACCCGAAACGCCTGGCGATTCTCGCGCTGAGCGGCACCTTGATCGCGGCCAACTGGTTGACCTACGTCTGGTCGGTGAACAACGGCCGGATGCTGGAAGCGAGTCTGGGTTACTACATCAACCCACTGGTGAACGTGCTGCTGGGCATGCTGATCCTCGGCGAACGCCTGCGGCGCATGCAGTGGCTGGCGGTTGGTCTGGCGGCGGTCGGCGTGGCGCAGCAGGTGTGGCAGGTCGGCAGTCTGCCGTGGGTGTCGCTGGTGCTGGCACTGACCTTCGGTTTCTACGGGCTGATCCGCAAGCAGGCGCCGGTCAAGGCACTGCCGGGGCTGGTGGTGGAAACCTGGATGCTGGTGCCGATCGCCCTCGCGTGGCTGCTGTTCAATCCGACCGCCACCAGTGCACAGGCCGCGTTCTGGACCACCTCCGAAGCCTGGTGGCTGGTGGCGGCCGGTCCGGTGACGCTGGTGCCGCTGGTGTGCTTCAACGCCGCCGCGCGGCATCTGCCTTACACCACGCTCGGTTTCCTGCAATACCTGGCGCCGACCCTGGTGTTGCTGCAAGCCGTGCTCCTGTTCGGTGAGCATTTGTCGTCGAGCACACTGATCGCCTTCATGTTTATCTGGGCCGGTCTGGCGGTGTACAGCGTCGATGCGTGGATAAGTCTGCGTCGGCGCAGCTGATCAAAAAATACACAAACCTCCACAGGCCACGGTTCTCGTGGCCTGCATCGTTCCTTCCCAAGGTTATCCACAGCGTGATCCCCGCCGTTTGTGCGCAAGTCACTGAATGCTGGCGGTTTTTTGATCAATCATCGCCAAGCCACGGCGGACGTGGCCTGGAAGGCAGTCTCTACAGGTTATCCACAGGCAGGTGCACGTTTAAACTGGATAACCCGATCCGTCCTCACAAGTCGGTGCGCAGCACCAACTCCACCATCAAGTCATCGGCCAGGGTTTCCAGGCGCGATTGCAGCACGTCCAGTGAAAGAGTCAGCGGTACCGCCAGAATCGCCTCGGCGTGGAACAGCGGCTCGCTGCTCATCGGTGCCGGGCGCACCTCGGTTACCAGTCGTTCGAGGTTCACGCCCTGCTCGCTCAACAACCGGGTGATGTCGCGCACGATGCCCGGACGATCATTCCCCACCAGTTCCATGGCAATCGGCTTCCAGGTGCACGCCTGCTCGATACCGCTTTCGGCCACCAGCACGCGAATCCCCTGAGTCGACAAAGCTTGTAGGGCATCGACTAATTCATCGTAAGCCTCCGCCGGCACACCGACCCGCAGGATCCCGGCGAACTGCCCGGCCATTCGCGACATGCGGCTTTCCAGCCAGTTGCCGCCGTGCTCGGCGATGCATTGGGCGATGCGCTCGACCTGCCCGGGCTTGTCCGGCGCGAAGACGGTGAGTACGAGGTGATCCATGGCGCAGCCCTCTTGTCATGACTTTTGTTATAGAAAAGCAAGTATAGGCAAGCCGGCCGGCGCTGCCGTGATGACGGCAAACGAGGGGCCATAGCAGACACATAGTATTTATGTGTACAACTTTTGATATTTAGCTGGAACAATCCATTGGTTTTTTGAGAACATCCCGTTCCGCGCCGTGACCGCAATGCGTCATGGGGTCGCAGAACGACGTAATTAGTCTGATTTTCACAACCGCAAGTCATCATGTAGTATGCCGCAGCGCGCACTACATAACGTTGGATCGATGTCTGCCCAAGGCACGTTCGCAACCCTGAAAGCCCCGTCAGCAAGGCCCCCAAGCCGTTGATTGGTCCCAGCCCAGCCGCCAGCGATGGCATGTACTGGTCGAGGGGTTTGTGGTTTAAATGGCCAGAGGCTTCATTGTTAAATTGAAGAGCTGAAAAGCGAAATAGCTGAGCAGAGTGAGGCAAGCAATGACTGAACACGTTCAAGTCGGTGGCCTGCAGGTCGCCAAAGTCCTGTTCGACTTCGTGAACAACGAAGCCATTCCCGGTACCGGCCTCACCGCCGACAAATTCTGGGAAGGTGCCGACAAGGTCATTCACGACCTGGCGCCGAAGAACAAAGCCCTACTCGCCAAACGCGATGACTTCCAGGCCCGTATCGATGGCTGGCACCAGACCCGTGCCGGTCAGCCGCACGACGCCGTGGCCTACAAAGCCTTCCTGCAAGAGATCGGTTATCTGCTGCCAGAAGCGGCTGATTTCCAGGCAACGACGCAAAACGTCGATGACGAAATCGCCCGTACCGCCGGCCCGCAACTCGTGGTTCCGGTGATGAACGCCCGCTTCGCCCTCAACGCCTCGAACGCCCGCTGGGGTTCGCTGTACGACGCCCTGTATGGCACCGACGCCATCAGCGAAGCCGGCGGCGCGGAAAAAGGCAAAGGCTACAACAAGGTGCGTGGCGACAAAGTCATCGCCTTCGCCCGTGCATTCCTCGACGAAGCGGCGCCACTGGCGGCCGGCTCCCACGTCGATTCCACCGGCTACAAGATCGCTGACGGCAAATTGGTCGTCACCCTCAAGGGCGGCAGCAACAGCGGCCTGCGCAATGATGCGCAACTGATCGGTTTCCAGGGCGACGCCAATGCGCCGATCGCGATCCTGCTGAAGAACAACGGTCTGCATTTCGAAATCCAGATCGACGCCAGCACCCCGGTCGGCCAGACTGACGCCGCCGGCGTCAAAGACATCCTGATGGAAGCGGCACTGACCACCATCATGGACTGCGAAGACTCCGTGGCCGCCGTCGATGCCGACGACAAGGTTGTGATCTACCGCAACTGGCTGGGCCTGATGAAGGGCGACCTGGCGGAATCCGTTTCCAAGGGTGGCCAGACCTTCACCCGCACCATGAACCCGGACCGCACCTACACCAAGGTCGATGGTAGCGAACTGACCTTGCACGGTCGCTCGCTGCTGTTCGTGCGTAACGTCGGTCACCTGATGACCATCGACGCGATCCTCGACAAGCACGGCAACGAAGTGCCGGAAGGCATCCTCGACGGTCTGGTGACTTGCCTCGCGGCGATGCACAACCTGAGCGGCAACACTTCGCGCAAGAACACCCGCACCGGTTCGGTCTACATCGTCAAACCGAAGATGCACGGCCCGGAAGAAGCGGCGTTCACCAACGAGCTGTTCGGTCGCATCGAAGACGTGCTGGGCCTCAAGCGCAACACCCTGAAAGTCGGGATCATGGACGAGGAACGCCGTACCACGGTCAACCTCAAGGCCTGCATCCAGGCGGCCAGCGAGCGCGTGGTGTTCATCAACACCGGCTTCCTCGACCGCACCGGCGACGAAATCCACACCTCCATGGAAGCCGGCCCGATGGTGCGCAAGGCTGACATGAAGGCCGAGAAGTGGATTGGCGCCTACGAGAACTGGAACGTCGATATCGGTCTGAGCACCGGCCTGCAGGGTCGTGCGCAAATCGGTAAAGGCATGTGGGCAATGCCTGATCTGATGGCAGCAATGCTGGAACAGAAAATCGCTCACCCACTGGCCGGCGCCAATACTGCCTGGGTTCCATCGCCGACCGCCGCTGCACTGCACGCGCTGCACTACCACAAGGTCGACGTGTTCGCCCGTCAGGCCGAGCTGGCCAAACGTGCCCGTGCTTCGGTCGATGACATCCTGACCATTCCGCTGGCGGTCAACCCGAACTGGACGCCGGAGCAGATCAAGAACGAACTGGACAACAACGCCCAGGGCATTCTCGGTTACGTGGTGCGCTGGATCGATCAGGGCGTGGGTTGCTCGAAAGTGCCGGACATCAACGACGTCGGCCTGATGGAAGACCGTGCAACGCTGCGTATCTCCAGCCAGCACATCGCCAACTGGCTGCGCCACGGCATCGTGACCGAAGCGCAAGTGATGGAAAGCCTCAAGCGCATGGCGCCGGTGGTGGACCGTCAGAACGCCAACGACCCGCTGTACCGTCCGCTGGCACCGAACTTCGACAGCAACATCGCCTTCCAGGCGGCGGTCGAACTGGTGATCGAAGGCACCAAGCAGCCGAACGGCTACACCGAGCCGGTCCTGCACCGTCGCCGTCGCGAGTTCAAAGCTGCCAACGGCCTGTAACCTGCGCGAATGCCGGACATGAAAAAGCCCTGATCTTTCGATCAGGGCTTTTTTTAAGCCTCGGGAAATCTACATTCATATGTCGCGGAGAACAGGATCGTTTTACCTGCGTTGCTGACTTTGCCATCCGTGACCGTCCCTTCAAACAAGTAATATTCATCTCCAACCAACGTCACAGTCACCTTTATGTTGCCTGATGGAGTGTCGGCATATTCCACCAGAGGCTTCGGTGAAAATACAACGCGCTCAACATCAGCCAAATTGAGAGTCCGTGTGCCTGGGTCCAATTGGCCTGATTTAAAATGCAGCGCAATGTTTTCGGTTCGTGAGCCTCCAGCCGAAATGATGACTCTACTCGTCGTCCCGGAAACCTTTGTCGTTTCAAACGAGTCAGTTAAATTTTCTAAGACGTAACTAACGCTGGCACTGGGTCCGTCTGCACTTTTTTTTGATTGATTCATGATGAATTCCTGTTCACAAGATGATGCTCTGGCCTAACACCAGCGCTCCAAAATCAGTGAACACGCTCCGACCCAAGCTCGCCTACTGTCAGATCTGACAGTCCGCGATGAATTCAGACAGAAGGTAACTACTACTCAATCCCCAACTCATGCCTGACCAGTCCAAGCAATTTGGCGGTATCAATCGGCTTGAGCAGAAAATCCACCACGCTCAAATGCATCGCCGCAATCGCATCCTTCACGTCGGCATCACCCGACACAATGATGATCGGCATCGCGGCCCGCGCCGACTCTCGCACCTGACGAATCAGGTCCAGCCCGTCGACATGGCCCATCCGCAGATCGGTGATCACCAGGCCGATCGAAGGCTTTTCCTCGATCATCTTCAGCGCGGACTCGCCGCTGGCCGCCGTCATGCAACGAATGCCATCAAGGGCCAGGATCTCCGACAGCAGCTCGCGGGCGTCCTTGTCGTCATCAACGATCAGTACCCGCTGCGGCGGCAGGTCGGGTTCCAGCATGACGGCGCTGAGCGCTTCCCGCTCGGCGTCGCTCAAAATATCGTGGTCGGACATGGCGTTCTCTACGTTTTCAAAATCGATCCCCTGGCACAGTGGTCAGACATCGCTGGGCAGAGCTTCAATGTGCACTTCGTCGGATTTTTTTCCAAGGGGCGAACCCGAGAATTTCCGACTGTTTGTGTAGGGCATATCCGAAAACTACCCAACGGCATGCCAAACCTAGACTTACGTCCAATGGGCACCCTGCGCGCCGGGGTCGACCATGGCTGCAACGATCCAATAACAACAATTCGAAAAAGACTGCGGTAATGGTTATGAGTAAAGCGGACGCCTTCACCCAGGCAGGGAAAACCGCGGTGTTGCAGAACATTCAGGGCACATTGCAATTCCTCCAGCGCTTCCCCCCTTTCAATCAGATGGAACACGCCCACCTCGCCTATCTGGTGGAACAATGCCAGTTGCGTTTCTACGGTCAGGGCGAGAGCATCATCAAACCCGCCGACGGGCCGGTTGAACACTTCTACATCGTCAAGCAGGGTCGGGTGGTCGGCGAGCGTCCGCACACGGCCAAGGGCGGCACCGAAACCACGTTTGAAATCACTACCGGCGAGTGTTTCCCCCTCGCCGCGCTGCTTGGCGAACGGGCGACCCGCACCGAACACCTGGCCGGCGAAGACACCTTCTGCCTGCAACTGAACAAACTGGCGTTCATCAAGCTGTTCGCCCTCTCCAACACCTTCCGCGACTTCGCCCTGCGCGGGGTCAGCAGCCTGCTCGATCAGGTCAACCAGCAGGTCCAGCAAAAAGCCGTGGAAACCCTCGGCACCCAGTATTCGCTGAACACCCGCCTCGGCGAATTGGCCATGCGTCATCCGGTGATCTGTAGTCCGACCACACCGTTGCGTGAAGCGGTGAAGCTGATGCACGAACAACAGGTCGGCAGCATCGTCGCGGTGGATGAACACAAGGCGCCGCTGGGGATTTTCACCCTGCGTGACCTGCGGCATGTGGTGGCGGAAGGCGTCGGCGACTTCAACGAACCGATCGAACGCCACATGACGCCCTCGCCGTTCTATCTGTCGCCGGATCACAGCGCCTTCGACGCAGCGATTGCCATGACCGAACGGCACATCGCCCACGTCTGCCTGGTCAAGGATCAGCGATTGTGCGGCGTGGTTTCCGAACGGGATCTGTTCTCGCTGCAACGGGTCGATCTGGTGCACCTGGCGCGGACCATCCGCAGTGCCCAGCGGGTTGAACAACTGGTGACCCTGCGCGGCGAGATCGGCCAACTGGTGGAGCGCATGCTCGCTCACGGCGCCTCTTCGACACAGATCACTCACATCATCACCCTGCTCAACGATCACACCGTGTGCCGGGTGATCGAGCTGACCCTCGCCGAGAAAGGCGACCCCGGCGTGCCGTTCAGTTGGCTGTGCTTCGGCAGCGAAGGCCGGCGCGAGCAGACCCTGCACACCGATCAGGACAACGGCATTCTGTTCGAAGCCCGGGATGCGGCCCATGCCGCCGAGATTCGCGGCAAGTTGCTGCCCATCGCCCAGCAGATCAATAACAGCCTGGCGCAATGCGGCTTCACCCTGTGCAAGGGCAACGTCATGGCCGGCAATCCGCAGCTGTGTTTGTCCCGTGCAGAATGGGCCCGGCGTTTTGCCGCGTTCATCCGCGAGGTGACGCCGGAAAACCTGTTGGGCTCCAGCATTTATTTCGACCTGCGGGTGGTCTGGGGCGATGAACAGGGTTGCGAGCAATTGCGTCGGGGGATTCTCGATCAGGTCGGCGACAATCGTTTGTTCCAGCGCATGATGGCCGAGAACGCCCTGCGCAACCGTCCGCCAGTGGGGCGTTTCCGTGAATTTGTGCTGACGAAAAAGAACGGCGAGAAAGCCACGCTGGACCTGAAGATTCAGGGCCTGACGCCGTTTGTCGATGGCGCACGCCTGCTGGCACTGGCCAACGGCATCGATGCCAACAACACCCTCGAACGTTTCCGCCAGTTGGTCGATAAAGAAGTCATCGAGCGACTGGATGGCGCCGCTTACGAAGAGGCCTATCACTTCATCCAGCAGACACGGATGCAACAGCATCAACTGCAGACCCGGGAAAACCTGCCGTATTCGAACCGGGTCGATCCGGACAGCCTCAATCATCTGGACCGGCGCATCCTGCGTGAATCCCTGCGCCAGGCCCAACGCCTGCAAAGCAGCCTGACCCTGCGGTATCAGCTATGAGTCTGTTCTCCTGGCTGCGTCCGGCCAGCCCCGTTCTGCCGGACGATCTGCGACAACGCCTGGCGCAACTGCCCGCGGTCCGCGAACTGAGCGAGTGCAGCCTGCGCGAACAGCGCTGGGTCGTGCTGGATCTGGAAACCACCGGGCTCAACCTGAACAAGGACCGGGTGCTGTCGATTGGCGCGGCGGTAATCGAAGACGGCGCCATCGATTTCAGCCAGCAGTTCGAACGAACGCTGCAATGTCGTGAACTCAAACTCGGTCCCAGCGTATTGATTCATGGGCTGGGCCCGAATGCGATTGCAGCAGGCAGCGAACCGGCCGAGGCATTGCTCGAACTGCTGGAGTTTATCGGCGACAGTCCGGTGTTGGCGTTTCATGCGCCGTTCGATCAGCACATGCTGGGCCGGGCGGTGAAGGAGCATTTGGGCCACAAGTTGCAGCAGGTATTTCTGGATGTCGCCGACATTGCACCGCTGGTTTGCCCGCAGGCTCACATTCGCGAGGCAGGTCTGGATGAGTGGATCAACTGGTTCAAGCTCGAAGTGTTCGAGCGTCACCACGCCAGCGCCGACGCACTGGCTACGGCGGAACTGGCGTTGATTCTGTTCAGCCGGGCACGCCAGCAGCAGATTCACAGCCCATTGAATCTGCAACAACGCCTGAGCCAGTGGAAGCGCCGCCAGCACACGCATTCGTTCTGAGCCCCGGGTTGTCGCCCGACAACCCGACCGGTGGCCAATTGCTAACCATTCCCACCTCTGCCACAATCGCGAACAATTCTCGTTGGTTAACATTTCCCAGTCGGTGCCTTCGTGTCGTCAGCCCAAAGCCCTCACAGTGAGCTCGTCGGTGCGTTGTATCGCGACCATCGCGGCTGGCTGCTGGCCTGGCTGCGGCGCAACGTGGCCTGTCCGCAACGCGCCGAAGACCTGAGCCAGGACACCTTCGTGCGCCTGCTCGGTCGCGAGGAACTGCTGACACCCCGCGAGCCCCGGGCCTTTCTGGTGGCGATCGCCAAAGGCCTGCTGTTCGACTACTTCCGTCGCGCGGCGCTGGAACAGGCCTATCTCGCCGAACTGATGCTGATTCCCGAAGGCGAGCAGCCGTCGGTGGAAGAGCAGCAACTGATACTCGAAGACCTCAAAGCCATCGACCGAATGCTCGGCCAGTTGTCGACCAAGGCCCGCGCTGCGTTCCTCTATAACCGTCTCGACGGCCTGACCCACGCAGAGATAGCCGACAAACTCGGCGTGTCGGTGCCGCGCGTACGCCAGTATCTGGCCCAGGGTATACGCCAGTGCTACATCGCCTTGTACGGTGAACCGACATGAATCCGGCCAGTTCCAGACCGGTGCCGGCTCATGTGCTGGACGCGGCAATTGCCTGGCAATTGACCCTCGATTCCAGCACGCCACTGGAGCGCGAAGAATTTGCCAAATGGCACGCGGCCAACGAAGAACACGCCCGGGCCTGGCGCCAGTTGGGCATGCTCGACCAGCGTTTCAGCGTAGCCAGCGGTCCTGCCCGCGCCGCGTTGCTGCAATCGCGCGAAGGCATTCGCCGGCGTGTACGCAAGCTCGGCAGTGGTCTGGCCAGTGTTGTCGCGGTGATCGGCCTGTCGCTGTTTGCCGCAGAGCACTATCTGCCGCTGGATTACTGGCTCGCCGACCAGCGCACCGCCACCGGTGAGCAACGCACCGTGCGCCTGGCGGACGGCACCGTGGTCAATCTCAACACCCACAGCGCCATGGATGTGCGGTTCGATGAAAAGCAGCGACTGGTGGTGTTGCAGGAAGGCGAAATCCTCATCGAGACCGGTCATGGCGATGCGCGACCGTTCATCGTCGAAACCCGCGAAGGCCGCATGCGTGCGCTGGGCACACGGTTTCTGGTCAAGCGCGAAGAACAGGGCACGCGCCTGAGCGTATTGCAATCGGCGGTCGCGGCGCATCCGCAATCCGATCCGCAGGAACAGATCCTGCGTGAAGGCCAGCAAGTGCTGATCCGCAATAACGGTCTGGATTCGGTGGTGGCGCTCAACCCCGGCGCCGATGCCTGGACGCGCGGCATGCTGGTGGTGGACAACGCCCGCCTGGAAGACCTGGTGCATGAACTCGGCCGCTATCGTCGCGGCCACCTGGGCATTGCGCCGGAAGTGGCCGACCTGCGCATCACCGGCAGTTTCCCGCTACACGATACAGACAAGGCTCTGAGCGCCCTGCTCCCGACCCTGCCGGTGCAGATCGAGCAGCACACGCCGTGGTGGGTCACCGTGGCCAAGGCTGATCCGAAGCCCTGAGACACCGCGTTACCTGCTCGCCCCCCATGAAAACGGACTTTCTGCTGACTTCAGCCGCCATGCCGTCCGTTAATCGAAATTATTTTCATCCAGCCCTATCACTTTTCGAATCTCGTCCGGCACACAGGCAATTGAGAAATATTTCCATTCAGGAGCCGCCGTATGTCCCGTTCGCTAGACACCTTGTTGCGCCCCAGTTTGCTGGCGGTCGCCATTGCCCTCTGCACCCCGCTGGCCAGCAGCCAGTTGATCGCCGCTGAACAGGCGTCGAGCGTTCGCGCCTACAACCTGCCGGCCGCGCCGTTGTCCACCACCCTGAACCAGATCGCCAGCCAGGGCGGCCTCACGCTGTCGCTGAATCCGTCGCTGGCAGCGGGCAAGACCTCGGCGCCGGTCAACGGCCAATATGACGCGGCAGGTGCACTGAGCGCTGCCCTGCGGGGCACCGGCCTGCAACTGGAGCAGAGCAGCACCGGCACTTACACCCTGATCGCCGTACCTGAAGGCGTGATGGCCCTGCCGGAGACTTCGGTGATCGGTGTGGAAAACACTGAGAGCGCCTGGGGCCCGGTCGAAGGCTATACCGCCACCCGTACCGCCGCCGGCACCAAGACCGACACCGCTCTGGTCGAAGCGCCGCGTTCGATCTCCGTCGCCACCCGCCAGCAGATGGACGACCGCAGCGTGCACAGCCTCGATGACGCCGTGCGCTACATGCCGGGCATCACCGCCAGCAGCTACGGCAGCGATACCCGCGCCGACTGGCTGCGCGTGCGTGGCTTCGAACCGACCCAGTTCCTCGATGGCCTGCCGCTGCCAAAAGGCGTGTACGCCAACCCGAAACAGGAAACCTGGAACCTCAACCGCCTCGCCCTGCTACGCGGGCCGGCCTCGTCGGTTTACGGCCAGACCCCGCCGGGCGGCTTGCTGGACATGGTCAGCCGTCGCCCGAGCGATGTGCAGAGCAGCGAAATCCAGCTGCAATACGGCAGCGACAACCACCGTCAGATCAACTTCGCCAGCACCGGCAAGATCGACGACGCCGGCCAGTTCCTCTACGGCCTCAGCGGCGTGGTTCGTGACAGCGGCACGCAGGTCGATCACGTCGACAACAAGCGCTACAACATCGCGCCGAGCCTGACCTGGAACATCGACGACGACACCAGATTCACCCTGCTGACCCAGTTCACCCGCGACGATACCGGCATCACCAGCCAGTTCCTGCCGGTGCAGGGCACCAAGATCGACATGCCGTTCGGCAAGGTTTCCCACCACAAAAACCTCGGCGATCCGGACTGGGAATACTACGACCGCACTTATTACGCGCTGGGTTATGCCTTCGAACATCGCCTGAACGATGTGTGGCAGTTCAAGCAGAACCTGCGCTACACCAAGTCGGAGCTGTCGTTCCAGAGCCTGACCCCGGGCTCGTACCCGTACACTCAGGTGGACAACGCCGGCAACGTTGGCCGCACCAGTACCAGTGTCAATGAGGACATCAGCCAGTTCGCCGTGGACAACAACTTCCAGGCCGACTTTGCCACCGGCGACATCCGCCACACCCTGTTGCTGGGTCTGGATCACCAGCGCAGCAACAACAACTACACCTCGATCTTCGGTGACGGCCTGACCACCAACGTGCTCAACCCGATCTACGGTCAGCCGATCGTGCGTCCGGCGCGCTCCACCGCCTTCTACGACTATGAGCAGAAGACCAACCAGACCGGCGTGTACGTGCAGGACCAGATGGCCCTCGACCAATGGCGCCTGACCCTCGGTGGTCGTGAAGACTGGGTGCACACCGGTACGAAGTTCATCAACAAGGCCGACGCGACCAACACCGACCGCGACAAGGCCTTCAGCGGCAACGCGGCACTGAGCTACGTGTTCGACTCGGGTTTCGTACCGTACATTTCCTACGCCGAATCCTTCCAGCCCACCAGTGGCGCGGACGCCTCCTCCACGGAATCGCTCAAGCCGACCGAAGGCAAGCAGTGGGAACTGGGCATCAAGTACCAACCGCCCGGCAGCAAGACCCTGCTGTCCGCCGCCGTGTATGACCTGACCCAGAAAAACGTTTCGGTAAGCTCCTTCGTCAACGGCGTATCGATCACCAGCCAGACCGGCGAAGTGAAGGTCAAAGGCCTGGAGCTGGAAGCCACGTCCGACGTCACCGAAAACCTGAAAGTCATCGCCGCCTACACCCTGGCCAAGTCCGAAGTGCAGAACGGCGTCGACAAGGGCAACCGCCTGCAACTGATGCCGAACCAGCAAGCCTCGCTGTGGACCGACTACACCTGGCACAGCGGCGTGCTCGACGGCTTCGGTATCGGTGGCGGTGTGCGCTACACCGGCAACACCTACGGCGACAAGGCCAATACCTGGCTGGGCAAGGCTGACGCCTACACCGTGTTCGATGCCAGCGTGCATTACGACCTCGGCCGCCTGGACAACAGCTTGAAGGGCGCATCGCTGGCCCTCAACGCCACCAACCTGTTCGACAAGGACTACATTTCCACCTGCGACAGCTTCTACTGCTACTACGGCGACCAGCGCAGTGTCGTCGCCAGCGCCACCTACAAGTGGTAATCGCTTGAGCTGAAACAGGCCCTGCAACCAGGCCGTCCCTCGTGGACGGCTTTGGTGTTTTTGAAGGTCATGAAATGAAAAGTAAAACAATCCGTCGCTGGTCGTTCATCCACACCTGGACCAGCCTGATCTGCACCGTGTTTTTGCTGTTGTTGGCCCTGACCGGCCTGCCGCTGATTTTCCATCACGAGATCGAGCACTTGCTCGGTGACGCTCTGGTAGTGCGCGAGATGCCGGCCGACACGCCGCACCTGAATCTGGCGCAACTGGTACAAGCCGCCGAGGCCCATCGCCCCGGTGAAGTCGTGCAGTACTTCGGTTTCGAAGACGACGAGCCGAACACCGTGCTGACGATCATGGCGAAGACCGCCGGCACCGAGCCGAACTCCTCGCACACCTTCATGCTCGACGCGCGCACCGGCGAAGCCCTGGAAACCCCGTCGGCCAATGGTGGCCTGATGCTGTTCATCCTGCGCCTGCACGTCGACATGTTTGCCGGTCTGCCGGGCAAGTTGCTGCTGGCGTTCATGGGTGTGCTGTTCGTGGTCGCCATCGTGTCCGGAACGGTGTTGTACCTGCCGTTCATGCGCCGTCTCGATTTCGGCACCGTGCGCCGGGACAAATCCACCCGCCTGCGCTGGCTCGACCTGCACAACCTGATCGGCGTGGTGACCCTTACCTGGGCGCTGGTGGTGGGAGTCACCGGAGTGATCAGCGCCTGTGCCGACCTGATCATCGCGGCCTGGCGCAACGATTCGCTCAACGCCATGATCGCGCCCTACCGCGATGCGCCGCCGCTGACGCACCTCGCCCCGGCCACCCGCCTGCTGGAGATTGCCGGCGAAGTCGCTCCGGGGATGAAACCGGACTTCATCGCCTTCCCCGGCACCCGGTTTTCCAGCGAGCACCATTACTCGGTGTTCATGAAGGGCGGCACCCACCTGACCTCGCATCTGCTGACGCCGGTGCTGATCGACGCCAGCACCTTGCAGGTCACGGCAGTCGCTGAGCGGCCGTGGTACATGGACGCCATGGGCATGTCGCAGCCGCTGCACTTTGGCGACTACGGCGGCATGCCGATGAAAATCCTCTGGGCCACGCTGGACGTGCTGACCATCATCGTCCTCGGCAGTGGCGTGTACTTGTGGATCGTGCGACGTAAAGCGGCGAAGCCGGTGCTGGAAACAACGGAGGCTTCGGCATGAAACCGCGTCAGTCGAATTTCTGGAAAGTCTTCAGCACACCGCTGGTGATCGCGTTGCTCAGTGCGGCGGGGCTATTCGCCGCGCTGCTGGGCGACGGGGTCTGGGACGGTTTGAGCTGGATCGGCCTGGGTGTGCCGGCCGCCCTCGCCTTGCGCGGTCTGTTGCAACGGCGCTGATTGGCTTGAGCCTGACGGGCAACGCGCTATGCTGCCCGTTCATTGCCCTTGACCGAGACCCTGCCGATGTCCGCTCCCAGCATGACCCTGTTCCACAACACCCTGTCCCCGTTCGTGCGCAAAGTCATGGTGCTGCTGCACGAGACCGGCCAGCAGGATCGCGTCGCCCTGCAGGACTGCGTCCTGACACCGGTCAGTCCCAACGCCGCGCTGAACGAAGACAACCCGCTGGGCAAGATCCCGGCCCTGCGCCTGGCCGACGGCAACGTCATCCATGACAGCCGGGTGATCCTCGATTACCTCGACCACCAGCACGTCGGCAACCCGCTGATCCCTCGCGACGGCTCGGCCCGCTGGCGGCGCCTGACCCTGGCCTCGATGGCCGACGGGATCATGGACGCCTCGGTGATGGTGCGTTACGAGCAAGTGCTGCGCGCACCGGAGAAGCACTGGGACGAATGGCTCGAGGCCCAGCGCGAGAAGATCCGCCGCACCCTGGCGTTGCTGGAGCACGACGCCATTGCCGAACTGACCAGCCATTTCGATGTTGCCGCGATCAGCGTGGCCTGCGCACTGGGTTATCTGGATCTGCGCTTCCCGGATCTGGGCTGGCGTGAAGCCAACCCGCAACTGGCCAACTGGTTCTTTGAAGTGAGCCAGCGTCCGTCGATGATTGCGACAATGCCGAAGGTGTGAAGCTCGGGACGGGAGGCAACGACGCAAAGATCAGCGTCATCAACACCTCTGCCTCCCGCTGCTCCTCACGCAACCCCACGAACCGGCTCATTGCACCGCTCCGAGATCAAATTCCAGCGGTTTGGCCGGTTTCTGCCCGACGCCGTACCAGTCCAGATTACGGGTCAGCACCATGAACACACCCAGCAGGCCGAACAGCAACAGCGAGCCCATCAGCAGCGCGTAATCCTCGGCGCTCAGCAAGCCGAAGAGCAAGCCATACAACGCCGCCAGCCCCGCGGAAAAACTCAAGCCGTGACGCACACTGCGCAACACATGGCAGACATAGAAGCCAATCAACAACACACAACCACTGGCCGACAGCAGATACGCCAGGGCAAACCCGATGTGTTCCGACAGCGACAGCAACAACAGGTAGAAAAACGCCAGCGCTACACCCACCAACGCGTATTGCACCGGGTGCACCGCCAGGCTTTTCAGCACTTCGAACAGGAAGAAACCGGCGAACGTCAGGACAATGAACAGCAGCGCATATTTGATCGCCCGGTCACTCTTCAGGTACTGATCCACCGGATCGATGAAGCTCACCCCGAAACTGCGGCCGTTGAACGCCTCGCAATCGTTGCCCGAAGCGCAGCGGTTCATGGCCTCTTGCAGGTTGGTGGAGAAAAACGAGGTCTGCCAATCGGCAGTGAAGCCCTGATCGGTGACTTCTCGTTTGGCCGGCAGGAAGTTGCCGATGAAGCTCGGGTGCGGCCAGTTGGCGGCCAGGTTCACGCGGCTGGTCTTGCCCACGGGCAGCACCTGCAACGAGCCGGTGCCCTGCAAGCGCAGGTCGAAACCGAAGGCCAGTTCCGTGGCCTGAGTTGTATCGAGTGCCGGCAGCGTCGCCCGAACACCTTCGCCGAGCCAGCCCACTTGCGTGCCGGGCACGAAGTCCAGGCGTTGCGAACCGAGCTCCAGTTTCAGGGCATTTTCGATCCCGCGAATATCGCTGATACCGATCGCCAGAAACGGTGCATCGAAGTGGTAATCGGTGAAGTCTTCGGTGATGCCCAACTGCGCCGGCAGCGAGAAATGCCCGCTGATGCGGTTTTCTGCGTGGAACAGCCGCGCCTCGTAGATGCCCCGGGCACGCAGCTCGGTCTGCACCTGGCCGTCGAGTTCGAAGCGCTCCGGCAGGAAGTACAGGCGACCCCGTTCTTCGCTGAGCTCCAGATATTGCTCGCCGTTTTTTTCCCGGGTCTTCCAGGTGCGTATCACTTTGCGGTACGGCACCACCATCACCGGGCCGCTGATCTGCTGGCTGTAGCTTGAGCTGCGGGCGATGTCTTCAAGCACACCGTCGCGCCGTTGCTGGCGATCGTCGATGATGCCATCGATCATCAGCAGCGGAATCAGCAACAGCAGGATCAGCAGGGCAATCGCCCCGAGCTTCATGGTCAGATTTTTGTTCATGGGGACTCTCCCTGTTTCGATGGGCAGAGTCTGCGAGGCGGGTGTGGGGGAAATATGGGAGGAATGTGGAGTTTGTGTGGAGACTACAGGTGCAGGATGACTTCCACCCCGCCTTCGACGTTGCCGATGTGCATCGAACCGCCGTGCAGCTTGACCACTTCTTCGACGAAATTAAGCCCCAGGCCCGTGCTTTTACGTCCGCTGTCGGGGCGTGGCAACGAATAGAAACGCTCACTCAGACGCGGCAAGGCGTATTCGGGAATCGGGGCGCTCTCGTTGTACAGACGAATCTCGATCTGCTCGCCAACCCGCTCGGCACTGAAGCGCAGCAAACCGTTTGGCGGTGTGAAATCCAAGGCATTTTCCAGCAGATTGCCCAGTGCCTGACGCAGCAGGAACGGCTCACCGGTCAGCGACAGGTCTACGGAAATGTTTTGCTCGACCCGCAGTTGCCGGCCTTCGATGCGCGCCATCTGTGCCTGCAGCAACTGATCGAGCAATGCCGCCAAAGGCACCGTGACGCGCTCTTCAAGGCCTTGCCGCTGCTCCACTTGCGCCAGATTCAGCAAGCGCTCGATCAACTGCTGCATGCGCGCGCTTTCGCTGTCGATGTTGCCGACGAAACGCTGGCGTTGCGTCAATGGCATTTCGCTCTGCAGCAACTCGGCAGCACCGCGAATCGCCGCCAGCGGGCTCTTCAATTCATGGGTCAAGGTGTGGACGTAACGTTCGACGTAGGCCTTGCCTTCAAGCTGGGTACGCATCTGTTCCACGGCGCTCGCCAGTTGCTCCAGCTCGCCACCGCGATAATGCGGCACTTCCACCCGGCGCCCTTCGCTCACCGCCTCGGCATAACGGGTCAAACGGTGCAGCGCCCGGCTCAGCCACCAGGACAACAGCGCACCGAACAACAGACCCAGAATGATCAGTCCGGCGCCATACCCCAGCAGGCGGCGCTCGGTACGGTCAACATAGGGTTGCAGCGAGCTGTTGGGTTTGGCCACGGTGACCACGCCGATGATCCGGCCATCGTCGCGGATCGGCGCACCGACGTGCATCACCGAGGAGTTCGGATCATTCGGATCGCTGCGGCTGGACCGCGCGCCATATTCGCCGCGCAGGGTCAGGTAGACGTCGTTCCAGCGCGAATAATCCTGGCCGATCGCCAGGCCACTGGAATCCAGCACCACGATGCCCTTGGCATCGGTGACGTAGATACGGTGGTTGACCTGGTTTTTCGGCAGGCCCCAGATCGTCGCTTTCGGCTGGCGCTCGCCATAGGCGCGGAGCAGTTCCGGCCAGCGATTCTGGCTGAGGGTGCCGGCCTTGAAATCGTCCTTGAGGATTTCCGCCATCAGGTTGGCGGTATCGACCAGGGTTTCCTCGGTGGACTGGCGCACGCCGGGGCGGATTTCCTCCATCACGGTGTTGAGCACGAAATAACCGGTGAGGCCGATAAACAGCACGTACACCAGGAAAATCCGCAGCCCCAATGACATCAGCTGTGCCCCGGGCTGTAGCTGTAGCCGAGGCCGCGATGGGTCTGGATCGGTTCGGCTTCGGCGCGAATCAGGCGCAACTTGGCGCGCACACTTTTGATGTGGCTGTCGATGCTGCGCTCGTAGCCGGCGTCCGCCGCCACGCCCAGCGCATCGAGCAGTTGCTCGCGGCTGAACACCCGCTCGGGTTGTTCGAGCAGGCATTGCAGCAGACGGAATTCGTGACGGGTCAGGCTCAAGGCCTGGCCGCGATAGCTGATCTGCACACGCTCGGGATCGATGCGAAATACACCCGACCAGGCTTCGGCCGGCGGGCGCGGCGCCATGCGCTTGAGAATCGCCCGGACCCGCGCCGCCACTTCCCGTGGGCTGAACGGTTTGACCACGTAATCGTCGGCGCCGATTTCCAGGCCCACCACCCGGTCAATCTCGGCATCCCGGGCGCTGAGGAACAGTACCGGCACTTCGCTGAACCGGCGCAGTTGCTTGCAGGTTTCGAAGCCGCTGATATCCGGCAGGCCGATGTCGAGAATGATCAGGTCCGCCGGTGTCTGGCGCTGATATTCCAGCGCTTGCGCGCCGAGGCTCAGCCAGGTCGTGGTGAAGCCCTCGCCCTGCAAGGCAAAAATCAGCGTGTCGGCAATCGCCGCTTCGTCTTCGACAATCAGGATATGAGGCATGGCGTCCGAGCCTGTGGAATGAGTGCGCGAACGGTGCCCCAAGCCTGACGTTACGTCAATGAGACCACCAGCGTCGCGTCTCACAAATGCGTTCCTTTTTTGACGAGTGACTGTTGTCGTCAGGCAAGGCGCCGCGACGAGCCATAGCTGGCTATGGGGAGGAGCGGCAACGCAGCATGACGGCAACAGGCACCGTCAAAAAGGAACAGCATTTGCGAGACGCGACGCTCGATCAGCAGTCCGGTTTATCCGCAGTAAAGCGACGCGCCGGGTTTACCGCTGCGCCGAACTCGCGCAAGGCCTTGGCGCCGATCAGCAACGGGTAGTTGAAATGGCTGCGGTCGGTCAGGTTGACCTCAACAGTACGCTTGACGTTGCCCAGGCACAGCTCCAGGTCCACCACCGGACGCTTGGCGGCTTCCGTGGTGTCGCGATCCTCGTCGTCCTCGTCGGAGCGGCTCTTGATCTTGCTGATCCGCGCGATCTTGTGTTCGAACACCTTGTTGCTGGCGTCCTTGGTGGCGAGGCGGAAACGCACCCAGTCTTCGCCGTCGCGGGTGAAGGTCTCGATGTCCTTGGCCGACAGCGAGGCGGTCAGCGCGCCAGTGTCCATTTTCGCCTTGAGCACTTGGCCGCCGATTTCCGGCAGCGCGATGTATTCGTAGCGCCCGTACAGGGTCGGCTCGGCGGCCAGCACCGGCAGGGCAACGAGGGAAAGCAATGCAAGGAGGGATTTCACGTAATGGGCTTCCTTGGAAAATGGGGGCGTCTGACGCGAGATTTTAGACCGCTGTTCGCTTGATCGTTCCCGCAAGGCTAACGCGCCAAAGGTGAAACATTCGTAACCCATGATTTGGCCTGTCGCCCGAAGCCACTTATCATGGCGCGCCCATCCGCTTTCAAGAGTTGCTTATGCGCCGCCTGCTCACCGGCTGTCTCGTCACCCTGCTGCTGTTGCTCAACACCCTGGTGCTGTTCGGCCCGCTGATGGTGTTCGCCCTGCTCAAGCTGATCCTGCCGGGACGCTTTCGCGATTACGCCTCGTGGGCGGTGATGTGGATCGCCGAGACCTGGGCAGAGATCGACAAACTGATCTTCCGCCTGTGCATCCCGACGCAATGGGACATCCGTGGCGGCGATGATCTGCGTGGCGACACGTCGTATCTGGTGATCAGCAACCATCAGTCCTGGGTCGACATCCCGGCGCTGATCCAGACCCTCAACCGGCGCACGCCGTTCTTCAAGTTCTTCCTCAAGAAGGAACTGATCTGGGTACCGTTCCTCGGCCTGGCCTGGTGGGCGCTGGATTACCCGTTCATGAAGCGCTACACCAAGGCGTTCCTGGCGAAACACCCGGAACTGACCGGCAAGGATCTGGAAATCACCAAAGCCGCGTGCGAGCTGTTCAAGCGCCAGCCGGTGACGGTGGTGAATTATCTGGAAGGCACCCGCTACACCGCGGCCAAAAGCACTCAGCAGCAGTCACCTTTCAGCCACTTGCTCAAGCCCAAGGCCGGCGGCGTGGCGTTTGTACTGGCGGCGATGGGTGAACAGCTTGACGCGATTCTCGATGTGACCGTGGTTTATCCACAGTCGAAGATTCCGGGGTTCTGGGATCTGATCAGCGGCAACGTGCCGCGGGTGATCATCGATATCCGTACTCGTGAACTCGACCCGGCACTGTGGCAGGGCGACTACGAAAACGATCCGGTGTTTCGCGAGAAGGTCCAGAGCTGGGTCAACCAGCTCTGGACCGAGAAAGACCAGCGCATCGCCGAACTGCGCGACGAACGCGGCTGATCAACCGGGGTCGGTCAGCCGCCGACGCCCCAGACACCGCCAAGGGTTTTCAGCAGCGAACCGCCAACGCCCTGGTCACCGAGGTATTTAAGAATGACCGGGGCGAACTGGCCGACCATGCTGTCGTTCATGCCCAGTGCGCCGAACGCGCTGTTCAGGTCACTGGTGCTTTTCACATTGCCCAGCGCGTTATCCAGTCCCGCCGACTTGCCGGAAGAACCGAGCACACTGCTCAGCGCGCCCAACTGACCGGCACCGCCCGACAGTTTGTCGAGCCCCGGCACGCTTTTGGCCAGTTCCGAATAATCGCTGCCGCTGAGCTTGTTCTTCGCCAGGCCGAACATTGCACTGGTGCCACCGACGGCTTGTTGCGGTGTAACCCCCAGACCGGTGACCGCTTGCAGCAGACCGGCCGTTTCCGACGTCGGCGCGGCGGCGGTGGCTGCGTTACCGCCCTGCATGCTTGAGGCTGCCTTGGTCACGTCATCCAGGCTGAAACCTGCGAAAACCGGGCTCGCCACAACCGTCATCAGCGAAGCCAGTGCGAAACCGCGTGAAATCTTCATCCAGACATCCTCTTTCGTCATGAAAAACCGCCCGTCACGGGTGGCAAAACTGTCGGTTTGACCGGCAATTCGCCAGCCTGTTCCGAGCGTAGTGCATCCATCTTGAGCCGGCTCGCGTATAGGAAATGTGAAACCCCGGAAATCGAACCATGAATGGCACGAGTGCTGTCGCTGAACTAGCCTGTGAACTATCCGAAACCAGCACCCGCCCTGTCTGGAGACTCGTCATTACCCTCGCCGACACCGATCAGCTCCGGCAATTGCTGGCCCAGTGCTCACTGGGCGACCGCCGTGCCTTCGAAACCCTGTACCGCAGCGTGGGCCCGCGCCTGCACGGTGTGGCCCTGCGGTTCATGGGGCGCCCGGATCTGGCCGAAGAAGTGTTGCAGGAGAGCTTCGTGCGGATCTGGAACAACGCCTCGCGCTACGAATCGCACCTGTCGGCACCGATGACCTGGATGATCAACATCACTCGCAATCAGGCCATCGACCAGTTGCGCAAGCATCGCGACCGGCCTTTGACTGATTTCGAGCAGGAAGCCCTGGTGGATGAAAATCCCTCGGCCCATGACCTGTTGAACAGCGCCCGCGAAGCCACAGCCCTGAACCGCTGCCTGGAAACCCTTGAAGGCATGCAGCGTCGGTCGATCACCGTGGCTTACTTTCAGGGTTTGTCCTGCTCGGAACTGGCCGAGCATCTGGCGGCGCCACTGGGCTCGGTCAAGTCATGGATTCGCCGTGGCATGGAACGTCTGCGCCGGTGCCTTGAATCATGAACTACCAGACCCCAGCCCTGCGCCGCGCCCTCGCCGCCGATTACGCCGTCGGCCTGATGGCTGCGCCGGCCCGTCGGCGTTTCGAGCAACTGCTGCTGGAGGACGCCGCCCTGCGCGCCGAACTGGCGCACTGGCAGGAAAGCCTCGCCAGCCTCACCGAAACGTTGCCTGAGGTTCCGGTGCCGGAGCGCGTGTGGCATGGCGTTACCGCGCGGATCGAACCGCAAGAACTGCATGTGCCCGAGAAACGTCCGTTCTGGAACTGGCTGCGGGTGACGGCGGCACTGGCCTCCATCGTGGTGCTGGTCTTCCTCGGCTCGCTGTACACCCACGACGACGCCCGCTACCGCGCCACCCTGCTGAGCGCCGATGCGCAACCGGCGCTGAAGGTCGAGGCCCATGACAATTACCTGCAAGTCGAGCCGCTGACGCTGGCGGCTGTCGACCCTCAGCGCAGTCTGGAACTGTGGGCGATTCCGGCCGATGGCAAGCCGATCTCGCTGGGCGTGATCCCAGCGGGCGGTAAAGGCAAGGTTGAATTGAGTGAGGCGCAGAAGGCGCTGATCGGCAAGCCGATTGCGCTGGCGGTGAGTCTTGAGCCGAAGGGTGGATCGCCGACCGGGCAACCGACAGGGCCGGTGCTGTATCAAGGAGCGTTGGCGGCGCTTTGAATGAGATCGGGAGCGGACAACGACGCTCTCTCCCTCAAGAGTAATTGCCAACGCATCCTTTATTCCAAAACAGGCTTATTGACTGTCAGATCTGACAGTACCTTCAAAAACGAGAGCATCTGAACATGTGTCCTCCAACCCAGTAACGGAGTACGACCCATGCTCAAATATCTGATTGCCGGTTCAGTCATCGCCCTGACGCTCAGCAGCACTGTCTACGCGGACTGCCTGGAGGCCACGTCATTCAAAAAACTGAGTGACGGTAAATTCGAAGCAACGAGCCCCTATGGCACGGTTGAAGTTGATGTTGATCCCGGCAGCGCCAGTGAAAGCGATGTCCAGGCACTCCCCTTCACAGCCGCACGAGCAAAAGAAACGACTACTAATGCGGCCAGAGTCATCTGCCAATACGAAAGCAAAGGATCGGAAATTGGAGCTTCACTGGTCTTGAAAAAAGGATCGCCGATCAATCTGACCGGACCAGACTGGAAAAACGATGATTGCGCAACGAAGGACGGTGACGTCCAAAAGTGCGCGTTCAATTAGTCGAAAGTATCGAAGACGGAACGAGACAATTCCGCCAAAAAGGACGACCTGACCGGCCGTCCTTTTTCGTGGTTACAACTTACGCCGCACTAAATAACTTATGCGGATCAATCACAAACTTCTTCGGCACGCCCGCATCGAACTCGCCGTAACCTTCAGGTGCCTGGTCGAGGCTGATGACCTGCACACCCACCACTTCGGCGATGTTGATGCGGTCCCACATGATTGCCTGCATCAGCTGGCGGTTGTACTTCATCACCGGGGTTTGCCCTGTGTGGAAGCTGTGGGATTTGGCCCAGCCGAGGCCGAAGCGGATGCTCAGGCTGCCCATTTTCGCAGCAGCATCGACAGCACCCGGATCCTCGGTCACGTACAGGCCCGGGATACCGATCTTGCCGGCGACGCGCACCACGCCCATCAGCGAGTTGAGCACCGTGGCCGGGGCTTCGGATTTGACGCCGTCGTGACCATGGCCGCGAGCTTCGAAGCCCACGCAGTCCACCGCGCAATCCACTTCAGGTTCGCCCAGCAGCGCGGCGATCTGTTCGTGCAGCGGGGTGTCTTTCGACAGGTCGACGATTTCAAAACCCTGAGCCTTGGCGTGGGCCAGGCGGATGGTGTTGACGTCACCGACGATCACCACCGCTGCGCCGAGCAGACGGGCCGAAGCAGCCGCCGCCAGACCAACCGGACCGGCGCCCGCAATATAAACGGTGCTGCCCGGGCCGACGCCAGCAGTAACGGCACCGTGGTAACCGGTCGGCAGAATGTCGGAGAGGCAGGTCAGGTCACGGATTTTCTCCATGGCCTTGTCGCGGTCCGGCAGTTTCAGCAGGTTGAAGTCGGCGTACGGCACCAGCACGTACTCGGCCTGGCCGCCGGTCCAGTCGCCCATGTCGACGTAACCGTAGGCACCGCCGGCGCGAGCCGGATTGACGGTCAGGCAGACACCGGTGTGTTGCTCCTTGCAGGAACGGCAGCGCCCGCAAGCCACGTTGAACGGAACGGACACCAGGTCGCCGATTTTCAGGCTTTCGACGTCGCTGCCCTTCTCGATCACTTCACCGGTGATCTCGTGCCCCAGCACCAGACCGACCTGAGCAGTGGTACGACCGCGCACCATGTGCTGGTCGGAGCCGCAAATGTTGGTTGAAACCACACGCAGGATGACACCGTGCTCGATCTTCCTGCCGCGCGGATCCTGCATTTTCGGATAGTCGATTTTCTGTACTTCGACCTTGCCAGCGCCGAGATACACCACACCACGATTGCCAGACATGCTTTCACCTCGCTGTTGTTTTTATGGAACCGCGCCGCCCAGGCAGGCAGCGCGTTAAGTGCTCGGGTTATTGCTTGTTGGTCCTGCGTTGTTATGACTTAAAGAACGACGGTGCGGTTGGCGTTCAGGAACACCCGCCGCTCAATGTGATACCCCACGGCCCGGGCCAGGGTCAGGCCTTCGATGTCGCGGCCCTTGGCAATCAGGTCTTCGGGGTAATGACTGTGATCCACCGCCTCGACGCCCTGGGCGATGATCGGCCCCTCGTCGAGGTCGTTGTTGATGTAGTGCGCGGTTGCGCCCACCAGTTTTACGCCCTTGTTGTAGGCCTGGTGATACGGCTTGGCGCCCTTGAAGCCCGGCAGCAGCGAGTGATGAATGTTGATCGCCTTGCCATCGAGCTTGCGGCACAGCTCCGGCGACAACACCTGCATGTAGCGGGCGAGGATCACCAGTTCGGCGCCGGCCTCCTCGATCACCTGCCACACCTGCCGCTCCTGGGCCGGTTTGTCGTTGGGGTCGAGGGGGAAGTGGTAGTAGGGAATCTGGTGCCAGTCGGCCAGCGGCTTGAGGTCCGGGTGGTTCGACACCACCGCCGCCACGTCCATCGACAACTGGCCGATGCGCTGGCGGTAGAGCAAGTCATTGAGGCAGTGATCGGCCTTGGAGACCATGATCACCACTTTCGGCCGGTAGTTCGGCGCGGTCAGCTCGAAGATCATGCCGAACGCCTGACCGCGTTCGGCGAGGCCGGCACGGAAGGACTGCTCGTCAAAACCGTCGGGCTGACGGAATTCCACACGAATGAAAAAACGACCCGAGAGCCGGTCGTCGAACGAGTGGTGCTCGGTGACGTAGCAGCCCTGCTCGAAAAGAAAACGCGTCACCGCGTCCACGGTGCCGAGAACGCTGGGGCAGTCGGCGGTCAGAATCCATGTATCCGGGGCGCGGCTCATTGTTGTTTTTCTCCTCTACTCGTTCCCACGCACAGCGCAGGAACGATCATCAAGCCTGTACGCTGAGGCCGTATTCGGCGGACGCATCCTGCAACCACAACCACCAGTAATCCGAGAAGCTGCGACGAATCAGCAGTTCCCAGGTGTCTTCGGCGGTGTGGCGAATCATCAGCTGCGACTTGGCGAACACCGTGCCCACGGCCTTGCCGACCGGGAAGTTGTTCGGGTGCACGTCGTAGCTGGTGGACTTCATCAGCACCTGACGCACGTTCGGGCCGCTCAACTCGAGCACCTGCTGGCCGCCGCTGACGTTGACGATTGCGATGTGCAGATCGCCCAGCGCTTCGCGCAGTTTCTGCTCGGCAGCGAACTCCTCGCCGCTCGGCACGATCAGCAGCCACTCGTCCGGGCCCATCCACTGCAGGCTGGTTTCGCCTTTGACGATCACGCTCAGGGCGCCCGGCAACTCGATGCCCAGGGCCTTGTGCACACCGGCGGCGAACGCGGCATCGTGGCCGTCACCACGAATGGTCAGATGCCCCAGGAGTTTTTTCTCGCGCACGGTGACACCGGCGCTTTTGCGGCCCTTGCCGACCAGGCTGGCGAGGTCTGCATGGTGCAGCGACGACTCGGCCTTGGCCCCGGTGGTCGGGCGTTGTTGGTACACGTTGGCTGCGGTCATAAAGCACCCTTCCTGAATTCTGTGCCGCTCCCGCGCCAGGCACGGGAGCGATCAATTAGATGTTCTGGCGATCGCCCTTCGGATCGAAGAACACCGAAGAAACGATTTCCGCCTCGATCACGCTGCCGTCGGCCAGCGGTGCGAACACCCGCTCGCCCAGACGCTTCAGACCGCCCTTCACTACGCCCATGGCAAACGAATAACCGAGGGAGTTGTGCGCGTAGCTGGAGGTCACGTGGCCGACCATGGTCATCGGGATCGTCTGCTTGGTGTTGAACACCAGTTGCGCGCCTTCCGGCAGCCAGACGTTCGGATCGATCGGCTTCAGGCCCACCAGTTGTTTGCGCTGGTCACGCACGCAGTCTTCACGGTTCATGCCGCGCTGGCCGATCCAAGAGAACGGTTTGGTGCGACCGACGCACCAGCCCATGTTCAGATCGTCCGGCGTCATCGAGCCGTCGGTGTCCTGGCCGACGATGATGAAACCCTTCTCGGCCCGCAGGACGTGCATGGTTTCAGTGCCGTACGGGGTCAGGTTGTACTGCTTGCCGGCCTCGACGATTTTTTCCAGCACTCCCATCGCATAGTCGGCCTGGACGTTGACTTCGTACGACAGCTCACCGGTGAACGAGATGCGGAACACCCGCGCCGGCACACCGCCGACCAGACCTTCTTTCCAGGTCATGAACGGAAACGCTTCGTTGGCCAGGTCGATGTCGGTCACGGCGCTGAGCAGCTTGCGGCTGTTCGGGCCGGACAGGGTCATGGTCGCCCAGTGGTCGGTGACGGAGGTGAAGTAGACCTTCATCTCTGGCCATTCGGTCTGGTGGTACAGCTCCAGCCACTGCAGTACGCGAGCCGCGCCGCCGGTGGTGGTGGTCATGACGAAATGGTTGTCGGCCAGACACGCCGTCACACCGTCGTCGAAGACCATGCCGTCTTCCTTGCACATCAGGCCGTAACGGGCCTTGCCCACGTCGAGCTTGGTCCAGGCGTTGGTGTACACGCGGTTGAGGAACTCGCGGGCATCCGGGCCCTGGATGTCGATCTTGCCCAGGGTCGAAGCGTCCAGCAGGCCAACGCTGTCGCGCACAGCCTTGCATTCGCGTTTGACCGCGGCATGCATGTCTTCGCCGTTTTTCGGGAAGTACCACGGACGTTTCCACTGGCCGACGTCTTCGAACTCGGCACCGTTTTTCAGGTGCCATTGATGCAGTGCGGTGTAACGCACAGGTTCGAAGATGTGCCCACAGTGACGGCCCGCTACCGCGCCGAATGTCACCGGCGTGTAGTTCGGACGGAACATCGTGGTGCCCATCTGCGGGATGGTCACGTTCAGCGAACGGGCGGCGATGGCCAGACCGTTGACGTTGCCGAGCTTGCCCTGATCGGTGCCGAAGCCCAGCGCGGTGTAGCGTTTGACGTGCTCGACCGACTCGAAACCTTCGCGGGTCGCCAGTTCGATGGCGGCGGCGGTGACGTCGTTCTGCAGGTCGACGAATTGCTTCGGTGCCCGGGAAGTGCCCTTCTCGTGCGGCACCTGGAACAGCGCCAGCATCGGTTCTTCGTGGCGGCTCAGAGCTTTCGGCAACACGCCTTCGACGGTCTGGAAACCGGCTTCGGCTGCGGCGCGCACGCCGCCTTCAAAACCGTCGGCCAGGGAATCGCCAAGACCGTAGACGCCGTTGATGCCGCCGACGCACACGCGTTTCTGCGGTGCTTCGCCCGGTACGAAACCGAGAATGTCTTCGCGCCAGATCGGCTTGCCGCCGAGGTGCGACGCCAGGTGCACCACCGGGCTGTAGCCGCCGGAGCTGGCGATCACGTCGCAGTCCAGCCATTCGCCGGGACTGGTCACGGCATGGCCTTTTACATCGATGGCGGCCACGCGAGCAGCGGTCACACGCTTGCTGCCACGGGCCTCGATCACGGCGCTGCCGGTGAGGATTCGAATGCCTTTGGCGCGGGCTTCTTCAACCAATGCGCCACGCGGATTGCTGCGGGCATCAGCGATGGCTACCACTTGCAGGCTGGCGTCGAGCCAGTCCAGCGCTACGCGATAGGCGTGATCGTTGTTGGTGGTCAGCACCAGCTTCTTGCCCGGCGCCACGCCGTAACGGCGCACGTAGGTCGAAACCGCACCGGCCAGCATGTTGCCCGGCACGTCGTTGTTGCCGTAGACCAGCGGACGCTCGTGAGCGCCGGTGGCCAGCACCACACGCTTGGCGCGGACGCGATGGATGCGCTGGCGCACCTGACCGATTGGCGCGCGGTCGCCGAGGTGATCGGTGAGACGCTCGTGAATGGTCAGGAAGTTATGGTCGTGGTAACCGTTGACCGTGGCGCGGGGCAACAGCAGCACGTCCGGAGTGTTCTTCAATTCGGCAACCACACTGGCGACCCACTCCACAGCAGGCTTGCCGTCGAGGCTTTCGCGGGAGTCGAGCAGGCTGCCGCCGAACTCTTCCTGTTCATCGGCGATGATCACCCGGGCACCGCTGCGCGCGGCAGCCAAAGCAGCGGCCAGACCGGCCGGGCCGGCGCCGACGATCAGCACGTCGCAGTGCTGGTTCATGTAGTCGTAGGTGTCCGGATCGACTTCGGTCGGCGAGCGGCCAAGACCTGCGGCCTTGCGAATGTACTTCTCGTAGGTCATCCAGAACGATTGCGGGTACATGAAGGTTTTGTAGTAGAAACCCGGTGGCATCAGCTTGCCGCCGACCTTGCCGAGAATCCCCATCATGTCGTTGTTGACGCTCGGCCAGCCGTTGGTGCTGGTGGCGACCAGACCCTGGTACAACGCCTGTTGCGTGGCGCGCACGTTAGGGATCTGGGTAGCTTCGGTCGCACCGATCTGCAGCACCGCGTTCGGCTCTTCGGCACCGGCGGCGAAGATGCCGCGAGGGCGCGAATACTTGAAGCTGCGGCCGATGATGTCGACGCCGTTGGCGATCAGCGCCGAGGCCAGCGAATCGCCCTCGAAGCCTTTGTAGCTCTGACCGTTGAAGGTGAAGCTCAGCACTTTGTTGCGGTCGATCCGTCCACCGTTGGACAGGCGATTGGTCTGGCTCATACCTTCTCTCCCAGCGCCGGCGTGGCTGTTTTCGCAGGGTCAGCCTTGTCGGTGAATTGCGGCTTGGTGCCGATCTTGTAGGTTTCGAGAATCTCGTAGGTCACGGTGTCGCGGGTGACGTTGAAGTACTGGCGGCAACCGGCGACGTGATCCCACAACTCGTGGTGCAGGCCGCGAGGGTTGTCGCGGAAGAACATGTAGTCGCCCCACTCCTCGTCGGTGCAGCTGTTCGGATCCAGCGGACGCGGGATGTGCGCCTGGCCGGATGCGTGGAATTCCTCTTCGGAGCGCAGTTCGCCGCAGTGAGGACAGAAGATATGCAACATGGGATTTCTCCTGTTAGTGGGCGACAGCCGCAGCGCCGTGTTCGTCGATCAACGCACCGTTGTGGAAACGGTCGATGGAGAAAGGTGCGGCCAGCGGGTGCATTTCACCTTTGGCCAGGCTCGCAGCAAACACGTTGCCCGAGCCCGGTGTGGCCTTGAAGCCGCCGGTGCCCCAACCGCAGTTGAAGAACATGTTCGGGACCGGGGTTTTCGAAATGATCGGGCAGGCGTCCGGCGTGGTGTCGACGATGCCGCCCCACTGACGGTTCATGCGTACCCGCGACAGCACCGGGAACATCTCGACGATGGCCTGGATGGTGTGCTCGATCACCGGGTACGAACCGCGCTGGCCGTAGCCGTTGTAGCCGTCGATACCGGCGCCGATCACCAGGTCGCCCTTGTCGGACTGGCTGATGTAACCGTGCACGGCGTTGGACATGATCACGCTGTCGATGATCGGCTTGATCGGCTCGGACACCAGCGCCTGCAGCGGGTGGGATTCGATCGGCAGACGGAAACCGGCGAGTTTGGCCATGTGCCCGGAGTTACCGGCGGTGACCACGCCGACGCGCTTGGCGCCGATGAAACCCTTGTTGGTTTCGACGCCGATGCACACGCCGTTTTCCTTGCGGAAACCGATCACTTCGGTCTGCTGGATCAAGTCCACGCCCAGGGCGTCGGCGGCACGGGCAAAGCCCCACGCCACGGCATCGTGACGGGCCACGCCGCCGCGACGCTGGACGGTTGCGCCCATCACCGGGTAGCGGGTGTTTTTCGAGCAGTCGAGGTACGGGATCTCGTCCGCGACTTGCTTGGCGTTGAGCAGCTCGCCGTCGACGCCGTTGAGGCGGTTGGCGCTGACCCGACGCTCGGAATCACGAATGTCCTGCAAGGTGTGGCACAGGTTGTAGACGCCGCGCTGGGAGAACATCACGTTGTAGTTCAGGTCCTGAGACAGGCCTTCCCACAGTTTCATCGCGTGTTCGTACAGGTGCGCCGACTCGTCCCACAGGTAGTTGGAGCGAACGATGGTGGTGTTGCGCGCGGTGTTACCGCCGCCCAGCCAGCCCTTCTCGACCACGGCCACGTTGGTGATGCCGTGCTCTTTCGCCAGATAGTAGGCAGTCGCCAGACCGTGCCCGCCGCCGCCGACGATGACCACGTCGTAGACCTTTTTCGGGGTCGGCGTGCGCCACATGCGCTGCCAGTTTTCGTGGTGGCTGAGGGAGTGCTTGAAGAGGCCGAAGCCCGAATAGCGTTGCATAGTCATTTACTCCAGAACGCTCAGCGATAAACCGGGAAGTCTGCGCACAGGGCCGCAACCTGCTGGGCGACGTTGGCCTCGACATCGGCATCGCCGAGGTTGTCGAGGATGTCGCAGATCCAGCCGGCCAGCGTCACGCACTGCGCCACTTTGAAGCCGCGGGTGGTCACCGCCGGGGTGCCGATGCGCAGGCCAGAGGTGACGAACGGCGACTGCGGGTCGTTCGGTACGGCGTTCTTGTTGACGGTGATGTGGGCGCGACCGAGGGCGGCGTCGGCGTCTTTACCGGTGAGGCCCTGACGGATCAGGCTGACCAGGAACAAGTGGTTGTCGGTGCCGCCGGACACTACATCGTAGCCACGTTTGATAAAGACGCTCGCCATCGCCTGGGCGTTGTCGATCACTTGTTGCTGATAGGCCTTGAAGCCAGGCTCCAGCGCTTCCTTGAAGCACACGGCCTTGCCGGCGATGACGTGCATCAGCGGGCCGCCCTGGGCGCCGGGGAATACCGCCGCGTTGAGCTTTTTCTCGATTTCTTCGTTGGCCTTGGCCAGGATCAGGCCGCCACGAGGACCGCGCAGGGTCTTGTGCGTGGTGGTGGTGACCACGTCGGCGTACGGCAGAGGGTTCGGGTACAGACCGGCAGCCACCAGACCGGCGACGTGAGCCATGTCGACGAACAGCAGCGCACCGACCTTGTCGGCGATCTGACGGAAGCGCGGGAAATCCAGAGTTTTCGAGTAGGCCGAGAAACCGGCAACGATCATTTTCGGTTTGTGCTCGACCGCCAGACGCTCGACTTCGTCGTAATCGATCAGGCCGGTCTTGGTGTCGATGCCGTACTGCACGGCGTTGTACAGCTTGCCCGAAGACGAGACCTTGGCGCCGTGGGTCAGGTGACCGCCGTGGGCCAGGCTCATGCCGAGAATGGTGTCGCCGGCCTGGATCAGCGCCAGGTACACGGCGCTGTTGGCCGAAGAACCGGAGTGCGGCTGGACGTTGGCGTAATCGGCGCCGAACAGTTGCTTGGCGCGTTCGATGGCCAGCGCTTCAACCTTGTCGACGTGCTCGCAGCCACCGTAGTAGCGCTTGCCCGGATAACCTTCGGCGTACTTGTTGGTCAGGCCGCTGCCTTGCGCTTCCATCACGCGTTTGCTGGTGTAGTTCTCCGACGCGATCAGCTCGATGTGATCTTCCTGACGTTGCTCCTCGGCATTCATCGCCGCCAGCAGTGCATCGTCGTAACCCTGGATCCGGTCTTGCTTGCTGAACATCGCGTCTCTCCCAGCGGCATCTGTGCGCCATTCGTCTCGGTAAGGCACTGGCAATGATGGCAGTGCCCTTTGATGCCGATGGTATGGCCGGCGCAGGGAGGCCAAATGCCTACGGACGCCACGCAAAGGTGCGTTTACGACATGGCGACAGCGACGGACTCAAACAAGCAGCTGGCGCAAGGCCAGAAGAACGAGGAAATGCGCGGGATAGAGCGCATACGCCCAGCGCCGCAGGGGTGGCGCGCGGAGGAAAGTGGCATGTCGCAACAGGAACATTCCGGACACTGGCGTCATCAGGCAGGTCGCAATGCCGAGGAGCGCCACACGGTTGCCGAACTGCGCGGATTCGAAGAGCACCTGCCACTGATTCGCCGCCAGACACACCAGTCCCGGCAGCAGGCTGAAATACCAGGGTTTGCGAAACACCAGCAACATCGCCAATGGCAGCAGGACGCCGAACAGACCGAACATCAGTCGCTCCGGGAACAACGTGGCCACCAGCAAGGCCCCGACCGCCAGCAAGCGCGAAACCAGTGCCCGATCCTGCCAGCCCCGCGCCGCCAGCAAACCCAGCGCCAGCGTGGGCATCACGTTCAAGGTGTCGGGATCGGGAATGTACAAACGGTAGGGAATCTCGCTGAACAGACTGAACAGCAGCAACCAGCCCAGATAGCGCCATTCGGTCTTGCGCGCGCCGTCCCGCGCCAGGTTCGCCGCCATCGCCAGACAGAACCACGGGAACGCCAGCCGCCCCGGTACATACAGCCAATCGGCGCTGATCCCGACATATCGCAGGTGATCGAGCAGCATGCTCAGCAGCGCCAGCCACTTGAGCAGATCGAGTGCGCCGTCGCGCCGGCTCAGGTGCATAATCGGCTCGCATCCTTGTAAAGTTCTGACAGCGACATCCCGTGTGCTCCCCGGATGATCTTCGGTACAGTGCGCACCATCATTGACCCCACGAAGCGCCACAAGCGCCTCGATCACGGAAGCCGGCCATGACCGACAAGAGCCAACAATTCGCCAGCGACAACTACTCCGGTATCTGCCCCGAAGCCTGGGCTGCCATGGAACAGGCCAACCACGGCCACCAGCGCGCTTATGGCGACGATGAGTGGACAGCACGCGCCTCGGATTATTTCCGCAAGCTGTTCGAGACCGACTGCGAAGTGTTCTTCGCCTTCAACGGCACCGCCGCCAACTCCCTGGCGCTGTCGTCGCTGTGCCAGAGTTACCACAGCGTGATCTGCTCGGAAACCGCCCACGTCGAAACCGACGAATGCGGCGCGCCGGAGTTCTTCTCCAACGGCTCGAAACTGCTGATCGCCGGCACCGAAAACGGCAAGATCACCCCGGCCTCGATCCGCGAAGTTGCGCTCAAGCGCCAGGACATCCACTACCCGAAACCGCGCGTGGTGACCCTGACCCAAGCCACCGAAGTCGGCAGCGTCTACACCCCGGAAGAAGTCCGCGCCATCAGCGACACCTGCAAGGAACTGGGCCTGAACCTGCACATGGACGGCGCCCGCTTCTCCAACGCCTGCGCATTCCTCGGCTGCTCGCCGGCGGACCTGACCTGGAAGGCCGGCGTCGACGTGCTGTGCTTCGGCGGTACGAAAAACGGCATGGCGGTGGGTGAGGCGATTCTGTTCTTCAACCACAAACTGGCCGAAGACTTCGACTACCGCTGCAAACAGGCCGGGCAACTGGCGTCGAAGATGCGCTTCCTGTCGGCACCGTGGGTCGGCATCCTGGAAAACGACGCCTGGCTCAAATACGCCCGCCACGCCAACCACTGCGCACAACTGCTGGCAGAACTGGTCAGCGACATCCCGGGCGTGGAACTGATGTTCCCGGTGCAGGCCAACGGTGTGTTCCTGCAACTCTCGGAACCGGCCATCGCCGCCCTGACCGCTCGCGGCTGGCGCTTCTACACCTTCATCGGCAAGGGCGGCGCGCGCTTCATGTGCTCGTGGGACACCGAAGAAGAACGCGTGCGTGAACTGGCGCGCGACATTCGCGAAGTCATGTCGGCCTGATCGCCTCCCCGTGGCGCGGGAGCCTGCTCCCCGCCACCGCTCACCTCCTCCCGTTTCAGCTCCATCGTCTACATTGTCTGTCGAGCCATCGCTCACATAACAATAAGCAGGAGCTTGCGCATGTCGCTAAAAGGCAAAACCTTGTTCATCACCGGCGCCAGCCGTGGCATCGGGCGCGAGATTGCGCTGCGGGCTGCGCGGGACGGGGCCAATATCGTGATCGCCGCCAAGAGCGCCGAACCGCACGCCAAGTTGCCCGGCACCATTCACAGCGTCGCCGCTGAAGTCGAGGCGGCCGGGGGCAAGGCTTTGGCGTTGCAACTGGATGTGCGTGATGAAGAGGCAGTGCGTCAGGCGCTGGCCCAGGCCAACGAACACTTCGGCGGGATCGACGCACTGGTGAACAATGCCGGGGCGATCAAGTTGACCGGTGTGCAGCACATTGAGCTCAAGCGCTTCGACCTGATGCACCAGATCAACACCCGCGCAGTTCTGCTCTGCAGCCAGGCGGCCCTGCCCTATCTGAAGAAGTCCACCGGGCACATTCTCAACCTGTCGCCGCCACTGAACATGGCCAGCAAATGGTTCGCGCAATACAGCCCCTACACCGTAACCAAGTACGGCATGAGCATGCTGACCGTCGGCATGAGCGAGGAATTCGCCAACTACGGGATCAGTGTGAATTCGCTGTGGCCGCAGACCATGATTGCCACGGCGGCGATCGAGTTTCAGCTGGGCAACCGGGAGTCGTTCAAGCATGCGCGCACGCCGCAGATCATGGCGGATGCGGCGCATGTGATTCTGGGCAGCAGCGGGCGGCGGATTACCGGGCGGTTGTTGATTGATGAGGAGATTTTGCGGGAGAACGGTGTGAGTGAATTCGAACACTATCGGTTTGAACCGGACAGCAACGCGAAACTGATGCCTGACCTGTTTATCGACTGAGCATTTTCAGAAACGACCTACGCCAGGTCCTACATCACTCAAACAAGCCTCGCCATAGACTGCCGACTCCATTTTCGAGGAGTGCAGACTATGGCGAACCCTGCCTACATGACCATCACCGGCAAGATCCAGGGCCTTATTTCAGCCGGATGCTCGACGCCGGAATCGGTCGGCAACAAATACCAGACGGCCCATACCGATGAAATCATGGTGTTCGCCCTGAGCCATGAAATTCGCCGCGACGCCAATCTCGGCAAACCCGTCCATCAGCCGGTCATCATCACCAAAGCGGTCGACAAATCTTCCCCATTGCTGGCTCAGGCGCATTCGAACAGCGAAGAACTGGACTGCACGATCAGCCTCTACCGCACGTCGCCCCAGGGGCAGCAGGAAAAATTCTATTCGATCACCCTCGACGGGGCGGTTCTCGCTGAACTGTCGCAGGATGTGCCCCACGTGATTCTGCAAAACGATGCCCAGCCCCAAGAACAACTGGCCATCCGTTACCGCGGCATCAGTTGGGTACACCACATTGCAGGCACCACTGGCTATACCTCGTGGGGCGAAGCGGGTTGAGTTCACGGCAGCATGATCTGTGCGATGTACAGGACGCCGCCGGCAACCTGCTTGGGCAGGCACTGACCATCGGAAACCGTCATCTGGCGTATGGCATTGCACGTGTGCAATTCCATCAACAAGTCGCGTACTTCGCCAAGCGAATTACCGAGGAGGTAGCGGACGGACGCCTGACGCCGCAGCAAGGGATCAATGCGCTTGCGCAGGAACAACGAAACCTGTTGAACCAGTCCCGGGCCCTGCAGCAAACCAGTCACGGCGCGCTCACCGGCGCGGCCAGGACACCACGCCTGTCGATGCTTCCACATGCCGCAGCGAACCCCGATCCGCAACGTTTACTGCGGGCCGTTCGCCAGCAAAATCTGAAAGTGACGCGCCTGAACTCAGCTCCGCGCTCTTCTGCGCATCCGGTCAACGACTTGCGATTTTTCCCCCGCGAACACTGGCCCCAGGAATTGCCGACACCGGAGGAGCCAGGGTTCTACATCGTGCCCAAAAGTCTGTCCGCCGAGAAACTGCAGGCGCAACTGTTTCCGTCGCCCAACTCGAATGTCATCGCTAAATTCAAAAGCCTCAATCCGCTGGAAGACGTGGTGAAAGCCGGAACGCTGATTGTCCTGAGCGACCCGGACAATCAGCAATGCACCTATGAAGAATCATTGCTGATGGAAACCGCGCACATCGTCAGCATGGCGCTGGCGCCGTTGACGCTGGAAGAGGCGGACTTTTTTGCGCAGCACTATGAGGTCATCAGAAGGACGCTTTCAGATGGGTCAAAAGTTATTGGGGTTGTTACCGCTATGGCCGCTAACCATCTGGATGGCATCAAAACTGTTTTACGTGATCTGGAAACCCTGCACGTCCGAACTTTCGAGGGAAAGGGGAGCACACAGGCATTCCTCAGTGAACGTAAAACATTGCTGGCCCGCCTTGATATTCAACTCAACTTTCTGACTAAACGGGCAATTGGTTTTCCTGACCATCCAAATCTGAAAGCCGCGCTGGGCATCGATACGTCCAATCTCGTCCACCGTTGGAGAAAGGCCGACGCGATCAGCCGGATTCCCGGTTATGCCACTCACATTCAAGGCGTAGTGAAAGCCTCGCAATACGTCAAATATGGCGGATGGATTGGTACGGCCGTGAGTGGCGGAGCCTCGGCAATGAAGGTTCAGGATGTTTGTACGAACGGGAGTGCCGAGGCATGCGAAAAGGTGAAATACACCGAAGCCGGAAGTTTTCTGGGTGGGGCTATCGGTTCTGCTCTGGGTGCAGCCGCAGCCCCGACAATTTGCGTGGCAATCGGGGTTACGAGTGCAGGAATCGGTGGGGTGTTGTGCGGGGTGCTGGCTGCGGGAGCTGTATCTTTTACGGGCGGATACATCGGTGAAAATCGCGGTGAGCGTGCAGGCGAGCGGATTTACGAGAGGATCAGATGAACTTTGAAACTGTAAAAGATGCATTAATCCTCGTGAGCATCATAAATTTCGCCGCACTCCTGATCGTTAATTGCATCTGGCTATACATCGCAAAAACGAAAATAAGACTAATCATGAGGAGCCTTAAAAACAGCCCGATCCGCTACAGTCTTATGATGCTATGGCATGGAGGCATGTGGGGACGCATCTACATGATGGGAGAGATTTCCCGTTTCCTGAAACGTCCGGAAATCCATATTTATCATGAGAGATTGAGTGCGGAAGACATTAAAAAATTCCCACCCGACTTTAAGCGCACACTGCTTACACTCCACAGATGTCAGTTATTTAGCGGTATCACTTTTTTTGCTTTGGGGGCTCTCGGAGTACTCAACATAATTTAAATATCAATTGAAAATCCCCGTCTGATTTCCCCTGTAGAAGCGAGCCTGCTCGCGATAGCAGTGGGCCGTCGACACCATCATTGAATGTCCCGGCCTCATCGCGAGCAGGCTCGCTCCTACAGGGAATTGCGGCGCCTGTCAGTACTCGATCCGAACATCCCCCTTCGGCACGCTGCAGCAAGAAAGAATGTACCCCTCCGCCTCGTCGTCCTCGGTAATCCCGCCGTTGTGATCCATCTCCACTTCGCCGCCGAGCTTGAGCACCTTGCACGTCCCGCAGATCCCCATGCCGCAGGCTTTCGGGATCATCAGGCCGACCTTCGCAGCCGCCGCATGCACGGTCTCGCCCGGGGCCACGCGAATGCTCTTGTCCGATGAGGTGAATTCCACCAGGTGCAGATCCGCCACCGGGATTTCCGGTGCTTCGGCGGCCTGTTCGGCCTGTTCCACCGCATCGGCGCGAGCTTCCGGTGGCGTGGCACCGAAGGATTCCTCGTGATAGCGCTTCATGTCGTAACCGGCGTTTTCCAGCAGGCGCTTGACCGCGGTCATGTACGGCGTCGGGCCGCAGCAGAAGACTTCGCGCTCGAGGAAGTCCGGCACCATCAGTTCCAGCATTTTGTGGTTGAGGTAGCCGCGATAACCGGCCCACGGCTCGCCCAGCCCGTGTTTCTCGCAGATCAGGTGCAGGCTGAAGTTGTCGATCCGCGACGCCATGTGTTCCAGCTCGCGGTGGTAAATGATGTCTTTGGGCGAGCGGGCGCTGTGGATGAACGTCATGTCGACGTTGCCGTTGGTGTCGTAGAACCAGCGCGCCATGGACATGCATGGCGTAATGCCGACGCCGCCGCTGAGGTACAGCACTTTCGGGCTCGGGAAGTCGATGGAGTTGAACAGCCCGACCGGGCCGTGCACCGCCAGCTCCTGGCCTTCGTGCAGGGTGTCGTGCAGCCAGTTGGACACCTTGCCCCCCGGCACGCGCTTGATGGTCACCGAAAAGCTGTATGGCACCGACGGCGAGCTGGAGATGGTGTACGAACGCATGATCGGCTGGCCTTCGATTTCCAGCTCCAGGGTCACGAACTGCCCGGGCTTGAAGAAGAACAGGATCGGCTGGTCGGCCATGAAACAGAAGGTGCGCACGTCCCAGGTTTCCTGGATGACTTTGACGCAACGGACGATGTGTCGGCCATTGGCCCAGGTCTGGGTGGTGACCGGATTCAGGAAGCTGTTCGACATGCTGTTCTCCACGGCCGACTGTCGGCCTTCATGTGGCGATTCTGCGTATAGCGCGAACGGCCCGTTTACCTATCCGCGACATTCACATACTTATCGCGACCAGCCCCCAACCACCGGGGGTTGCGCGTCGGGAACAGATTGCACCATGTCGCCCATGGATAAGGTTCTCGCCTGCGCCGGCCCCACACTCGCCCCTATTACAAACCGATTCTTTACACCTTGCGTTGCACCCTTTAGCCGCACACCCGATCAGCCACTTTCGCGGCCACGCAGATGGCCTTGAGGAATTCATCGATGGACACCGCAAAACTCAGCCTGGGCGACCTGCTGGAACCCGCACGCAAGGCCACCGCACAAATGCTGCAGGAACGCGAGCGCACCTATTCGCTGCCGCAACCGTTCTACAGTGACGAGCGCCTGTTCGATATCGACATGCAGGAGATCTTCCAGAAAGAGTGGTTGATCGCCGGCATGACCTGCGAAATCCCGGCCAAGGGCAACTACATCACCCTGCAGATCGGCAAGAACCCGATCATCGTCATTCGCGGCGCCGAAGGCGTGGTGCACGCGTTCCACAACGTCTGCCGCCACCGTGGCTCGCGCCTGTGCACCAGCGACAAGGGCAAGGTCGCCAAACTGGTCTGCCACTACCACCAGTGGACCTACGAGCTGGACGGTCGCCTGCTGTTCGCCGGCACCGAAATGGGCGCCGACTTCGACATGAAGCAGTACGGCCTCAAGCCGGTGAACGTGAAGACAGCCGGCGGCTACATCTTCATCAGCCTGGCGGAGAGCCCGCCGGCCATCGATGACTTCCTCTCGACCCTGAACCACTACATGGAACCCTACGACATGGAGAACACCAAGGTGGCGATTACCACCACCTTGATGGAAAAGGCCAACTGGAAACTGGTGCTGGAAAACAACCGCGAGTGCTACCACTGCAACGGTTCGCACCCGGAATTGCTGAAAACCCTGCTGGAGTGGGACGACGTCACCGACCCGCGTGCCGACCAAGCGTTCAAGGACCACGTCGCCGCCTCTGCTGCCGCGTGGGAAGCCGAAAAGATCCCTTATGCCCACGCCAGTTTCGGCCTGCGCAACCGCATCGTGCGCATGCCGCTGCTCAAAGGCACCGTGTCGATGACCATGGACGGCAAACAGGGCTGCGCCAAACTGATGGGCCGGATCAAGAACCCGGACCTGGGCTCGATGCGTATCCTGCACCTGCCGCACTCGTGGAACCACTGCATGGGCGATCACATCATCGTGTTCACCGTGTGGCCGATCAGCGCCCAGGAAACCATGGTCACCACCAAGTGGATCGTGCACAAGGATGCCGTGGAAGGCGTGGACTACGACGTCGAGCGCATGCGCAAGGTGTGGGACGCGACCAACGATCAGGATCGTCGCCTGGCCGAAGAAAACCAGCGCGGGATCAACTCCACCGCGTACCAGCCGGGGCCGTACTCCAAGACTTATGAGTTCGGCGTGGTCAACTTCGTCGACTGGTACAGCGAGCGGATGCTGAGCAACCTCGGCGCCGAGCCTGCGCCGTACCTCAAAGGCGTGCCGGTCCAAGGATAAAAGCAAAAGCATCGCCAGCAGGCTGGCTCCCACAGGAGATATCTGTTCACCAGAGATCCAGTGTGGGAGCCAGCCTGCTGGCGATGGCGTCATCGTTGTCATCGCATCACTTGGATGACCACCTCACACTGCCATCCTCGCCAATAAACTCCTCGAAAATCTCCTCCCCCACCAACCTGATCTTCGCGTACCCGTTCAAAACCCTTAGCGGATAGTCCGGATCCTTCGCATCCTGGGTCTCGGAAAACAGTATCCGTGGATGCCCGTTCAGCTCGCTGGTGGTGCCATAGGGAATCGCCCCGTGGCCGGCGCAGCGCGCGTGCAGTCCGCCCTGGGTGGCGTAGACGATGCCGTTGTGCAGATGCCCCCAGTACCAGTAATCCGGCTCACGCCCCAGCGCATCGCACACCGGTTGATACAGCGCGGTCTTGTTGTGCCCGGTGATGTCGAAACCCTGATGATGACTGAGCACCATCAGTTTTTTGCGCTTGGGCAAGCCCTTCATCCAGGCGATTTGCGGTTCGTTCAGCGTGCCGTCCATGTACAGGTTCATCACGTCCGAGGCATAGGCCGTGTCCAGCCCGACAATCAGCCAGTCGTCATTGATCAGGGCGAAGTAGCTGGTGCCCTGCTGCCCCGGAAAGCGCGCGGCCAGTTCCTTGAAATAACCGTGGGCGCCGCTGTACATCTCGTGGTTGGAATTGAGGGTGAACGAGCCGTGGGTACCCATCGGCCAGCCGGACATGTCGGTGTCCTCCTGGGAATGGGTGCCCGCGTAGTAGACATCCCCCAGGTGAATGGTGAAGTCGGCATTGGCCAGTTGCATCTGGTTGGCCACCGACACCGCCGGTGCGTGGCTGTTGAACGGCCCGGTGCCCCAGTCGCCGGCAATCGCCAACGTCACTTCGCGCTCCATGGTCACCAGTGCCGGGTCGGTGCCGAAGGTCGCGTGATGGCGCAGGTTTTCGATCCATTTGAGCAGCGCTTCGCTCCACAGCAGGTCCAGCAGTTCCCACTTGCGGCAGCCGAGCAGCGTGCCGTCCTTGAGCACTTTGGTTTGCAGTTGATCGGGGGACTGCGGCAACGGCGTTGCATTGCCGATGCGCAGGATCGACAACCCGTGGGACAACTCCCACGGCACCGCCGGCTCGTCATCCGGCAACTCGCCGTTTTTCAGCACGTACTGCGCCTGATCGTGACCGCGCTGGAGCAGCTTGATGATGGCCTGGAATTCCTCGGGTTCCAGTTCGCTGATGAGCTTCATCCAGGCCATTTCCACTCGCGTGAACAGGCCGTGCAGACGAACCTTGACCTTGTCGATTTCATGTTTCAGATGACCGACCGCTGACATGGCGTAATCCTCTATCCGTAAGGGTTCACAGGGTTTTCATGAATTCGATCAGCGCGCGTTTGTCGTCGTCCGACAGCGTCGTGCCATACAGGTGACCGGTGTTGTGATTGCCCTCCAGGCGTGTGTCGTACTTGAAGTCCGCCGAGGCTTTGGCCTGGGCGCCACTGGTGACGAAACCAACATTGACCGGGTCGTAGATGTCAGAGCCGGTGATGAACACCTGCGGACGTTTTTCCGGTGGTTGCAGCAAGTCCCACAGGGTCGGCACCGAGCCGTTGTGCAGATAAGGCGCGCGCAGCCAGATGCCGTCGGTGGGCGTGTTGCTGTAGCTCTGGGTCTTGCGATAGGCACCGAAATCGAACGGTGGTTTCTTGAAAGTGTGGAACGCCGCCACCAGCCCGGTGGTGAACGAGTCGAGGCGATGCGGATCGGTGCCGAGCTGGTCGATGTTGGTGGTGACTTGCCCGGTGTCGGCGCGACCGAAGTCGTGGCAACCGGCGCAATTGGCCTCCCAGATCGGCTTGCCCTGGGCGACTTTGGCCTGATCCAGCGCCCACGGCCACGCCGGCGCCTTGTGCCCGAGCAGCCAGTTGGTCACGCGGTTGAAACTCGGCGGCAGCACCGATTCCGGCGTCGCCCCCACGGCCATGGCGGCGGCGTAGTTGCGCTCGTGGATCTTGTTGTTATTGCCGTCCCAGTGCAGGTACATCGATTCCCGGGGTTTCTGGTTCCACACTTGCGGCAGGTCGACCGTGCCGATGGTCGAGTCATCCGGGAAGCCGAACACCACCATTTTCGTCGGGTTGAAGGTGTCGGTACGCCCCGGCCCCTGCGGCGGACGCAATTTCTGCCAGGCGTAGGCCTGCTTCTGTTTGAGCAGCGCGGTCTTGGCCATCGGGATGATCAGGTAACGGTTGTAGAGCCGCTCGAAAAAGCCGAGCTGAAACTTGCTGTTGATCGCCGCCATCACCGCGTCGGTGGTGAATTTCGGGTCGCTGGCGCAATCGTAGGCGAACCACTGGAAAGCCTGCAGTTGCAGGGTATTGGCCGGCGCACTCGGCACATTGACCGCAACGTTGCTGGCATTCGCCCGGTAGGAACCGGTGTGACACAAAGCGCAGTTCGGCTCGACGGTCGGGTAACCGATCTGCCGCTTGGCCATGCCGATCGGCAGGTCCTTGCCGTTCTCGAACAGGAAGCCGAAGACTTCCCAGCCGCCGGGTTTCGGCATCTTCTCCGGGCACATCTGCGGCAGTACGGAGAACAGGTAATACGGGATCCGTGCTTCGATGCCCAGGCCAATAGCGGCGTATTTGTAGTGATCTTCATCGGAGGCGTATTCCTGCTCCGGCACCACCCGCAGCATCTGATACCAGGTCTGGTAACCGATGAACGCCAACAGCGCGACGACCACCAGCGTACCGACCTTGAACGCGTGGTTCTGCCAATGCCGCGCCCACGCCGCCCGCCATTCGCGCCAGCCGTCACAGAGCAGCGCCAATGGTCGGTTTTCAGGGGTGGTGCCGAGGTACAGCAGAATGCCGAGGATCAGGAAGAAACTCAGATCGCCCATCAGCATCGGTACGAACACCGAGCCCTGGCTGCTGGTGTCGATCAGGTAGATCCAGAACGCCACGGCAATCAGCCGCGTCAGCACGCACAGCCAGGAATGCACCACGTAGCGTGGCGCGTTGAAGCCCGACGGCATGTAGAACACGCTGATGCCCACCAGCAGCATCCCGGCGTTTTCCAGCCACGGGTCGGAGAGTTGCGGCGGCAGGCCGACCACCGATGTCAGCAACCCCGGCGCGAACAGCGCCGGGATCGCGAACACCATGTTCATCGCAATGCCGAGCCAGATGAAACGTTGAAACCAGCGGATGTAGCTGTCCATGTCATCCATTTCCTTGTACAGACCGGAGAGGTGTAGCGCCCGATACCCCGCCATCGCTGGCAGGCCAGCTCCCACAAATTCGCATCGCATTCCAATGTGGGAGCGAGCCTGCTCGCGATTGCAGTCGACTCGGTTGCGAGTCAACCGAGGGCCGTCTTCTCCAGGTGTTCAAGGATGATCGGATACACATCGACCACCGCGTTCTTGCCGAACATGCAATCGATGTGGCCGTAACCCGGCACCACATGCCGGCTGTAGCGCTCCGGCCCGTGTTTCTCGCAGACCCGCTGGTAGGTCTTGAGCGTGCTTTCCGGCAGGTAGCACTGGTTTTCCGCGCCGCTGATGAAGCAGATCGGCATGGTCAGCCGGTCGAAGTGCGGCATGTACACATCGTTGCCCTTGAAGTCCACCAGATGCCCTTTGCGCACGATCAGCGCCAGGTGTTCGAAGGTCTCGATGTTCGACTCGCCGAACAGTTCGTGCAGGTTGTCATGCAGCGTCTCGTTGAGGGTGTCGTGGCGGTACAGCGAGGCGTACATGAAGGTGATGCGGTGGCACACCGGGTTGGTGCAATAACCCTGGGCTTCGATCCGGGCGTAGCCGTTGAGGGCCTTGTCGTAGAGGCGGTTGAACCAGTTTTCCTTGCTGTCGGCGTAGGCGGTCATGGATTTGATGCCGATGGCGTCGAGCATCCCCGGCAAGTGCAGACCGGCCTTCAGCCCCGTCGCCGTCGCGACGACCGTGTCGGCGGCGATCTGCGAACAGACCACCGAACGCACGCCCTGCAAACCGGCCAGCAACGACATGAAGAAGGTCGTTGCGCCGTAGCAATGCACCACGCACTGCACGTCCTTCGCGCCGGTCTGCTGCTGGATCTGCCCGATGGCAGCCTTGAAGTCGTACTGGGCGATCTGGTCGCCGTTCCATTCCTTCTTGCTCGCCGGCAGCAGGATGCTCACGCGGAAATCCAGCAGCCACACGTCGTAGTCGTGCTTGCACAAAAATTCGAGCAGGTTGGTCTGGATGGTGTCGGTGGAAAAGATGTTCGAGCCCACACCCAACCCGTGCACCAGCATCACCGGGCCTTTGCTGCCGGCCTGATAGCGGCTCAGGCGCAGTTCCACACCGTCCTCGGTGGGGAAGAAATGCACATCCGGCGTCGGCGCATCCAGCGGCCGTTTCAAGCGTGGCGGCGCGTCGGGATTGAAGTACTTGTCCCCGGCGAACACCCCGCCGTAACTCTCCCAGAGAATCCCGGCGAAGAACTTGCCGAACCGCGCCAGCCCTTCGATGCGCTCACGCTCGTTGCGCGCATTGAGGACTTTCATGGTGGTCATCTGCTTGGCGAAATCCGCCGGTTTGATATGCATCACACCCGAGCCGATGACTTCGCCGGACTTGTCCGGGCCGCGATACAGCGTGACGTAGAGGGTGCTGGTGTCATGCCAGATGTTCAGCACGCCGTTGTCTTCCGGCACGGTTTTGAACGCGCTGAAGAAATAGTCGTTGCCATCCTCGGCGGTCAGTTTCATGTCGTATTTCATGTGGCGCGTATCGACCTGCTGCTCGAATTGCTCGAACAGATTGAACACGCCGTTGCTGGCGGTCAGCGGCTGCGGCGACAGCGCCGGGGCGATCACCGTGCCGACGATGGTCGCGGCGTGCTCCGGCTCCTTGATCATCCGGTTGAGGTCGCTGGCGGTGATGGTCAGGGTGAAATCGATCGGCGAGTTGTCCGCCTCGCCGCGTTTGGCCGCCGCTTCGTAAACCTTCAGATCCGTACTCTGCGCAGCGGTGAAGGCCCGGGAGAAGTAGCCCTTCATGGTCTCGGTGAATTGCACGCCGAGAGTCGGTGGCACCGGTTGTTTGCGCGGCGCCGAAGGCAGTGTGTAATCGATCGTCCAGCCACGGTCGGCGGCCAGCAGGCCCATGTTGCGCTCGCTGACGGCGGAGATGGTCAGCAGCGGGTTGACCGCCAGTGACGTCGGAATCACCGCGCCGTCGGTCACGTACAGGTTGGCGTAGACATCGCTGCCGCTTGCGCCGCTGAACACCTGGCCCTTGTGGTTGACCACGCCTTGCGCAGCGTCTTCACCCATCACGCAACCGCCCAGCGGATGCACCGAAACGATGCTGTGCTTGAGCAGTTTGGTCCAGATCGGGTTCTCGACCCAGATCCCGCCCAAGGCCTTGGTGCTCTGGTACAGCCGTTCGTTGCCGATCTTGAAGTTTTCCTGTTCGCCAACGCCCGGCCAATCGATGCGCAGCTGGTCCTTGTTATCGAGGACCATGCGCCCCTGGCCGCTGTCGTGGCTCATGATCAGGTACGTCTGCATGTTGTGCAGCGCGCCGTAGTACGGGCCGCGCAGGAAGCTTTCGGCTTCGCGCTCCTTGTACTTCACTTTGCCGCTGAAGCTGTCGTCGGTGGGTACGCCGATCATCTCAGCGAACCCGGCCATCGCCGGGACCATCGGCCGCCCGAGGGCGCCGGGGATCGAGCCCTCCTCGATGACCATGCGACTGCTGCGATCACCTTCGTTGCGCATGTCGATGATCGACGTGATGCACGGGCCGACCGGTTTCATCTCCTTGGCCGAGTGCGTGCCGAAACCGATGCCGTTGATGGTCTGCTCGCAGTTGTGGCCAAAGCCGAGGATGTCGCCGTTGCCGCTCATGTTCTCGCCGAGCTGCCCGGACATCACCAAGCCCTTTTCCCGCGAGCGCAGCAGAATCTCGGTGGAACCGAGGGTCCCGGCAGACACCACGACGATGTCGGCTTTCACGAACAGCGTCGGCGCGTCGAATTTCTCGCGGCCACTGTCGAGGTACTGGAAGTGCACGATCCAGCCGTTGCCGTCGCGCTCCAGATGCCGCACCTGGGCCTGGCAGAAAATCTCCGCACCGTGATTGGTGGCGTCCGGCAGATAGTTCATCAGCGTGGTGTTCTTGGCCTTGTTGTTACAGCCCGAAACGCAGTCGCCGCAGTGGTTGCACGGCAGTTGCTCGACGCCGACATGGTTGAGGTTGTTCGGCAGTTTGTCGAAGGTCACGTTGATCGGCGGCTTGTAAAAGTTCGCGCCTTGCTTGAGGAAGTCCGCGGACTTTTTGTTGGCATCCAGCTTGGGCAGGTTCGGTGCGCTGTTCGGATAAGCGTTGGGTTTGAGCATCTCCCGGGCCTTTCTGTAGCCCTCCTTGAGCAAGCCATCCTGGTCCTCACGCACCGCCAATGGCCAGCGTGGATCCTTGAACACATCGGCTGTCGGCTCCAGCGAAACGTTGGCATTGATCAACGACGTGCCACCGAGGCCACAACCGACCACCACGTTCTGCTGCGCGTTGACGTGCAGATCGAACAACCCGGTGCGTGAGCCGATGTGGCCGTCCGGGTCGTGCACCTGCAACTCTTCGGTCGCAGCGATCATGGTGTTGGGATATTCGCCGGGCTGGATTTCCCGACCGCGCTCCAGCAGGCACACCTTTTTACCGGCCCGAGACAGGCGCGAAGCGGCAATGCCGCCGCCGTACCCGGAGCCGATGACGATCACGTCGTAGTGTTCCTTGATGTCGCTGATGGGCGTTGCGATCCGTGTCATGAGGTGGTTCCTCTCTCAGGCAGATGGGGCAACTCTGCGGTTGCCTGCAATCAATGGGCGAACGGGCACCTGGCCCCCGGGCAGGCCCGGCGGCAGTACAGCGGTGTGGCAGGGTTCAGGCGCTATAGACGGGCATGCTGATTGGCGGCACGACGCAAGGTGCGCGTGCGCGGCTTCGGGGCTGACAGCAAGCGGGGATTGAGGGGTGAGCGATGTGGCTGGGTATCCATCACGCGTTCTCCCTGAACCAGATGTGGATAAGTGACGGCGGTCCTTGTGCCATTGGAGTGAAGACAGCGGCCGGATTGAAGTCAAGGCAGGCTCTTAGAACTGTATGAAATCTGATCAATTGCCATTTGGACTATAGCCTGCGGGGCTTGCAGGGTTTGGCGAACAAGTTATCCACATAGCCACCCACAGCAAATGGGGACAACTGTGGATGACCTTGGAAAATAATCGGGGTTTTGTGAAGAAAAACCGTGACTTATCCAGAAGCACGGTTTTCGGTGCTGATTGTCTGTTTTTTGATCAACACCTTGAAGAGCACGTAATACATGGCCTGCAGAGGATGGCGAACACCTTATCCACAGAAGCGCCAACAGAGTTCGGGGGTAACTTCGCGGGTGCTGTGGAAAAGCGCTGGAGGGCTTGATAAATCGGGGTTTACGTGAAGATTATTGTTTCAAAAGGTCGAATTGATCATTTTTCGATCAACCCATCGTAAGCCACGATTTATATGGCCTGCAGCGGATAGCGAACATCTTATCCACAGAAGGGCCAACAGAGATTGGGGGCAACTTGAGAAGTTATCCTTGGGAAAAAGCCCGAAAAAACCGCAAGTTAGGCTGATCGTTTTTTGACCTGAGGGCTGGAAGGCTTGATTGGCGTGGGGTTCAGGGATGGGCGAACACGTTATCCACAGATCCGCCAACAGGGATTGTGGGTAAACGCCCCTCTTCCGACAGAAGAGGGGCCGAACAGACATTCAGCGGACAACACCTTCTTCAAGCAGCAGTTTGAGAATGGCTTCCGCCCCCGCTTGGGCAGTCACGCCCTTGAGCACCTGCCCACCACCGCCACTGGCCTTGGCCGTCGCCGCTTTCATCCGGTCAGCCCCGCTCTTGGCCTTGATCACCTTCAAGCGTTTCGGTCGGGGTTTGGCCGGTTGCAGGGTCGCCAACGCAAGTAATTCGTCGTCCACCACCTCCACGTCTTTTGCCTGAAGAACGCCCCGCCGCGCCGGCCCGTAAGCACTTTGCCGAGGCTTGGGCGCGGCGTTATCCACAGTCGCCAGAAACGGCAGGCGCACCTTCAACCGGCGCCGCTGCCCACGGGGCAACGCTTGCAGCACCAGCGCCGAGCCGTCGTTGATCGACTCGACCTGGGCCAAACCGACGACCAATGGCCAACCCAGCCCTTCGGCCAGCAGGAACGGCAGCATCCCCGAACCTTCACCGGTTTCCGCCTGACTGCCGGTCAACACCACCTGAGCGCCGGCATCACGCAAATAGTCGGTCAACGCCGGCAACGCATCCGCACCGGCCGGTTGTTCCAGCACATGCATCTGTTCCAGGCCCATGCCCAGATAAGCGCGCAACGCAGGTTCGCCAATGTCGCCGGCATGCAGCACTTGCAGGTTATCCCCAGCCAGTTGCAAGCCGAGTTCCACCGCCCGCGCATCCTGTTCGGCACGACGCGGGCGGCCCGAGGTCGGGTGGGCGCCGATTGAAACCAGACTGATGATCTTTGTGCTCATAACCGTTCCTTAAGCCGCATCGCGCTTGGCTTCGTTGCGGTAAGCCTCTACCGCCGCGATCAAGGCCTGGAGAATTTCCGCGCTTTCGCCGATCACCGACAGGTCGGCACGCTTGATCATGTCGCAGCCCGGATCGAGGTTGATCGCCACCACCTTGTCGCAGGCGCCGATGCCCTGCAGATGCTGGATCGCCCCGGAAATCCCCACGGCCACGTAAACCCGCGCCGTGACCCAGGTGCCGGACGCGCCGACCTGACGGTCGCGGGTCATGAAGCCGTCGTCCACGGCCACCCGCGACGCGCCTTCGGTGGCGCCGAGAGCGGCGGCGGTCCTGTGGAAAAGCTCCCAATCCTTGACCCCGTTGCCGCCGGAGAAGATAAACTCGGCTTCGGCCATCGGAATCGCCGCCGGGTCCACCGCCACCGTCCCCAGATCCTCGATTCGCGAAAGGCTGCGCGCCGCCGGTGTGGATAACTCAACCGGCAATGCTTCGTGGCGGGTTTCGCTGACCGGTTCCGCACATTCGGCGGACGCCAAAATCAAGCGCGCCACCGGGCGGGCCAGATCCTGCAACCCGGCACCGGCGCGGCCGATGCACTCCTGATCCTTGACCTGCCACACCCGTGTGGCCGGGCGCTCGCCCAGTGCGGCGGCAAAGCGCCGACCGAGTTCGCCGCCACCGCTGCGGCTGTCCGGCAACAGCCAGTGGCGCGGGTTGAACTGGTTATCCACAGCCCGCAGGCCCTGGATGCGTTGCTCCGGTGCATAACCACTGAATTCTTCCCCTTCCAGCACCAGCAAACGGTCAACGCCTGCCGTGGCGAAAGCGTTTTCCTTGTGCTCGCCGAACACTACCGCCAGCACCGCGCCGTCGCTGCCGGCCAGTTGATGAGCCAGGCCGAGCAGGTCGCGGTCGTGGCTGCTCAAACGGCCGCCGACCATGTCCGGCACCACGCTGATATAGAACGCCGGGGCCGGCACTTGATGCAGCGGCAATTGCACTTCGACCGCTGCCGAGCGCATGACCGCACCACCCTGCTGGGCGCCGCTGCGGTCGATGCGTTTGATGCCGTTTGGCCCGATGAAACCGATGCCGTGCAGGTTCTTGCGGATGATCCCGTTGGGGCCCATCCAGCTGTGTTGCGCCGGTTGCATGGCCGCGTGCAGCGGATGCAGGCGGTTACGTGCGATCCATTCGGCGCGGGGGTCGCGGCGGATAATGTCGCTCATCAGTGGGCCTCCGCAGGTTCACGTTTGGCCGGGGTGGCAGGCTTGTTCGGCGCGGCGTCTTCGAGCAACGCGTCGGCCACCAGTTCGGCGATGTCCTTGATCAGCGGACGCGGTTCGACCACGCCTTCGAGCATCGCCGTGCACTGTGGACAACCCACCGCCACCAGTTCGGCGCCGGTCTCGCGGATGTCTTCCATGCGCATGTCGGGGATCCGCTGCTTGCCCGGAATGTCAGTGATCGGCGCCCCGCCACCGCCGCCGCAGCAGCGCGAACGGAAGCCGGAACGTTGCATCTCCTTGATCTCGATGCCGAGGGCGCGTAGCACTTCGCGCGGCGCCTCGTACTCGCCGTTGTAGCGACCGAGGTAGCACGGATCGTGATAAGTCACGCTGTTGCCTTTGTGCTGACCGAGATTCAGCGCGCCGGCCTGGATGATTTCCGCCAGGTAGGTGCTGTGGTGCTGCACGAGGTAGTTGCCGTCGAAGGCGCCGTACTCGTTTTTCAGCACATGGAAGCTGTGCGGATCGCAGGTGACGATGCGGTTGAAGCTGTATTTGGCCAGGGTCTGGATATTGCGTTTGGCGAGCAACTGGAACGTTGCTTCGTCACCAAGACGTCGGGCCACATCGCCGCTGTCACGCTCTTCCAGCCCGAGCACCGCGAAGTCGACCTTGGCCGCTTTCAGCACTTTGACGAAGGCGCGCAAGGTGCGCTGGTTACGCATGTCGAAGGCGCCGTCGCCGACCCAGAACAGCACGTCGGTGGACTTCTTCTCGCCGAGCAGATTGAGGTTCAGGTCCGCCGCCCAGTTCATCCGCCCGCCCGGAGCGAAACCGCCAGGGTTGTCGGTGGCAATCAGGTTTTCCAGGACTTCGGCGCCCTTGTTCGGGGTCGCGCCTTTTTCCAAGGTCAGGTGACGACGCATGTCGACGATGGCATCGACGTGCTCGATCATCATCGGGCATTCCTCGACGCAGGCGCGGCAAGTGGTGCACGACCACAGGGTTTCGGCGTCGACCAGACCGTTGACGATCGGTTGGTGCGGATTGCCGCTGTGTTCGCCCACCGGTTTACCCGGATAAGGGCTGCCGGCGAATTTGGCATCGGTGCCGCCGGCAAGGCCGACGACCATGTCCTGAATCAGTTTTTTCGGGTTCAGTGGCTGGCCGGCGGCGAACGCCGGGCACGCCGCTTCGCACTTGCCGCACTGCACGCAGGCGTCGAAACCGAGCAACTGGTTCCAGGTGAAATCCTTGGGTTTTTCCACGCCCAGCGGCGCGCTCGGATCATTCAGGTCCAGCGGTTTCAAACCGGTGGAACGGCCACCACCAAAACGTTCGGCGCGGCGGTGCCAGGCCAGGTGCAACGCACCGGCGAAGGCGTGCTTCATCGGACCGCCCCAGGTCATGCCGAAGAACAGCTCCGACACGCCCCACAACACGCCGACGCCGAGAATCGCCGCCAGCACCCAGCCGCCGAAGTTCTCCGGCAGGATCCCGGCCACCGGCAAGGTCACCAGGAAAAACGACGCCGAGAACGCCAGCAGGCTTTTCGGCAGGCGCATCCACGGGCCTTTCGACAGCCGCGACGGCGGGTTGAGCCGACGCCGATAAACGAAGATCGCCCCGACGAACATCACCGCCGTCATCAGCAGCAACGCGTAGCCAAGAATGCGGTTGTGCAGGCCGAAACCGTGCACCAGAATCGCCAGCACGATCGACGCCACCGCACCGCCCGCCGTGGCGACGTGGGTGTTGGCGATGTATTTGTCCCGCGCCACCACGTGGTGCAGATCGACCATGTAACGCTTGGGCATGGCGAACAGGCCGCCGATCAGATCGACCTTCGAGGCCCGGCCCCGACGCCACATGGCCACCCGCCGCAACGCACCCAGCACCGCGAGGGCCAGGGCTGCGAACAACAGGATTGGAAGAAGGGTGTTCAACATGGTGAAGCTCCCACCAGTACAGCCTGGAGAAACACGTTCGGCGTGTTCCTGTGGGAGCGAGCTTGCTCGCGAAAGCGCCGGGTCAGTCGATGCAGCGGTGACTGACAGAATGCATTCGCGGGCAAGCCCGCTCCCACAGGGTCATGTGCAAACCTTTAGAAGTCTTTGCACAACCGCAGGGCGTCATAGATCGCAGCATGAGTATTACGCTGCGCCACGCAGTCACCGATGCGGAACAGCAGGTAACCGTCGCCATTGCTGCTCAACGAAGGTTGCGGCTGGATCGCGAACAGCGCCTCGACATCGATCTGGCCCTTGTTGCGCGAGCCGTCCTTGAGGGCGTAGTAGATTTCTTCATCCGGACGCACGCCGTTCTCGACGACCACCTGATCCACCACCCGCTCTTCTTTGGCGCCGGTGTATTCGTTCTCCAGCACGGCGACGAGTTTGTCGCCTTCGCGGTAGACCTTCTCCAGCATCATGTCGCCGGTCATGATCACTTCTTTCGGGTACATGCTGCGGTAGTAGGTCGGGAACGACGTACCGCCGATGGCCACGCCCGGCTTGATGTCGTCGGTGACGATCTCGACCTGGCTGCCCTTGTCGGCGAGGAAGTCGGCCACCGACATCCCGGTGAACTCGCAAATGGTGTCGTAGACCAGCACGTTCTTGCCCGGCGCGACCTTGCCGTCGAGCACGTCCCAGCTGCTGACCACCAGCCCTTCGGCGGCGCCCCAGTGTTCGTTCTGCTCCAGATACGGATGCCCGCCGACCGCCAGCACCACGATGTCCGGGCGCAGGTCCATGATGGTGTCGGCATCTGCGGCAACGCCCAGACGCAGGTCGACTTTCAGCCGCGCCAGCTCCAGCTGGAACCAGCGGGTGATGCCGGCGATCTGGTCACGCTGCGGCGCTTTCGAAGCGGTGGTGATCTGCCCGCCGATGAATTCTTTCTTCTCGAACAGGGTCACGTCGTGGCCACGTTCGGCTGCCACACGGGCAGCTTCCATCCCCGCCGGGCCAGCACCGACGATTACCACCTTGCGTTTCGGCCCGGTGGATTTCTCGATGATGTGCGGCACGCCCATGTACTCACGGGAAGTCGCGGCGTTCTGGATGCACAGCACATCCAGACCCTGATACTGACGGTCGATGCAATAGTTGGCGCCGACACACTGCTTGATCTGGTCGATCTGGCCCATCTTGATCTTGGCGATCAGGTGCGGGTCGGCGATGTGGGCGCGAGTCATGCCGACCATGTCGACGTAACCACCCTCGAGAATCCGCGTGGCCTGGTTCGGGTCCTTGATGTTCTGCGCGTGCAGCACCGGAACCTTGACCACTTCCTTGATCCCGGCCGCCAGGTGCAGGAACGGCTCCGGCGGGTAACTCATGTTCGGAATCACGTTGGCCAGGGTGTTGTGGGTGTCGCAACCCGAGCCGACGACGCCGATGAAATCGAGCATGCCGGTGTCGTCGTAATACTTGGCGATCTGCTTCATGTCTTCGTGGGACAGACCATCCGGGTGGAACTCGTCACCGCAGATGCGCATGCCGACGCAGAAGTCGTCACCGACTTCGGCACGTACGGCTTTCAGGACTTCCAGACCGAACTTCATCCGGCCTTCAAAAGTGCCGCCCCATTCATCGGTACGCTTGTTGACCCGAGGGCTCCAGAACTGGTCGATCATGTGCTGGTGCACGGCCGACAGTTCGACGCCGTCCAGACCACCGGCCTTGGCGCGGCGAGCCGCTTGCGCGTAGTTGCCGATCACCCGCCAGATTTCTTCCGGCTCGATGGTCTTGCAGGTCGCGCGGTGCACCGGTTCGCGGATGCCCGACGGCGACATCAGGGTCGGCCAGTGGAAACCGTCCCAACGGGAGCGACGGCCCATGTGGGTAATCTGGATCATGATCTTGGCGCCATGCTTGTGCATGGCGTCGGCGAGATTCTGGAAGTGCGGGATGATCCGGTCGGTGGACAGGTTCACCGAACTCCACCATTGCTGCGGGCTGTCGATCGCCACCACGGACGAACCGCCACAGATCGCCAGGCCGATGCCGCCCTTGGCTTTCTCTTCGTAGTATTTGACGTACCGTTCGGTGGTCATGCCACCGTCGGTCGCGTAGACCTCGGCGTGCGCGGTGCTGAGCACGCGGTTGCGGATGGTCAGTTTGCCAATTTGAATTGGCTGGAACATTGCTTCGAAAGCCATGGCGGGTTCCTCGACTTACAACGGCTTGACGGTGAACAGGCCGTCGTCGTGGCCTTCTTCGGAGCCACCGTAGACCTGCTCGGCCACGGTGCGGATCTTGCTGCCGCGCGCGGCGAGGATCTGATCCATCGCCCCGGCAAACCAGCCGGTGAACATGTAGTCGACCTTGCGCCCGACCTTGCCGTAGACGTAGACGAACGCCGAGTGTTCGAGCTTGACGCTGCAGGTGCCTTTATCGAGGTCGATGTCCTGGATCTTGAACAGACCCCAGCCGCGCTGCGACAGGCGCTTCATGTAGTGCTCGAACACCGCGACGCCTTCCAGACCGTGGCATTCGGCTTCTTTTTCACACCAGTGCCAGGCGGATTTGTAGCCGGCCTTGTAGAGGATCTCGGCGTAGGCGTCGGCGCCCAGCACTTCCTCGATGCCCATGTGGTTGTTGACGAAGAAGTGGCGTGGCACGTACAGCATCGGCAGGGCGTCGGAGGTCCAGACACCGGTCTCGCTGTCGACTTCGATTGGCAATTGCGGGGCGATCTTGGCCATGGAAACTTAACTCCAGAAAAATTTGGGTGTTGCCCCCGGCGCGGACGGCCGGGGGAAAGTATTCGGGAAGCGGCGGCTTACTCGCCCCAGACGTCCTTGAGGACGTTGACCCAGTTTTCGCCCATGATCTTGCGCACGACTCGCTCGGAGTGGCCGCGCTTGAGCAGGGTTTCGGTCAGGTTCGGGAACTCGCCGACGGTGCGGATGCCCAGCGGGTTGATGATCTTGCCGAAGTTGGTCAGACGGCGGGCGTAGCCCTTGTCGTGGGTCAGGTATTCGAAGAAGTCCTGACCGTGACCCTGGGTGAAATCGGTGCCGATGCCGATGGCGTCTTCGCCGACGATGTTCATGGTGTATTCGATGGCTTCGGCGTAGTCGTCGATGGTCGAATCGATGCCCTTGGCGAGGAACGGCGCGAACATGGTCACGCCGACGAAACCGCCGTGGTCGGCGATGAATTTCAGTTCCTCATCGGACTTGTTGCGCGGGTGCTCTTTCAGCCCCGACGGCAGGCAGTGGGAATAGCAGACCGGTTTTTTCGATTCCAGGATGACTTCCTCGGAGGTCTTGGAGCCGACGTGGGACAGGTCGCACATGACGCCGACGCGGTTCATCTCGGCGACGATCTCGCGACCGAAGCCCGACAGGCCGCCGTCACGTTCGTAGCAACCGGTGCCCACCAGGTTCTGGGTGTTGTAGCACATCTGCACGATGCCGACGCCGAGCTGCTTGAACACCTCGACATAGCCGATCTGGTCTTCAAAGGCGTGGGCGTTCTGGAAGCCGAAGAGGATGCCGGTCTTGCCCTGCTCCTTGGCCTTGCGGATGTCGGCGGTGGTGCGGACGGGGATCACCAGGTCGTTGTTTTCACGGATCAGCTTCTGGCTGGCGGCGATGTTATTGACCGTGGCCTGAAAGCCCTCCCACACCGACACGGTGCAGTTGGCCGCCGTCAGACCGCCCTTGCGCATGTCTTCGAACAGCTCGCGGTTCCATTTGGCAATGATCAGACCGTCGATAACGATGCTGTCGGCGTGTAATTCGGCTGGGCTCATCAGGCGTCCCCTTATTGGCGATTCATGCGCCGAATCGTCTGCCGGCGCTTTGGGGCCAGCATATGCCTCGGTGCGCGACCAGCCGGGTGCAAAAACGACAGGGGAATTGCCGAAAGCGTCAATCCGCGACAAAGCGTCGCCAACCGGTCCGACCAGCCACCTGTTCAAGCCCGCGAGCTTGAGCCAGAATCTGCCGCATCTCGGAAACACCACTGGATTAGAGCGGCGACATCAATGAAATCGATCTTCCTGGCCCTGGCACTGATTGCGACCGGCGTACACGCCGCCGAAGAGTCCGACAACAACCCGTGCGACGCGGTGGAAAACGACGTCCAGACCCTGGAATGCTCGACCTACAGCCGCACCACCGCCGAAGACCTGCTCAAGGACAACTACAAAAGCCTGAACGAGCGCATGCAATCGACCTACGGCAAGAACCCGGCGCAACTGGCCGACATCACCGCCAAACTCAAGACCGCCCAGCAACAATGGCTGAAAACCCGCGACGCCGACTGCGCCGTCGAAGCCTTCCCGGCGACGGACGGCAGCAAGGCGTTCAAGATTGCGCAGAACGATTGCGTGGCGCGGATGAGCGATGAGCGGTCGGAGTTTTTGGAGTCGATTGGGCAGGAGTGAGGAGTGTTCCTGCACGAGTCGTGCAGGAACGTTGACACGTCATGAAGCCATGAAGGGCGACTTGAATGGACGCTTCTGCAACGGCTGGACGGGTGCGTATTCATAGCCCAGTGCTCGGATGTCCATGACGTCTCTGATGGTTCTCATCCATGGCGCCAGCGTGTCATCAAGGTTATGACCGCGCGGCCCACCACTGATCGGCGTGTAATGCGGAGCCCATCGCGGATTGTCCAGCGCCATTTGTGCCTGCCAATTCGCCCAGATCCTGTCGATATTGCAATGGTGCAGGAAGAACACCGGATCCTCGGGGGATGTCATGGCCAACATGTTGCCCCCTATCCACAGATGGACGCGGTTGTGCAGCTGCGAACCCGGGGTCGTGACTTGAGGATCACCTCGTTGCGTGATCCACCCCTCCAGTCGATTGCGAAATCCCCTGGTATATGGACCGGAATCATATGGCGGCGTGTCATATAACCACTCTCGCATCGCCATGCCCACGTCTGCCGACGTCGGAAGCGAGGTCACAAAAACCCCGAACTGACGCTTGAGACCAGGTTCCGTCTCACCGTTTTCCGGGTAGGCAGGAACCGGCCAGTTTCCGTTCTGGTGAGCAAAAGGTCCGGTCTGTACTCGGTCATGATCACCTTGACTGCCATTGCCGCCCATCCATTGATCCGTCCAGACGGGTGAGCTTGTCGGATCCGACGCATCTTCAGTCCAGTCCCAATATGGCAGAGTCACTTGAGGGTCAATCGCGCGCAAATCCGTCTCAAACTGCATCAGCATTTCTCGATGCCATGGCAGAAATGCCGGGCCAAGGTGGGCTCCGTTTCGATACTCAGGATCTTGCGGTTCCCAAGGATGCACGGTGGGTTTCATCACTTGGTGATGCCAGTGCACATATTTGTCGTACCCCCCATTACGCTTGAGGGTGAGCAGACAGTTGATGAACGCTGCCCGCTCGACTGCCGTATGTGAGCGAATGTTTTTCCTGACTATCATTGTGCGGCTCCTTTGCCGGAACAGTCGTTCTTGGGTTCAGAGCCGGTGATGGCCCTCGCATCAATCTTCAAGGCAATGTCGATAAGGATCTACTGTCAGAAATAACAGGTCGCCCCCAGTTTCAGATGAACGGTATTTACCTCTGTGTAATTCATGGATGACAGCCAAGCCCGAAATTTTCCCCGCAATGCAACCTGCAACATTCGGTCGAACGTTGTTTATTGGCCACCTGAAAAATATAAGCAAAGATTCGCAAGTCTTATAAAAGACTTATATTCTGCCATGAACGGCATCCACTGGACTCGAAGGGCCGTTAAGCCACTCCTGAAATTGCATTCCGTTCATCAGTGTCAGGTCAGAGATGCCATCACGGTGCTTGCTGACATGCCTGATGTGGGCAATGTGAAAGCACTGGTTGGTCATGACTACGCGTATCGACTGCGTGTCGGTAATTACCGAGTCATGTTCGACTGGGATGGCGCGATCAAAGTGGTCAGTATTCAAGAGGTAAAAAAACGCGATGAACGCACTTACTGACATCCAAATCATCAATGATTCCGAGGGCAAGCCCGCTTTCGTGGTCATTCCCTACGCACAGTATGTCGCACAGAAAATGGAGCCTGACCTGATCCCCCATGAGGTGGTCAGTCGCATTGTCGATGGGGCAACTCCGATCAGGGCCTGGCGCGAACATCTCAACCTGACTCAGGAAGAAGTGGCGAAACGCATGGGCATTTCGCAACCAGCCTTCGCCCAGCAGGAAACCGTGGCGAAGCCGCGCAAGGCCACTCGCGAGAAGATTGCAGCGGCGTTTGGTATCACCGCCAACCAGCTTGAGCTGTAAGCTGCAACTCTCCAGCCAATCAAGGGATTCACATGAACATCTGCGGTATCGAAATCAAAGGCAGTGAAGCGATCATAGCCGTGGCGTCCCTCGACGGTTCGGTGCTGATCCATGTCGCTCTGAGCACCAAGAAAATCGCGCTGGATGATGACGATGAGGCGGCCAACGTCAAACTATTCGCCGCGCAGGTCGCGTCGTTCGTGCGCGAGAACGCCATCGATCGAATCGCGATCAAGAAGCGCAGCAAGAAGGGCGAGTTTGCCGGCGGCCCGACCACGTTCAAGATCGAGGGCGTGTTTCAGTTGCTGGACGGTTGCGAGGTGACCCTGCTGTCGCCGCAGACGATCAATGCCCAGGCCAAGAAGCACAATTTCGAGCTGCCGGGCACGCTGAACAAGTATCAGCATGAGGCTTACAAAGCGGCGTGTTCGGCGTTGATGAAGAAATAACTCAGGCTTGAGCGGTGCGCCGATCTTCCCGTGGACACCGGGCAAACTTCGCCCGGTAGCTGCGGGTGAAGTACGACGGTGATTCAAACCCGCAGGCGATGCTGACTTCCAGCACGCTCATGTCGGTCTGGCGCAACAGCTGCCGGGCCTTTTCCAGTCTTAAGCGCAGATAGAAGTTGCTCGGCGTGTCGTTCAGATGCAGCCGAAACAACCGCTCCAGTTGCCGCCGCGTCACTTTGATCGACTCCGCCAGCTCCAGGGTGGTCAACGGTGGTTCGCTGTGCTGCTCCATCTCGCCGATCACATGCACTAGCTTCTTGTTGCTGATGCCGTAGCGCGTGGCGACTTCCATGCGCTGGTGGTCCTTGCGCGGACGAATCCGCCCCAATACAAACTGCTCGCTGACCTGGATCGCCAGTTGCGGGCCGTGGGCCTGGGCGATCAGATCGAGCATCAGGTCGATGGAGGCGGTGCCACCGGCGGAGGTGATGCGCCGACGGTCGATCTCGAACAGTTCCTGGGTCACGCTGAGCTGTGGATAAGATTCCTTGAAGGCGTCGATGGCTTCCCAGTGCAGGGTCAGGCGATGGCCGTCGAGCAGGCCGGCCTCGGCGAGGACGAAACTGCCAGTGTCGATGGCGCCGAGGGTCACGCCTTCGTTGTCCAGCCGTCGCAGCCAGTGCTCCAGCGCCGGGGTGGCGAATTTCAGCGGTTCGAACCCGGCGACCACCAGCAGCGTCGCCCCTTTCTTCAGCGGTTCCAATGCCGCGTCGGCGTTGACCGACATCCCGTTGCTCGCCAGCACCGCCCCGCCATCGGCACTCAACACGTGCCAGCGATACAACTCGCCGCGAAAGCGGTTGGCCACCCGCAGCGGTTCGATCGCAGAGATGAAACCGATGGCGGAAAAACCCGGCATCAACAGAAAGTAGAAATCCTGGGACATGGTGCGCACTCGGTCAGCGGGTAGCGTGCAACGTTGATACGCCAGTTGTCGGCGGCATTCAAGAGCACAGGTCGCTGCAGTGCAAGAGCTGGTCGCCGCAGTGCGTTTTTACGGGGGCATTGCTGCGTAATTTGAGCATCACCGGCGCATCAGACGCCGGGACCCACAATAACGACCTGCCGAGGAACCCGACATGAAACGACTGATCAGCAGCTGTGTTCTCGCACTCAGCGGTACCGCGTTTTTAAGCGCCAGTGTCATGGCGGCCGAACCTGCCTCGTGCCAGAACGTGCGCATGGGCGTGGTGAACTGGACCGACGTGATCGCCACCAGCGCCATGACTCAGGTTCTGCTCGACGGCCTCGGCTACAGCACCAAACAGACCAGCGCCTCCCAGCAAATCATTTTCGCCGGCATCCGCGACCAGCGTCTGGATCTGTTCCTCGGCTACTGGAACCCCCTGATGACCCAGACCATCACCCCGTTCGTCGATGCCAATCAGGTCAAGGTTCTTCCGGCGCCGAGCCTGAAAGACGCCCGCGCCACCCTCGCCGTACCGACCTATCTGGCGGACAAGGGCCTCAAAACCTTCGCCGACATCGCCAAGTTCGAGAAAGAACTGGGCGGCAAGATCTACGGCATCGAGCCGGGCTCGGGCGCCAACACCCAGATCAAGGCGATGATTGCCAAGAATCAATTTGGCCTCGGCAAGTTCCAGCTCGTGGAATCGAGTGAGGCCGGCATGCTCGCCGCCGTCGACCGCGCTGTGCGCCGCAAGGAAGCCGTGGTGTTCTTCGGCTGGGCGCCGCACCCGATGAACGTCAATGTGCAGATGACTTATCTGACCGGCAGCGACGACGCCCTCGGCCCGAACGAAGGCATGGCCACCGTGTGGACCGTCACCGCGCCGAAATACGCCGAACAATGCCCGAACGTCGGTCGCCTGCTGAGCAACCTGACGTTCACCGCCGAAGACGAGAGCCGGATGATGCAACCGCTGCTCGATCACAAGGACGCGTTCGAATCGGCCAGGCAATGGCTCAAGGATCACCCGCAGGACAAACAGCGCTGGCTCGAAGGCGTAACGACCTTCGATGGCAAACCGGCGGCTGAAAACCTCCAGCTCACCAGCAAATAAAGCGCAACGAACGAACCACTTCGCAGCCCGCCCAGGGCTGCGGACAGACCCATCACGCCTGAAGGAAAACGCACCATGAACCACGACGTCATCATCACCTGCGCACTCACCGGTGCTGGCGACACGACCGCCAAGAGCCCTCATGTGCCGGTCACTCCAAAGCAGATCGCCGCAGCCGCCGTCGAAGCGGCCAAGGCCGGCGCCACCGTCGTGCACTGCCACGTCCGTGACCCGCAGACCGGCAAGTTCAGCCGTGACGTGGCGCTGTACCGCGAAGTCATGGAGCGCATCCGCGAAGCCGACGTCGACATCATCGTCAACCTCACCGCCGGCATGGGCGGCGACCTGGAAATCGGCCCGGGCGAGAACCCGATGGAGTTCGGCCCGAACACCGATCTGGTCGGCCCGCTGACCCGTCTGGCCCATGTCGAAGAGCTGCTGCCGGAAATCTGCACGCTGGATTGCGGCACCCTGAACTTCGGCGACGGCGACACCATTTATGTCTCCACCCCGGCCCAGTTGCGTGCCGGCGCCAAGCGAATCACCGAGCTGGGCGTGAAAGCGGAGCTGGAGATTTTCGACACCGGTCACCTGTGGTTCGCCAAACAGATGATCAAGGAAGGCCTGCTCGACAACCCGCTGTTCCAGCTGTGCCTGGGCATCCCGTGGGGCGCGCCGGCCGACACCACCACCATGAAAGCCATGGTCGACAACCTGCCGGCCGACGCTGTTTGGGCAGGCTTCGGCATCGGCCGGATGCAGATGCCGATGGCCGCGCAAGCGGTGCTGCTTGGCGGCAACGTGCGGGTCGGTCTGGAAGACAACCTGTGGCTGGACAAAGGTGTGCTGGCAACCAACGGCCAACTGGTCGAACGCGCCACCGAGATCCTCAGCCGCCTCGGCGCCCGGGTGCTGACCCCGGCGGAAGGTCGCAAGAAGATGGGCCTGACCCAGCGCGGCTGAAATCACCCTTTCCCCCGGTGGGCGGGTCATTGGCGCCCACCGTTTTTTGCCTCATTCCAGGAAGTGACCATGAGCTTTATCACCGAAATCAAAACCTTCGCAGCACTGGGCAGCGGCGTCATCGGCAGCGGTTGGGTCGCCCGCGCCCTCGCCCATGGCCTCGACGTGGTGGCCTGGGACCCGGCGCCGGGTGCCGAAGCGGCGCTGCGCAAACGCGTGGCCAATGCCTGGGGCGCGCTGGAAAAAAACGGCCTGGCGCCAGGCGCTTCGCAGGATCGCCTGCGTTTTGTGACGACCATTGAAGAGTGTGTGCGCGACGCGGATTTCATCCAGGAAAGCGCTCCGGAACGCCTCGAACTGAAACTGGAGTTGCACAGCAAAATCAGCGCGGCGGCCAAGCCCAATGCCCTGATCGGCTCCAGCACCTCGGGCCTGTTGCCGAGCGAGTTCTACGAGAGCTCGACCCACCCGGAACGTTGCGTGGTCGGCCACCCGTTCAACCCGGTTTACCTGCTGCCATTGGTGGAAGTGGTCGGTGGCAAGAACACCGCGCCGGAAGCGGTTCAAGCGGCGATGAAAGTCTACGAATCCCTCGGCATGCGCCCGCTGCATGTACGCAAGGAAGTGCCCGGCTTCATCGCCGACCGCCTGCTCGAAGCGCTGTGGCGCGAGGCGCTGCACCTGGTCAACGACGGCGTGGCGACCACCGGTGAAATCGATGACGCGATCCGCTTTGGCGCCGGTCTGCGCTGGTCGTTCATGGGTACGTTTTTGACTTACACCCTGGCCGGTGGCGATGCCGGCATGCGTCACTTCATGTCGCAGTTCGGCCCGGCGTTGCAGTTGCCGTGGACGTACCTGCCGGCACCAGAACTGACGGACAAGTTGATCGACGATGTGGTGGATGGCACCAGCGATCAACTGGGCCGCCACAGTATTTCGGCGCTGGAGCGCTATCGTGATGATTGTCTGCTGGCGGTGCTTGAGGCGGTGAAGACCACCAAAGAAAAGCATGGAATGAGTTTCAGCGAGTAATTGCAGATTGAGCGTTCCCGCGCAAAGCGCGGGAGCGCTCGTGCCTGGAGATAAACATGCCCACCCTCACCACTTACCAGACCCGCATCATCCCCGACTGGGTCGACTACAACGGCCACCTGCGCGATGCCTTCTACCTGCTGATTTTCAGTTACGCCACCGACGCCCTGATGGATCGCCTCGGCATGGACAGCAACCACCGCGAAGCCAGCGGAAATTCGCTGTTCACCCTCGAACTGCACCTCAACTACCTGCACGAAGTGAAGCTCGATGCCGAGGTAGAAGTGCGCACGCAGATCATCGGCCACGACCAGAAACGCCTGCACCTCTATCACAGCCTGCACCTGGCCGGCGGTGACAAGGAACTGGCCGGCAACGAACAGATGCTGCTCCACGTCGACCTCGCCGGGCCGCGTTCCGCACCGTTTACCCCGGACACCCTGGGCCGTCTGCAAGCCATCGTCGCCGAGCAGGCCGACCTGCCCGCCCCGGCTTACATCGGCCGGGTCATCGCCCTGCCCCCAGCCCGGTAAATTCATTCATCGCAAGGAGCCGCCATGCAAACCGCCGCTGCAGTTGCCGATTTCCGTACTTATCCGTTGATCAGCGCGCTGAACGGCGTGCAGAACCTGGCGGATCGCGTTCTGATCGAATGGGCCGACGGGCGCGTCAGCCCGTTTCACCACGTGTGGCTGCGGGATAACTGCCCGTGTCCGCAGTGCGTCTACAGCGTTACCCGCGAGCAAGTGTTCGAGATTGTCGATGCGGCGCAGGATCTGTCGCCCTCTGCCGCCTATATCGACACCGATGGCTGCCTGCGCATCGACTGGCAGGACGGCCACCTGAGTCGCTTCGATGCGGGCTGGTTGCGGGCCCACGCCTATGACGACGAATCCCGTGCCGAGCGCCTCGCCACCAAGCCAAAACCGTTTCTGTGGCACAGCGATTTGCAGCTGCCGGTGTTCGACTATTCAGCCCTGATGAACGACAACGCTGCGCTGCTGCAATGGTTGCTTGCCGTGCGCGATATCGGCCTGACCCAGGTGCGCGGCGTGCCCACCGAACCCGGCTCGCTGAAGCTGATCGCCGAGCGCATTTCGTTCATTCGCGAGAGCAATTTCGGTGTGCTGTTCAACGTGCAATCCAAGGCCGATGCCGACAGCAACGCCTACACCGCATTCAACCTGCCATTGCACACCGACCTGCCGACCCGCGAGCTGCAACCGGGGCTGCAATTTCTGCATTGCCTGGTGAACGACGCCGAGGGTGGCGAGAGCATTTTCGTCGACGGTTTTGCGATTGCCGAAGCGTTGCGTCTGGAGGATCCCGCATCGTTTCAGGCGATGTGCGAGATCCCGGTGGAGTTTCGCAACAAGGACCGCCACAGCGACTATCGCTGCCTCGCGCCGATCATCGCCCTCGATGCCTTGGGTCGGGTTGCGGAAATCCGCATGGCCAACTTTCTGCGCGGTGCGTTCGACACGTCCGTGGAGCAAATGCCGCTGCTGTATCGCGCGTATCGACGCTTCATCGCCATGACCCGCGAGCCACGCTTCCGGGTGATGCAGCGGCTCAATCCGGGCGAGTTGTGGTGCTTCGACAACCGCCGCACCCTGCATGCGCGCAATGCGTTCGACCCGTCCACCGGGGCCCGGCATTTCCAGGGCTGCTACATCGACAGGGACGAGTTGCTGTCGCGGATTCTGGTGCTTCAGCGCTAGACCGCGTCATTGTTATTCGCAGGCAAAAAAAGCCCCGATACAAGCCGTGACAGGATCGGGGCGAGGGTACTGTTGAGGAGCTGCCATGCCGAGGGTGACCAAACCTTCGTGAAGCGAGCTGAGGCCAGTGTGCCCACTCCTCTTGTCGGCGAGTTAGCCGAAAACGACCTGTTCATAGTCGTCGCGGCCACTGCGACAAATCGCCCTTGCCGTGCCTGTACAGGCCTACCAGAATCGAGTCACGACCTCCGTTGCCAAAGAAGGATTCGCGTCATGATGTATGCCGATTTGATCGATCAGGAAGACCTGTTGGGCCAACTCAAGTCGTTGGGATTCGAAGTACCGTCGGGCTCTACCGCACAGCAAGCCTGCGAGTGCGCCGTGCGCGGTCTGGACGATGTGCGGGCCAACACGCTGCGCACCATGGTCAAGCAGATGTACACCAGCAGCGCGAGTATCCAGCCGATCGTGCGTGAAGCCATCGACAAGCAGTTGCTGCCGGCCCTGGCGCAGTACCAGCAGACCCGCGCCTGATACCTGACCGAAAAAAAGATCGCAGCCTGCGAAAGTGCCTTCCCTGAAGGCGCTGTCGCAGGCTGCGATCTTTCGTTTCAGAGACGCACGCTGGCGAAGGTCGACTCGTTGCGCGCCTGGCTCAGCGCCGACATCGGCCCGGACAGCGGCGACATCACGATGGCCTGCGGCAGCGGCAGCATCGCCACCTGCTGGGTGGTGTTGGAGCCTACGCGCTCGTCACGCGGCGGAATGCCGAAGTATTCGCGGTAGCACTTGGAGAAGTGCGGCGTCGACACGAACCCGCAGACCGATGCCACTTCGATGATCGACATCGGCGTCTGCTTGAGCAGTTGCCGGGCACGGATCAGGCGCAGCTTGAGGTAGTAACGCGACGGCGAGCAGTGCAGGTATTTCTGGAACAGGCGCTCGAGCTGGCGACGGGACACGGCGACGTACACCGCCAGTTCGTCGAGGTCGATCGGCTCTTCCAGGTTGGCTTCCATCAGCGCGACGATTTCCTGCAGTTTCGGCTGATTGGTGCCGAGCATGTGCTTGAGCGGCACGCGCTGGTGATCCTGCTCGTTGCGGATACGCTCGTAGACGAACATCTCGGAGATCGCGGCGGACAGTTCACGGCCGTGATCGCGGCTGATCAGGTGCAGCATCATGTCCAGCGGCGCGGTGCCGCCGGAGCTGGTGAAACGGTTGCGGTCGAGGGTGAACAGACGGGTGCTCATCGCCACGCGCGGGAAAGCTTCCTGCATCGCTGCCAGACATTCCCAGTGCACGCTGCAATCGAAGCCGTCGAGCAGGCCGGCGCAGGCCAGTGCCCAGCTGCCGGTGCACACGGCGCCGAGGCGACGGGACTGGCGCGCCTGGCTTTGCAGCCACGAGACGTGTTCACGGGTAACGGTGCGTTGAATGCCGATCCCGCCGCACACGATGATGGTGTCGAGGGCCGGGGCTTTGTGCATGGAGGCGTCGGGGGTGATCTGCAGACCGTCACTGGCCCAGACCTGGCCACCGTCGACGGTGAGGGTGGTCCAGCGATACAGCTCGCGACCGGACAACTGGTTGGCCATGCGCAGCGGTTCGACTGCGGAAGCCAGGGAAATCAGCGTGAAATTGTCCAGCAGCAGAAAGCCGATGGATTGAGGCGCACGGTTCTGGGGTTGAGCCCCGGAGTTGAACGACGTCATCGCGGTATCTCCTCACACAAAGCAGGTGATGGCCTCAGGCGGAGGCTCTTGTTATTGCCATCGTTCTCTTGCGTGAGACGGGGCTTTGTTATGACAGAGCAATTGCCATGCCTAAAATTGAATGGCTGTTCAATAACTCCTGAAAACGACGTCGCGACGCGTCTATACAAGCCGTCCGACGAAAGGTTGTTCGAAGTGCCATCAGCGGCGGTGAAAGCCCTGCCCCGGCGTGCGTGAGCAGATCGGTAGCACTTGTGGGAACAGGGCTGCGGGGGATTGTCCTACAGTGTCACCGCTGGCACGGATGACGGACGGTAGCCGGTGCGAATCCGGGCATGTTGGTGGGAAACACTCTTATCTGATTGCGACGCGCCAAAAGGTGGCGCGTTTTATTGTCGATGCTCACTTGGTGCGCAGTTTTGACTGGTCTGGCGCTGTCGGCGTATCAGCACTCAACCGCGCTGACCGCCAATCCACCGCGTGAAGTTTCCTTATATTTGTCATGCATGTCGGCGCCGGTATCGCGCATGGTGCGGATCACCCGGTCCAGCGAAATAAAGTGCTGACCATCGCCGCGCAAGGCCATCTGCGCCGCGTTGATCGCTTTCACCGCCGCAATCGCATTGCGCTCGATGCACGGCACCTGGACCAGACCGCCCACCGGATCGCAGGTCAGGCCGAGGTTGTGCTCGAGGCCGATTTCCGCCGCGTTGCACAATTGCTCCGGGCTTGCTCCAAGGATTTCCGCCAACCCCGCCGCCGCCATTGCGCAGGCCGAACCGACCTCGCCCTGGCAACCGACTTCGGCACCGGAGATCGAAGCGTTCTTCTTGCACAGAATCCCCACCGCCGCCGCCCCGAGGAAATAATCCACCACGTTGGCGTCGGTTACCGCTTCGCTGAATTTCATGAAGTAGTGCAGCACCGCCGGAATGATCCCGGCCGCGCCGTTGGTCGGTGCCGTGACCATGCGCCCGCCGGCCGCGTTCTCTTCATTGACCGCCAGGGCGAACAGGTTGACCCACTCCATCGCGCTGAGGGTCGAGCCGATCACGTTGGGCTTGTTCAATTCCTGAAGACTGCGGTGCAACTTGGCCGCACGCCGGCGCACATTGAGGCCGCCGGGCAGGATGCCTTCGTGCTTGAGGCCCTGCTCGACGCAATCCTGCATCGCCCGCCAGAGCTTCATCAGCCCGGCGCGGATTTCCTCTTCGCTGCGCCAGACTTTCTCGTTGGCCATCATCAGTTCGGCCACGCGCAGGTTGTTCTGCTTGCACAGCTCCAGCAGCTCGACCGCACTGGAGAAGTCATAGGGCAATTCGGTGCGATCCAGATCCACCACACCGCTGGACGCCTGCGCTTCATCGACGACAAAACCGCCGCCGACCGAATAGTAGGTGTCGCGATGAATCTCGCCGTGATCGCCTTCGGCAACCAGGGTCATGGCGTTGGGATGGAACGGCAGATTCTCGTCGATCAGACGCATGTCGCGGGCCCATATAAAAGGCACCGACAAACGACCATCCAGTAAAAGGGTGTGAGTTTCGCGCAGGGCCTGGATCCGCGGGCCGATCTGCGACGGGTCGATCGCGTCCGGCCACTCGCCCATCAGGCCCATGATCACCGCGTTGTCGCTGCCGTGACCGACACCGGTGGCCGACAGCGAACCGAACAGTTGCACTTCGATCCGCCGAACCTGCTCCAGCAGGAATCTGTCGCGCAGCGACTCGACGAACAGCGCCGCGGCGCGCATCGGCCCGACGGTGTGAGAACTGGAGGGACCAATGCCGATTTTGAACAGGTCGAAAACGCTGATAGCCATTGATGCAGAGCTCCTGAGAGTGCCGGTCCGGGGCGTGAAGCGCCCGCTGGCGGAGCTGCTACGCTCAAGCTGCGATCCGCCGGAATGCCCGCATCATCAGGCTTTTCCCGGGTCGCACGGCGTCTGACACCGACGCACTCATGCCCACGAACGCCGTGCCGGTTTTCGCCCGTGTTTTCGCCGTTTTTATGCGGTTCAGATGGCCAAACAGGGCTGAAAAAAGCTGTAAACGACGTCACTGACACTGGATGCGACCATCCCTGTACTGGATACGACGCACCCTGTAGGCGTCAGATTTTCACTGGTACATGATCGTATCGACTCGATTGCAAGGCGCCGTGACAGAGCTGTCTCCAGAACGCCATCCAACCGCAACCTATAAGTGCGGTGGTCCAGTCGGAACACTGCCAAAAAAAACACCAAGGAGTCCATCCATGAAAGGTTCCCCGTCGTTGTTGTTGGCCGCCATGCTGAGTCTGCCGTTACTGGCGCAAGCTGCAGAACCGGCGCAGTGCAGTACCGTTAACTTCTCCGATGTCGGCTGGACCGACATCACCGCAACAACCGCGACCACCAGCGTGGTGCTCGACGCCCTCGGCTACAAGACCAAGACCACCATGATCTCCGTGCCCGTGACCTACAAGTCGCTGGCCGACGGCAAGAACATGGACGTGTTCCTCGGCAACTGGATGCCGACCATGGAAAACGACATCAAGGCCTACCGTGATGCCGGCACCGTGGAAGTGGTGCGCACCAACCTCAAGGGCGCCAAATACACCCTCGCCGTACCGCAGGCGCTGTACGACAAGGGCCTGCATGACTTCGCCGACATCGCCAAATTCAAGAAAGAGCTCGACGGCAAGATCTACGGCATCGAGCCTGGCAACGACGGCAACCGCCTGATCCAGAGCATGATCGACAAGAACGCCTTCGGCCTGAAAGACGCCGGTTTCAAGGTCGTCGAATCGTCCGAGGCGGGCATGCTCTCGCAGGTCGACCGTGCGCAGAAGCGCGACACCGCCGTGGTGTTCCTCGGCTGGGCGCCGCACCCGATGAACAAGCGCTTCAAGATTCAATACCTGACCGGCGGCGACGACTTCTTCGGCCCGGATTTCGGCGCCGCTACTGTCGCGACCAACACCCGCAAGGGCTACGTCGAGGAATGCAGCAACGTCGGTCAGTTGCTGAAGAATCTGGAGTTCACCGTCGACATGGAAAGCACCCTGATGGGCAACATCCTCGACGACAAGATGAAGCCTGACGCGGCCGCCAAGGCCTGGCTGAAAAAGAATCCACAGGTGCTCGATACCTGGCTCGCTGGCGTGACCACCATTGACGGTAAACCTGGCCTGGAGGCCGTGAAAGCCAAACTTGCTCAGTAATCGCTTATGCCGGACGGCTCCGGCCGTCCGGGCTGTTTATTTCCTTGCATGCGGACGTTCACTACCATGCTGATTGATCAGAAAATCCCTTTAGGCCAGTACATCGCGGGCTTCGTTGAATGGTTGACGCAACACGGCGCCAGCACCTTCGACGCAATCGCCGTGACCCTGGAAACGATGATCCACGGCGTGACGTTTGCGCTGACCTGGTTCAACCCGCTGGTGTTGATCGGCCTCATCGCTCTGCTCGCGCACTTCATTCAACGCAAATGGGGCCTCACCGCCTTCGTGATCGCCTCCTTTCTGCTGATCCTCAACCTGGGGTACTGGCAGGAAACCATGGAAACCCTCGCCCAGGTCATGTTCGCGACCCTGGTCTGCGTGGTCATCGGCGTGCCGCTGGGCATCGTCGCCGCGCACAAACCGATATTCTACACTTTGATGAGGCCGGTGCTCGATCTGATGCAGACCGTACCGACCTTCGTTTACCTCATTCCTACCCTGACCCTCTTCGGGCTGGGCGTGGTCCCGGGCCTGATCTCCACGGTGGTGTTCGCCATCGCTGCGCCGATCCGCCTGACCTACCTGGGCATCCGCGATGTCCCGGAAGAACTGATGGACGCCGGCAAGGCCTTCGGCTGCTCGCGTCGCCAACTGCTTTCACGGATTGAACTGCCCCACGCCATGCCGAGCATCGCGGCCGGCATCACCCAGTGCATCATGCTGTCGCTGTCGATGGTGGTGATCGCGGCACTGGTGGGCGCCGACGGACTCGGCAAACCGGTGGTCAACGCACTGAACACTGCTGATATCGCCCTGGGCTTCGAAGCGGGCCTGGCGATCGTACTGCTGGCGATCATGCTCGACCGTATCTGCAAACAACCCGACGCCAAAGTAGGGGGTGACGCATGAGCATAATCCGCTTCGATAACGTAGACGTTATCTTCGCCAAGGATCCGCGCGAGGCACTCAAGCTGCTGGATCAGGGCATGACCCGCAACGAGATCCTGAAAAAGACCGGGCAGATTGTCGGCGTTGAAAAGGCCAGCCTGGATATCGAGAAAGGTGAAATCTGCGTACTGATGGGTTTGTCCGGCTCCGGCAAGTCCAGCCTGCTGCGCTGCATCAACGGCCTCAACACCGTGAGCCGTGGCAAGCTGTTCGTCGAGCATGAAGGCAAACAGATCGACATCGCGTCCTGCAGCCCGGCCGAACTGAAAATGATGCGCACCAAGCGCATTGCGATGGTGTTCCAGAAGTTCGCCCTGATGCCGTGGCTGACCGTGCGCGAGAACATCAGCTTCGGTCTGGAAATGCAGGGCCGTCCCGAGAAAGAACGCCGCAAGCTGGTGGATGACAAGCTTGAGCTGGTGGGCCTGACCCAGTGGCGCAACAAGAAACCCAACGAACTGTCCGGCGGCATGCAGCAGCGTGTGGGCCTGGCCCGTGCACTGGCGATGGACGCCGACATTCTGCTGATGGACGAACCGTTCTCGGCCCTCGACCCGCTGATCCGCCAGGGCCTGCAGGACGAATTGCTGGAACTGCAACGCAAGCTGAGCAAGACCATCGTGTTCGTGAGCCACGACCTCGACGAGGCGCTGAAACTGGGCAGCCGCATCGCGATCATGAAAGACGGCCGGATCATCCAGTACAGCGTGCCGGAAGAGATCGTGCTCAATCCTGCGGACGACTACGTGCGCACCTTCGTCGCCCACACCAACCCGCTGAACGTGCTCTGCGGTCGCAGCCTGATGCGCACTCTGGACAACTGCAAACGCATCAATGGTTCTGTGTGCCTCGATCCAGGCGGCGACTCATGGCTGGACCTGGCCGAAGGCAACACCATCAAGGGTGCACGCAAGAACGGCTCGGTACTCGACCTGCAGAACTGGGTGCCGGGGCAAGCGGTTGAGGGCCTCGATCGCCGTCCGACGCTCGTGGACTCGAACATCGGCATGCGTGACGCGTTGCAGATTCGTTATCAGACCGGCAACAAGCTGGTGCTGCACGACAACAATCATGTGGTGGGGATTCTCGGGGACAGCGAGCTGTATCACGCGCTGCTCGGCAAGAACCTGGGGTAAAGACAGCAGACACAAAAACGCCGCGAGAGGATCGCGGCGTTTTTGTTTTCATCATTCCCACGCAGGACGTGGGAATGAACAATCGCTTTTAGCTGTACACCCGGCCAAGGAGCTGCCGATGGCTTTCAAACTGATCGAGCACATCGCGTGTGATCTGATCCTGCGTGAAGCCCATCAGGTCGTAATCCTGGCTGCCGTTGTGCAGATACACCTCGGCGCGATAGTAACGCTGGCGCGCTTCATCGGACTGGGCCGATTCGGTCGGGGTCGCCAGATAACCGTCCAGGCTCACTTCGTAGACGAAAGGGTTGCCCTCTTCCATCTCGACGCGCACGCCCATGCAACGCTTGGATTTACCCAGCAGCGTCTGCACTTCCAGGCCTTGGGCACGCAACTGGGCAGCCGCATCGTCCAGCGCCGGCGTGACGTGTTTGTCCATGAAGCGCTGCACCACCGACTGGCTCGGTTGCAGATCCAGTTGAGTCAGACGCTCGCTGAAACCACGACGACCGCGCTCAGCCAGTTGCGCCTGCTCCTGTTCGATTTGCATGTCCTGACGCATCGCCTTGTGCAGGCCGAACATGAAGCACACCAGCACCACCGAGAACGGCAGACCGGCCAGCACCACCATGGTTTGCATGGCTTCGAAGTTACCGGCGAACAGCAGGCCGATGGTCACCAGGGTGATCACGACCGACCAGAAGATCCGCAGCCAGTGCGGGGCGTCTTCATCGACAGTGCCGCCCTTGCAGGAAAGGTTGGCCATCATCACCGCGCCGGAGTCGGCCGGGGTCAGAAACAGCACGAAACCTACAAAGATCGACACACCGATGACGACTTTCGACGCAGGGTAGTGTTCCAGCAGCTGATAGATCGCCATCGACGGCTGTTCCAGCGCCGTCTTGCCGAGTTCCACCGCACCGTGGTTCATCACCAGGTCCAGTGCCGAGTTACCGAAAATCGACAGCCACGCCAGGGTGAAACCCAGCGGAATCAGCAGCACGCCGGCCACCAGTTCACGCACGGTACGGCCACGGGAAATACGCGCGATGAACATGCCTACGAATGGGGCCCAGGAAATCCACCATGCCCAGTAGAACAGAGTCCACAGGCCCAGCCAGCGGTCGGACTTGGCACTGTCGCCTTCATAGACGTACAGGTCGAAGGTCTTCATGACCACGCCGTTGAGGTAGTCGCCGATGTTCTGCACGAAGCCGTTGAGCAGGTGCAGGGTCGGGCCGAACAGCAGGACGAAAATCAGCAGGCCGCTGAACAGGATGATGTTGAGGTTGGACAGACGACGGATGCCGTTTTCCACACCGGACACGGCGGCGATGGTCGCCACGGTGCTCATCACGATGATCACGATCAGCAGGTTGGTGTTGCTGTGCTCCATGCCGAACAGGTTTTCCAGGCCCGAGGACACTTGCAGCGAGCCGATCCCCAGGTTGGTCACCAGACCCAGCAGGGTCACGAACATGCCGAAGCCGTCTACCGCATGACCGGCAGCGCCCTTGACCCAACGCTCGCCCACCAGCGGGTACAGCGCCGAACGCAGTGCCAGCGGCTGGTTGTGACGGTAAGCGAAATAGGCCACGGCCAGACCGACCAGCGCGTAGATCGCCCAGCCGTGCAGGCCCCAGTGCAGGAAGGTCAGCTGAACAGCCTGACGTGCCGCCAGGTTGGTGGCCGACGCGCCTTCCGGCGGGTTGAAGTAGTGATCCAGCGGCTCGGACGCGCCGAAGTACAGCAGCGAAATACCGATACCCGACGAGAACAGCATCCCCGCCCAGGCGCCGTAGCTGAAATCAGGGGTGTCGTCCTTGCTACCCAGTTTGAGTTTGCCGTAGGAGGAAAACGCCAGGCCCACCACGAAAACCAGGTAAGCGGCGATCACCACCATGTAGTACCAGCCGAAGCTGCGGGACAACCAGGCCTGAGCCACTCCCAACATTCTGCCGGCCTCTTGCGGGGCGATGATCAGAATGGCGGTCAACAACAGAATCAGCACGGTAGAGGTGTAGAACACCCAACCGTTGACCGTCACCTTCTCGGGCGGGGTCTTTATAAGCGAGGCAGAACTCATGGCACAAATGCTCCAGGCAGTGCGAGAGAAGAACACAAGGCAACACGGAACCCGACCAATCGGTTAGTTGGCAGCCGACCGGCGGGTGATATAAAGACACCCCGAAAAAAGCCCGAACCTGCAGAGATGGCACCGCGAATCGCCGTCGTGGCCGAGGTCCGGACGTTCATCCGAAACCTGGCCTCGAGCGTCTTGCCCATTCAACACGTCCATCGAACGTCGAACCGCGCCTTGCCCCGCGCAGGTTTCGAGCATTTTCGGATGTCGGTTTATCGCCACTTACTCGTAGGAAAAATCTGTAGGCAGCGACGATTTGTCGCAGATCTTATTCTTTGTTGATTGAACGTTCAATCAAAACAAAATAGACTGGCCCTCAATCCGATCGGCGTTCATCGCCCGTCGGAAGGCCTAAGGAGATGTGCAAGATGCCCAAGGTCGGTATGCAACCCATCCGCCGCCAACAACTGATCGAAGCCACTTTGCAGGCGGTCGATCAGGTCGGAATGGGGGACGCCAGCATTGCGCTGATCGCCCGTCTGGCCGGTGTCTCGAATGGCATCATCAGTCACTATTTTCAGGACAAGAACGGCCTGATTGCCGCCACGATGCGGTATCTGATGAGCGTCCTCAGCGAGAACGTCACCGCGCGCCGTCAGGCGCTGGCAGACAGCAGCCCCCGGGCGCATCTGCAGGTGATCATCGAAGGCAACTTCGACGCCAGCCAGGTCAATGGCCCGGCAATGAAAACCTGGCTGGCCTTCTGGGCCACCAGCATGCACCAGCCGTCTTTGCACAGGTTGCAGCGGATCAACGATCACCGTCTGTATTCCAACCTGTGCTGCGAGTTCCGCCGTGTGTTGCCGCTCGAAGATGCGCGCACCGCCGCCCGTGGACTGGCAGCTCTCATCGACGGCTTGTGGTTGCGCGGCGCGCTGTCGGGAGACGCTTTCGACACTGCGCAGGCGCAACAGATCGCTTACGAATACATGGATTTCCAATTGGCCAAGAAGGTGAGCTAGAGCACACAGAAAACGCTCGGCCCCTGAACGCCACCGCAGCCTGATCGCGGTGGTCAACGCCAACCACTTATGCACTTGCGAGGACACTATGGCCCGTTTCGAACTGCAAAAACTCTACATCGATGGCGCGTACTCCGACGCCGGCAGCGATGCCACCTTCGAAGCCATCAACCCGGCTAATGGTGAAGTCCTCGCACAAGTGCAACGTGCGACCAAGGAAGACGTCGAGCGCGCTGTCGTCAGCGCCGAAAAAGGCCAGAAAATCTGGGCCGCGATGACCGCCATGGAGCGTTCGCGCATCCTGCGTCGCGCCGTCGACATCCTGCGCGAGCGCAACGATGAACTGGCTGCCCTGGAAACCCTGGACACCGGTAAAGCCTTCTCCGAAACCAAGTACGTCGACATCGTCACCGGCGCCGACGTGCTGGAATACTACGCAGGTCTGGTACCCGCCATCGAAGGCGAGCAGATCCCGCTGCGTGACACCGCATTCGTCTACACCCGTCGCGAGCCGCTGGGCGTGGTTGCCGGTATCGGCGCGTGGAACTACCCGATCCAGATCGCCCTGTGGAAATCCGCTCCAGCCCTGGCGGCCGGTAACGCGATGATCTTCAAGCCAAGCGAAGTCACCTCGCTGACCACCCTGAAACTGGCCGAGATCTACACCGAAGCCGGCGTTCCGAATGGCGTGTTCAACGTCCTGACCGGCAGCGGCCGTGAAGTCGGCACCTGGCTGACCGAACACCCACGCATCGAAAAAATCTCCTTCACCGGCGGCACCGACACCGGCAAAAAGGTAATGGCCAGCGCTTCGGCTTCGTCGCTCAAAGACGTGACCATGGAACTGGGCGGCAAGTCCCCGCTGATCATCTGCGACGACGCCGACCTGGATCGCGCCGCCGACACCGCCATGATGGCCAACTTCTACAGCTCCGGTCAGGTCTGCACCAACGGCACTCGCGTGTTCGTGCCGAGCCACCTGAAAGCTGCTTTCGAAGCCAAGATCGTCGAGCGCGTTGCGCGCATCCGCGTTGGCAACCCGGAAGACGAAAACACCAACTTCGGCCCGCTGGTCAGCTTCGCGCACATGGAAAACGTGCTGGGCTACATCGCCAAGGGTAAAGAAGAAGGCGCCCGCGTTCTGTGCGGCGGCGAGCGCATGACCGACGGCGAATTCGCCAAAGGCGCATTCGTGGCACCGACCGTTTTCACCGACTGCACCGACGACATGACCATCGTCCGTGAAGAAATCTTCGGCCCGGTAATGGCGATCCTGACCTACGAAACCGAAGAAGAAGTGATCCGCCGCGCCAACGACACCGACTTCGGCCTGGCCGCCGGTATCGTCACCCGCGACCTGAACCGCGCCCACCGCGTGATTCATCAACTGGAAGCCGGTATCTGCTGGATCAACGCCTGGGGCGAGTCCGACGCAAAAATGCCGGTTGGCGGTTACAAGCAGTCGGGCGTCGGCCGTGAGAACGGCATCAGCTCGCTGAACAACTTCACTCGCATCAAATCGGTACAGGTCGAGCTGGGCGATTACGTCTCGGTGTTCTAAGACCCGCCATCGTGCGCTGCCCGCGAAGCCGTCTTCGCGGGCATGTCTGATCGCCGCTCCCGCAAGGGAAGCGCTGGCTGTCTGACCTGACCAACTTTCAAAGAGGGTGCATTCAATGTCCCAGGAATTCGATTACATCATTGTGGGTGCCGGCTCTGCCGGTAACACCCTGGCGACCCGTCTGACTGAAGACGAAGGCGTCACCGTCCTGCTGCTCGAAGCGGGCGGCCCGGACTACCGCATGGACTTCCGCACGCAGATGCCGGCCGCACTGGCATTCCCGCTGCAGGGCCGTCGCTACAACTGGGCGTACGAAACCGATCCGGAACCGTACATGGACGGTCGTCGCATGGAATGCGGTCGCGGCAAGGGCCTCGGCGGTTCCTCGCTGATCAACGGCATGTGCTACATCCGCGGCAACGCGATGGACTACGACGGCTGGGCAAAACTGCCAGGCCTGGAAGACTGGACTTACCTCGACTGCCTGCCGTACTTCCGTAAAGCGGAAACCCGCGACATCGGTCCGAACGACTACCACGGTGGCGAAGGCCCGGTCAGCGTGACCACGCCGAAGGCTGGCAACAACCCGCTGTTCCACGCCATGGTTGAAGCCGGCGTGCAGGCCGGTTACCCGCGTACCGAAGACTTGAACGGCTACCAGCAGGAAGGCTTCGGCCCGATGGACCGCACCGTGACGCCGAAAGGCCGTCGTGCTTCCACCGCCCGTGGTTACCTGGACGTGGCCAAAAAGCGTTCGACCCTGACCATCGTCACTCACGCCCTGACTGACAAGGTTCTGTTCGAAGGCAAGCGCGCCATTGGCGTGCGTTACCTGGTCGGCGCTGCCGAAGAGCGCGTTGAAGCCCGCGCCCGTAAAGAAGTCATCGTCTGCTCCGGCGCGATCGCTTCGCCGCAACTGCTGCAACGCTCCGGCGTCGGCCCGGCGAAACTGCTGGAAAGCCTCGACATCCCGGTCGTTCACGATCTGCCGGGCGTCGGCGAAAACCTGCAGGATCACCTCGAGCTGTACCTGCAATTCGCCTGCACCCAACCGGTCTCGCTGTACCCGTCGCTGCTCTGGTACAACCAGCCGGCCATCGGTGCCGAGTGGCTGTTCAACGGCACCGGCATCGGCGCCAGCAACCAGTTCGAAGCCGGCGGTTTCATCCGTACTCGCGAAGAGTTCGAATGGCCGAACATCCAGTATCACTTCCTGCCGGTAGCGATTAACTACAACGGCAGCAACGGTGTGCAAGAGCACGGTTTCCAGGCGCACATGGGTTCCATGCGTTCGCCGAGCCGTGGTCGCATCCAGGTCAAGTCGAAAGACCCGCGCCAGCACCCGAGCATCCTGTTCAACTACATGGCCACCGAGCAGGACTGGCAGGAATTCCGCGACGGCATCCGCCTGACCCGTGAAATCATGCAACAGCCTGCACTGGACGCTTTCCGTGGCCGCGAAATCAGCCCGGGCATCGAAGTGCAAACCGATGAGCAGCTGGACAAGTTCATCCGCGAGCACGCCGAAACCGCGTTCCACCCGTCCTGCTCGTGCAAGATGGGCACCGACGAGATGGCGGTCGTGGACGGCCAGGGCCGCGTGCATGGCATGCAGGGTCTGCGAGTGGTCGATGCCTCGATCATGCCGATCATCACCACCGGCAACCTGAACGCGCCGACGATCATGATGGCCGAGAAAATCGCCGACAAGATCCGTGGCCGTCAGCCACTGCCACGCAGCAAGGCGCCGTACTACGTCGCTGGCGATGCGCCGGTGAAAGGCAAGGCACTGCGTGATGTGAGTGCGGTTGCTCAGTAAGTCGTAATACCGGGCGGTGATCGTTCCCACGCAATGTGGGAACGATCAGCCGACTCAAAGCAGTAAATCCTCCTACCCCCCCTCTTCACTTGATCCTACCCCGACGCAGGCCTACTCTAGTCCTCGCGCAATCGTTTCACCCCTCCCCGCCGAATCCGCTTCGCCGCTACTCCCATAACAAGGAGGTTCCCTGATGTTCGATTTCCACCCCCAGCTCAAGCAGCGCTTCGCTGCCTTGCGCACGGGCGCCGAGTTTTTTTCCTTGCGGTATGTACGCGAGTCCGGCCAGTACCTGTCGGTGCGCAAGAACGTCGCCGAACCGCCGAGCCTGAGCCGCGACGAAGGCGCGATGCTCACCGTTCGCGTCAACGGCGTCGAAGCCTACGCCGCGACCAATGACCTGTCGCAACAAGGCCTGCAAGCCGCTCTCGAGCGCGCCGAACAGCAAGCCCGGCGGATCAAGCCCCACGCCCTGCTCGACCTGAGCCAGCAGCCGGTGTCCAGCGACCGCGCCGACTACTTTTCACCCAATCTGGAACAACCCTTCCCGTCCCTGAGCGAATGCTTCGAGCTGCTCGGCGCGGAATCCGCCTCGGTGCCAAAGGATGAGCGCCTGGTGAACTGGGAAGTGAGCATCGGCATCACCCATGTCGAACAGATCTACCTGAGCAGCGCCGGGGCCGAATTGCGCCAGGCCCAGCGCTTCGTCTATCCGGGCCTGGATGTCACCGCCTACGACGGCAACGACAGCCAGACCCGCAGCCTCGGCCGTGAGAACTTCGGCCAGCAGGGTGGCGCCGACGTGATCAGCCGCTGCGGTTTGATCGGCGCCGGCCCGCAAGTCGCCGATCAGGCGCTGCAACTGCTGCTCGCACCCAATACGCCGCAAGGTCCGCGTGACCTGCTGCTGATGCCCGACCAGATGATGCTGCAGATCCACGAATCCATCGGCCACCCGCTGGAACTGGACCGGATTCTCGGCGACGAGCGCAACTACGCCGGCACCAGCTTCGTCAAAACCTCGGATTTCGGCAGCCTGCAATACGGCTCGAAGCTGCTCAACGTGACCTTCGATCCGGACATTCCCGAAGAGCTGGCGAGCTATGGCCACGATGACGACGGCTCCAAAGCCAGCAAGCAATTCCTGATTCGCGAAGGTCTGCTGGTGCGGCCGTTGGGCGGTGCGCTGTCGCAGTTCCGCGCGGGCCTGGACGGTGTCGCCAACAGCCGCGCCTGCGGCTGGAACCGACCGCCGATCGACCGCATGGCCAACCTCAACATCGAGCCGGGCGACCAGTCGCTGGAGCAACTGATCGGCAGCATCGAAAACGGCATCCTGATGAGCACCAACCGTTCGTGGTCGATCGATGATGCTCGCAACAAATTTCAGTTCGGCTGCGAATGGGGCCAGCTGATTGAAAACGGCGAACTCAAGGGTGTGGTGAAAAACCCCAACTACCGGGGCATTTCCGCGCACTTCTGGAAGAGCCTGCGCGCGGTCGGCAACGCCGGCACCACCAAAGTGCTGGGCACGCCGAACTGCGGCAAGGGCGAACCGAACCAGGTGATCCGCGTCGGCCACGCTTCGCCGGCCTGCGTGTTCAGCAATGTTGATGTGTTTGGGGGAGACGCCTGATGAGTATTTCCAAGAGCCAGGTCGAGGCCTTCAAGGTGCTGGTCAACTGGCTGCGCGATGCCGTGCGCGAGCCGGAACAATTCACGCTGAGTTACGACGCCGAATCGTCGGCCTTCGTGCGCTTCAATCACGCGAAGGTGCGTCAGGCCGGGCAAGTGCAACAAGCCGGTATCGGTCTGAAACTGATTGACGACGGCCGCCATGCCGACCTGCACATCACCCTGTCCGGCGAACAGGCAACCGACCTGCAACGCCTCGCCGAAGGCCTGCAACAACTGCGCGAAACCCTGCCGCTGCTGCCGCAGGATCCGTACCTGCTGCTCAACCACAACGGCTGGCAGAGCCAGAATGTGCAGGAACATCCGCTGCCGGACACCGAGCAGGTGGTCGCTGAAATCGCCGAGGCGGCCGAAGGGCTGGATCTGGTCGGTTTCTACGCTGCCGGCCCGATCAGCCGTGGTTTCGCCAGTTCCTCGGGGGCATTCGGCTGGCATCAGGCCAACAGCTTCAACTTCGACTTCAGCCTGTTCCACGAGAACGGCGAAGCGGTGAAAGCCAGCTACGCCGGGCACGAGTGGAGCAGCGAAGGTTTCGCCAAACGCTTCCAGCAGGCCCGCGAGCAGCTTGAGTTTCTCGGTCGTCCGTTGCGCACCCTGCCACCGGGACAATACCGCGCCTATCTGGCACCGGCAGCCCTGGAAGAAATCATGGGCATGTTGTGCTGGGGCGGTTTCTCGGCCCAGTCGATTGCCAGCAAGAGCAGCCCGTTGCAGAAGCTGTATGCCGGCGATCAGGCGTTCAGCCCGCTGGTGTCCCTCGACGAAAAAGTCAGCGGCTCGCTGAGCCCGGCGTTTTCCGGTGAAGGTTATCCGCGCAGTGACCTGCGGTTGATCATCGAAGGCAAGGCCGGCGATCAACTTGTCGGTTCGCGCAGTGCTGCCGAATACGGTCTGACGGCCAACGGTGCCGGCGGTGGCGAATCGCCGAGCGCGCTGAACATGGGCGCCGGTGATCTGCCGCAAGCGGAGATTCTCAAGCAACTGGGCACCGGGCTCTACATCAGCAACCTGTGGTATCTGAACTTCTCGGATCAACCGGCGGCGCGCCTGACCGGCATGACCCGGTTTGCCACGTTCTGGGTCGAGAACGGCGAGATTCAGGCGCCGGTCAGCACCATGCGTTTTGACGACAGTGCCTACAGCCTGCTGGGTTCGCAGCTGGAAGCGTTGACCACCGAGCGCGAGTTGCTACTGTCGGCAAGCACCTACAGTCAGCGCAATACGTCGTCGGCGTTGTTGCCGGGGGCGTTGGTGAGCCGACTGACCTTGACCCTCTGATACAAATCGTTCCCGCGCCTGGCGCGGGAACGATCATTCACAGCCCCACACCACAAGAGGTTCCATGCCCAACCGCCCGCCTCTCGACGCCATCACCGCCCGCTGGTTGCCGTGGGTCGTCGCCATCGCTTTCTTCATGCAGTCCCTCGACGGGACCATCCTCAACACCGCCCTGCCGGCCATGGCCCGGGATCTGGCCGAAGACCCGCTGCGCATGCAGGGTGTGGTCATCGCCTACATGCTCACCGTGGCGTTGCTGATTCCGGCCTCGGGCTGGATCGCCGACCGCTTCGGCACCAAGAAAATCTTCTTCGGCGCGATCCTGCTGTTCAGCATCGGCTCGCTGCTCTGCGCCCTGTCCAGCAGCCTGACCATGCTGGTCGGCGCCCGGGTCATCCAGGGCCTCGGCGGTGCACTGATGCTGCCGGTCGGGCGATTGGTGGTACTGCGCGCCTACCCGCGTTCGGAGCTGGTACGGATCATGGGCTTCATCACCATTCCCGGCCTGCTCGGCCCGCTGATCGGCCCGACCATGGGTGGCTGGATGGTGCAATACCTGACATGGCACTGGATCTTCCTGATCAACCTGCCGGTGGGCGTCATCGGCTGCTACGCGGTGTGGAAGTTCATTCCCGACCTGCGCGGCACCGAGCGCACGCGCTTCGATAGTCTGGGTTTCCTGCTGTTCGGCGCGGCGATGATTCTGATCACCATCGCCATGGAAGGCCTTGGCGAATTGCATCTGCCGCACCTGCGGGTGATGTTGCTGCTGTTCGGCGGCATGGCCTGTCTGGCGGCGTACTGGCTGCGCGCAGGGCGTGTCGAGAATCCGTTGTTCGCGCCTTCGCTGTTCAAGACCCGGACGTTTGCGGTGGGGATCATCGGTAACCTGTTCGCCCGTCTGGGCAGCGGTGCGTTGCCGTTTCTGGTGCCGTTGCTGCTGCAGGTGGCGCTGGGTTATTCACCGTCGCAGGCCGGGATGAGCATGCTGCCGCTGGCCGCTGCAGCGATGTTTGCCAAGTGGATGGCGCGGCCGCTGATCGAGCGTCTCGGCTATCGAATCGTTTTGACCGGCAACACGCTGGCGCTGGGGATCATGCTGGCGAGCATGGGCCTGGTCAGCGAGCAGACACCGTATTGGCTGCTGTTGTGCCTGCTGGCGATTCTCGGCGCGATCAACTCGCTGCAGTTCACTGCGATGAACACCGTGACCCTGATCGATCTCGACGACGCCAGCGCCAGCAGCGGCAACAGTCTGTTGTCGGTGGTTGCGCAGTTGTCGCTGAGTCTCGGGGTGGCCTGCGCCGGTGCCCTGCTCGGCGGCTTCACGGCGGAAATCGGCAATGATGGCGTTGAAACCGTGCTGGGCGCGTTCCAGCTGACGTTCGTCACCGTGGGTGTGATGGCGATGCTGGCGGCGACCATCTTCTCGCAACTCTCGAAAGAAGACGGCCGGCGCGTCAAACGTCCCGATGAACATCCGGACGAACACATCGAACATTAACCGCTGTTCGTCCAGAACTTTCGAGGAAAGTGGCACGGGGCTGCTACACTGCGCGACATTTTGTTTTGCAGGCCAGTCCCGTGACCACCATCGCCACCGCTTTTAATACTTTGCCGCTGTCCGCCGCCATGCTGGCTAACCTCGAATCTCTCGGTTATGCCCAGATGACGCCGATCCAGGCGCAGAGCTTGCCGGTGATCCTCAAGGGGATGGACCTGATCGCCCAGGCCAAGACCGGCAGCGGCAAGACCGCCGCGTTCGGCATCGGCCTGCTGAACCCGATCAATCCGCGCTACTTCGGTTGCCAGGCTCTGGTCATCTGCCCGACCCGCGAGCTGGCCGACCAGGTCGCCAAGGAAATCCGTCGTCTGGCCCGTGCCGAAGACAACATCAAGGTCCTGACCCTGTGCGGCGGCGTGTCGTTCGGCCCGCAGATCGCCTCGCTTGAGCACGGCGCGCACATCATCGTCGGCACACCGGGGCGTATCCAGCAGCACCTGCGCAAGGGTTCGCTGGTGCTCGACGGCCTGAACACGCTGATCCTCGACGAAGCCGACCGCATGCTCGACATGGGTTTCTACGACGCCATCGAAGACATCATCGAGCAGACCCCGACCCGCCGTCAGACCCTGCTGTTCTCGGCCACCTATCCGGTGGGCATCAAGCAACTCGCTTCGAAGTTCATGCGTGATCCGCAAACGGTCAAGGCCGAAGCATTCCACGACGACACCCAGATCGAGCAGCGCTTCTACGAGATTTCCCCGGAAGAGCGCATGAGTGCGGTGACCAAGGTCCTGCACCACTTCCGTCCAGCCTCCACCGTGGCGTTCTGCTTCACCAAGCAGCAAGTGCAGGAAACCGTCGATCACCTGACTTCCAAAGGCATTTCCGCCGTCGGCCTGCACGGCGATCTGGAGCAGCGTGACCGCGATCAGGTTCTGGCGATGTTCGCCAACCGCAGCACTTCGGTGCTGGTGGCCACCGACGTCGCCGCCCGTGGCCTGGACATCGACTCGCTGGACATGGTGATCAACGTCGAGCTGGCCCGGGACTCGGAAATCCACATTCACCGCGTCGGCCGTACCGGTCGTGCCGGCGAGAAAGGCATCGCGGTCAGCCTGGTGGCGCCGTCGGAAGCGCATCGCGCCCAGGCCATCGAACAACTGCAGAAAACCCCGCTGAACTGGGATCAGGTGGACAACCTGAAATCCCAGGGCGGTGCACCGCTGCAACCGCCGATGAGCACGCTGTGCATCGCCGGCGGGCGCAAGGACAAAGTGCGTCCGGGCGACATTCTCGGCGCACTGACCGGTGAAGCCGGGATTCCGGGCACCCAGGTCGGCAAGATCGCGATCTTCGACTTCCAGTCCTACGTGGCCGTCGAGCGCACCGTGGTCATGCAGGCGCTGCAGCGCTTGAACAACGGCAAGATCAAGGGTCGTTCGCTGCGCGTTCGCGTCCTCTGACCTGAGCGTTACCGAAACCGATACTGATCGTTGTGTGAGGACACCGTTTTGCGCTCTACCGAAGTCGTGATCATTGGCGCTGGCGCCGCAGGGTTGATGTGTGCACTGACCGCCGCCGGGCGCGGGCGTCAGGTGTTGCTGCTCGACCACGCGAACAAGGCCGGCAAGAAAATCCTGATGTCCGGCGGTGGGCGCTGCAACTTCACCAACATGTACACCGAGCCGGGCAATTTCCTCTCGCAGAATCCGCACTTCTGCAAATCCGCGCTGGCCCGCTACACCCAGTGGGATTTCATCGGCATGGTCGCCAAGCACGGCGTGCCCTATCACGAGAAGAAACTCGGCCAGTTGTTCTGCGATAACAAATCCAGCGACATCCTCGGCATGCTGCTGGACGAGTGCGATCAGGTCGGCGTCAATCTGCACCTCGACACCTCGATCCAGACCATCGAGAAAGTCGAGGGCGGTTACCTGCTCGACACCACCCTCGGCCAGATCCAGTGCCAGTCGCTGGTGATCGCCACCGGCGGCCTGTCGATCCCGACGTTGGGCGCGACCGGTTTCGGTTATCAGGTCGCCAAGCAATTCGGCCACGACCTGCTGCCGACCCGTGCCGGTCTGGTGCCGTTCACCATCACCGATCAGCTCAAGGATCTGTGCACCGAACTGTCCGGCACCTCGGTGGATTGCCTGGTCAGCTGCAACGACCAGAGCTTTCGCGAGAACATCCTGTTCACTCACCGCGGCCTGAGCGGCCCGGCGATTCTGCAGATTTCCTCGTTCTGGGAGCCGGGCGACACGGTCGAGATCAACCTGCTACCGGATCACGACGCCGCGAGCTGGCTGCAACAGCAGACCGCCGAACGTCCGAACAGTGAACTGAAAACCCTGCTGGGTGAAATCTTCACCAAGAAGATGGCCAACCTGCTGGCGGACAACTGGTTCGTCTCCAAACCGATGAAGCAATACACCCACGCCGAACTGGCGGAGATCGCCGAGAAGCTCGGCAGCTGGAAAGTCGTCCCGGCCGGCACCGAAGGCTACCGCACCGCCGAAGTCACCCTCGGTGGCGTCGACACCCGCGAAGTCTCGTCCAAGACCATGGAATCGCTGAAAAGCCCGGGGCTCTACTTCGTCGGCGAAGTGCTGGACGTCACCGGGCATCTGGGCGGTTTCAACTTCCAGTGGGCCTGGGCATCGGGTTACGCAGCGGCGCAATACGTCTGACCTGAAGGCCGTGAGGAACACTTTTTGCTGTCAGATGTGATCGGCGCCATTGCGTCGGCGTCATTACTGGCTCAATTTAGCGGCATCGCCTCGGAAGGCCTTCGCACTTCATGTCCTCGACCTCGTTTCGTCAGTCTTTGCGGCGCCTGTGGGCGCTGGATAAATTCAGCTACAGCGTGCGGGTGTTCATCGCCCTGACCGGCAGCATGGCGCTGTGCTGGTATCAGGATGAAATGGGGCTGCTGATCCCGCTGTTCCTCGGGATCATCGCCAGCGCCCTGGCCGAGACCGACGACAGCTGGCAGGGCCGCCTCAACGCACTGGCGGTGACGCTGGTGTGTTTCAGCGTTGCGGCGCTATCTGTGGAATTACTGTTCCCCTACCCCATCGTGTTCGTCATCGCTCTGGCGCTGGCCAGTTTCGGCCTGACCATGCTCGGTGCGCTCGGCGAGCGTTACGGGGCGATTGCTTCGGCGACGTTGATTCTCTCCGTCTACACCATGATCGGCGTGGACCAGCGCGGTGGCGCGGTCACTGATTTCTGGCACGAGCCGATGCTGCTGGTGGCCGGTGCCGCGTGGTACGGCTTGCTGTCGGTTTTGTGGCAGGCGATGTTCTCCAACCAGCCGGTACAGCAAAGTCTGGCGCGGCTGTTCCGTGAGTTGGGTTATTACCTGAAGTTGAAAGCCTCGCTGTTCGAGCCGATCCGTCAACTGGACGTCGAAGCGCGGCGACTGGAACTGGCCCAGCAAAACGGCCGGGTCGTGGCGGCACTGAACAGCGCCAAGGAAATCATCCTGCACCGCGTCGGCAACGGTCGCCCCGGCTCGAAAGTCAGCCGTTACCTGAAGCTTTACTTCCTCGCCCAGGACATTCACGAGCGCGCCAGTTCTTCGCACTACCCTTACAACGCGCTGGCCGAGGCGTTTTTCCACAGCGACGTGCTGTTCCGCTGCCAACGCCTGCTGCGCCAGCAAGGCAAGGCCTGCCGGGCGCTGGCCGAATCGATCCAGATGCGCCAGCCGTTCATCTACGACGCGACATTCGCCGAAGCCCTGAGCGATCTGCACGCCTCCCTCGAACACCTGCGCATCCAGAGCAACCCGGCCTGGCGCGGGCTGCTGCGTTCGCTGCGGGCACTGGCGGCCAACCTCGGCACTCTTGACCGCTTGCTCAGCGATGCCAGCAACCCCGACGCATTGGCCGATGCCACCGACAGCAGCCTGCTCGACCGTTCGCCACGCAACTTCAAGGATGTCCTGACTCGTCTGCGCACGCAGCTGACGCCGACGTCATTGCTGTTCCGCCATGCCCTGCGCCTGCCGCTGGCGCTGAGTATCGGTTACGGCATGGTGCATCTGATTCACCCGTCGCAGGGTTACTGGATCATCCTCACCACGCTGTTCGTCTGCCAGCCGAACTACGGCGCCACCCGGCGCAAACTCGGTCAGCGGATTCTCGGCACCGCCATCGGCCTGACCATCGCCTGGGCGCTGTTCGATCTGTTCCCGAGCCCGCTGGTGCAGTCGTGCTTCGCCATCGCCGCAGGCGTGGTGTTCTTTACCAACCGCACCACCCGCTACACCGTGGCGACGGCCGCGATCACGATCATGGTGCTGTTCTGCTTCAACCAGGTCGGCGACGGTTACGGGCTGTTCGTGCCGCGCCTGTTCGATACCCTGCTGGGCAGCCTGATCGCAGGCCTGACAGTGATCCTGTTCCTGCCGGACTGGCAGGGTCGGCGCCTGAACAAAGTGCTGGCCAACACCCTGACCTGCAACAGCATCTACCTGCGCCAGATCATGCAGCAATACGCCGCCGGCAAGAGCGACGACCTCGCCTATCGCCTCGCCCGGCGCAACGCGCACAACGCCGACGCGGCGCTGTCGACCACGCTGGCGAACATGCTGATGGAGCCGGGGCATTTCCGCAAAGAGGCCGACGTCGGCTTCCGTTTCCTGGTGCTGTCACACACCTTGCTCAGTTATCTGTCGGGCCTCGGCGCACACCGGGAAACCCAGTTGCCGGCCGAAGTGCGTGAACATCTGATCGATGGCGCCGGGGTGAAACTGGCCAGCAGCATCGACGAGATCGCCCAAGGGCTGGCGAGCAAGCAGCCGATTGCGATCCAGAGCGATGAGGAAGAGGCGCTGGCCAATGAACTGGAGCAGATGGCGGACGAGATCGATGAAGGCCAGCGGCTGGTGCAGACGCAACTGGCGCTGATCTGCCGTCAGCTAGGCCCGTTGCGGACGCTGGCGGCGCACTTGATCAAGGACACCGCCGAGGATTGAGCCGCTTCACATGCCATGCTGCCTGAGCAACTTGTCATAGCTGCCATCGGCCTTCATCGCCGCAATCGCCTTGTCAAACCCGGCCACGATCTGTTCGTGCTGCGGGTTCTTCAGGCTGACCAGAATGTGCAGGCTGTTCTCGCTCAGAGGCTTGGGCAGGAACTCCACGGCGTTGCGCACTTTCGGTGATTCACGGGCCAGGTAATAGCGGGCGACGTATTCGTCTTCCAGGGTCAGCTTGACCCGGTCCGCCGCCAGCATGCGCACGGCCATGGCGAAGTTATGCACAGGGACTTTCTGCAGCGCGGTGTCGGCATCGAACGGCGCCGAATAGGCGTAGCCCCGCACCACGGCAATCGGGTAGGTGTGCAGTTCCTGCAGGTTGTTGTATTCGATGGGCGTGTCTTTGCGCTTGAGAAAACGCACGCGGTTGAGCAAGTACTCGTCGGAAAACTGCCCCAGCTTCGTACGCTCGTCGTTGTACCAGGCGTTGACCAGCACGTCGTAACGCCCCTCGCCAACCCCGAGCAGCGCCCGCGCCCACGGCACCTGTTCGTAATCGCTGGCATAACCGGCCCGGGCCAGGGCCGTGCTGACGATGTCCGTGGCCAACCCACCGTTGACCAGCGTGTCATCGGTAAAGGGTGGCCAGACGTCGAAGACCAGACGCAGTTTCTCCGCTGCAGCGCTTTGACCCAGCAACAGCAATCCGATCAAAGCCAACGCTCGATGCAATCGCGGCATGCTTGAAAATCCTTAGCGGGCGGGCCGCCCGGCGTGTTTTCAGTCAAAACCCCAAGGCCCCGTACCGGCGAATCCCAGGCCCTAACATTAGCTCATTGAAGCCGTTGCACAGCGCTTCTCAGCAGATTACACAAAGATGTCGGCGCCGCCAGAAGGGAATGATGGCATTTTGGCCTTTGTCACAGATTTCTCAGCCATACAGACATATTTCGACGTGGCGCTTAGTATCGGACGACGTAGTTCAAGGAATCGGAAGATGACAATCGAGTGGGTCTGCAAACATCACAGCGATCTGGGACTGGAACAGCTGTACGCCATTTTGAAATTGCGCTCGGAAGTATTCGTGGTCGAACAGCGCTGCGCCTACCTGGACCCGGACGGGCAGGATCTGGACGGGGACACCTGCCATTTGATGGGTTGGGAGGGTGATCAACTGGTGGCTTATCTGCGCTTGCTGGACCCGGAATCCCAGGGCGGCGACGTGGTGATCGGCCGGGTACTGACGGCGCCCGCCGGACGTGGCAAAGGCCTGGGGCATGAAATGATGGAGCAGGCGCTGAAACAGGCCGAAAAGCGCTGGCCTGAAGTGCCGATCTATCTGTCGGCTCAGGCACATTTGCAGGGGTATTACGGGCGGTATGGGTTTGTGGTGGCGGGTGAGGAATATCTTGAGGATGACATTCCGCATATCGGGATGCGGCGGTCTTGAGATTGTCCCTTCGCGGGCGTGCCCGCGAAGGGACTACATCGGTCAGGGATACTCAAGCACAGCCTTGATCTGCCGCAAATTGCGCTCGATCCACCCCCGATCAATCGCCCCCCACTCACGAATCCGATAGCGCCCCGCATGATTGCGTGCGCCCTCTTCCTGCTCGAACTCGCAGACAATATCCAGATCCGCCAATGCCGCAATGGTGTCCTGCGCCGTGCGCCGGGGCATGCCGGTGACGTCGGTCAGCGCCGGTACGCTGCTGGCCAGGCCACTGTCGATCAGGTAAGCCACGTACAAGCGCCGGTAGAAACTGCTCTTGGTCTTGCTCACGTCCATGCATGCGCTCCGTTGTTTGATGTCTTATTGCATGTCCCGCCACGTCAGGTACACCCGCAGATCGAACTCGATCTGGTGATAGCCCGGCAGCATGTGCTCACATAATTTATAGAACGCCTTGTTGTGATCCGACTCCTTGAAGTGCGCCAGTTCATGCACGACGATCATCTTCAAAAATTCAGGCGCGGCCTCCTTGAACAGCGAGGCGATGCGAATCTCTTTCTTGGCCTTGAGCTTGCCGCCCTGCACTCGCGACACCGTGGTGTGCAGGCCGAGGGCGCGGTGGGTCAGGTCGAGGCGGTTGTCGAACAGAACCTTGTCGATGGCCGGGGCGTTACGCAGGTATTCCTGTTTCAGGTCCAGCGCGTAGCCGTACAACGCCTTGTCGCTCTGCACATCGTGGCGACCCGGATAACGTTGGCTCAGGTAATCACCGAGGCGATCTTCGGCAATCAATTGGCGCACCTGATCCTGCAATTGCGCGGGATAGGCCTGGAGGTATTTCAACGCAGTCATGGGCGGCACGGGTCATGAAAAGGCCGCCAGTGTAGCGAATTCAACCGGCCAACGCGCTCCAGTCGAACGGCTCGGCGAAGCGCGTCGCGTCCTCGGCGACCAACGGCCGCGCCACCAGGAAGCCTTGCACATACTCACACCCATGGGCTTGCAGCCATTGATATTGCTCGACGGTTTCCACGCCTTCGGCAATCACCAACAACCCGTATTCCTTGCACAACTCGATGACCGTGCGCACCAGCGAAGCATCACGCGACGAATCGGGCAATCGCGCGATCAGGTGGCGATCGAGCTTGAGCGTATCCAGCTCCAGATCCCGCAGATGCGACAGCGAGCAGGACCCGGAGCCGAAATCATCCAGCGCCACCCGCACCCCGAGATTGCGCAGCAGCTTCAGCTGTTTGCGGGTTTCGTCCGGGTTGATCGTCAGCGCCTCTTCGGTCACTTCCACTTCCATCTGATGCGGCTGCAAACCATGGCGCTCCAGCACCTGGCGCAACTCGGTCACCAGATTCGGCAGACCGAACTGGGTATTGCTCAGGCTCACCCCAAGCACCAGATCCCTGGAAAACTCGGACTCCCAGGCCTTACGCTGCCCGGCGCTGCGGTGATAGATCCAGCTGCCGAGCCGGCTGATCAGCGTCGCCTCTTCCAGCAACGGCAGGAACAGCCCCGGCGGCACGTCGCCGACGCTCGGATGCTGCCAGCGCAGCAGTGCTTCGAAACCACGAATCCGGCCGTCACCAATTGCCACTTGCGGCTGATACACCAGATTGAAATCGCGGTTCTCGATGGCGTTGCGCACGCTCTCTTCCAGCATCAGTCGCGAGCGTGCGCGGCCGTTCATTTCGTGATCGTAGAAGCGATATTGCTGACGCCCGGCGCGCTTGGCTTCGTACATGGCGATGTCCGAGGCGCGCATCAAACCGTCGAGGTTGTTGCCGCAATCCGGGTACGTGGCGATACCGATACTGGCGCCGAGGGCGATGTCCATGCCTTCGATCTGCTGACAGATCGACACCCGCTCGATGAGCTTTTCCGCAATCTTCGCCGCTTGTTCGGGGAACTCCAGATCCAGCAGCGCGGTGAACTCATCACCGCCCATCCGCGCCAGAATGTCGAACGGCCGCAGGCAGGCTTTCAGTTGTTCGGAGACCCAGCGCAACACCCGGTCGCCGGCGTCGTGGCCGAGAGAATCATTGACCCGTTTGAAGCCGTCGAGATCGAGGTACATCAACACCCAACTGCTATCACTGCGCTCACCGCGCAACAGCAGGTTCTCCACCGTCTGGTAGAAGCCGCGACGATTGAGCAGGCCGGTCAACGGATCGGTAACGGCCTGAAATTCCAACTGCTGATGCAGATGCCGCACCACCGACATGTCCAGCACCGTCACCACCATCGCATGCTGCTCACTCGGCAACGGCGCGCAGGACAGCGCCACTGGCACTTGCTGGCCCGGTGCGGTACGCAACAACGCGTCGTGTAAACGCAGCGTCTCGCCACGTTTGTAACCGGCATAAAACTCGGAATCGGCCCACAGCGGAATGTGCGGTTTCTGCAGGAAATCGAGAAACTCCTGCCCTTCGAGTTCCTTCACCGGCGCATTGAGCAATCGGGAAATCGCCGGGTTGGCAAAGCGGATCAAACCATCCTCGGCCAATACCAGAATCCCTTCGGCGGCGTTATCCAGCACCGATGCATTGAAGGCCCGCGCCGATTCCAGATCCTGACTCAGGCGCTGCAATGCCCGGCGATTGCGCTGATGCTCCAGCAACGCCTGGACTTTGGGCTTGAGAATCTGCGGGTCGAACGGTTTGAACAGGTAATCCACCGCGCCACTGGCATAGCCCTTGATCACGGCGTCCTGGGACTGTTCGTTGGCGGTGAGGAAAATGATGGGAGTGAGCCGCGTTCGCTGGCTGCCGCGCATCAGGCGCGCGACTTCAAAACCGTCCATGCCCGGCATCTGCACATCCAGCAGCACCAGGTCGATGTCGTGTTCGAGCAACAGGCTGAGGGCTTCGAAACCGGAAGCCGCGGTCATGACCTGCCAGTCCTGGCGCTGCAGCAACGCGCGCATGCTGATCAGATTTTCAGGGTAATCATCAACGATCAAAAGGACGGAGCTGCCTTCACCTGGCTGGGTTTGCGCGCATTCCATGCTGCTTCTCTTGTCGGACATCCAATCGGGACGCGGCCGGTTTCTCGTGAAAACCGTACTGTTACTGAGCCTTCACTCTAGTCCTGGATCCGAAAAAGCAGTAGCTGTCATCAGGCCATCATTTAACCAAACCGGTAAGTAGCCGACTAACGGTCATCGCTGCAGCCCCCGAAAACCGGGAAACATGGCATTTCGACAGGATGTTGGCGCCAATCATCCGCCAGACGGCCGTTAACAAAAAATCCCTCTACGCTTATAAAGGCCGCCCCCAAGAGGCGCGGGCTAGAGCTTCTGGCACGCGCGTGCAGCAGAAACAGAGTGGAAGAACCGACATGATCGACCTCGCAACCTGGAACCTCAGCGTTCCCGTTGGCAGCCCGCCCTACACCGTCGAAACCTCCAAACTGGTGAACGGCTTCAAGGATCAGTACTTCCATTCCGACACCGGAACCCTGTTCTTCTGGTCCCCGGTGACCGGCTCGAAAACCGAAAACGCCATCTACCCGCGTACCGAACTGCGCGAAACCTTCAGCAACGGAACATTGCGCAACTGGTACTACCCGGACGCCGACAACCTGCTGCGCGCGACCCTTTCGGTCAACAAGGTGCCCAGTTCCGGCAAGATCGTCATCGGCCAGATCCACGCCTATGAAAGCCAGAAGCCGCTGGTGAAACTCGAGTATCAGTACAAGAGCAAACTGGATTCCGGCAACCTGGTGATCAAGGTGAGGATGCACCCGGATGACGACGAAGGCCGGGTGATTACCCTGGCGACCGGAATCAAACTGGATCGCGAATTCAATTACCTGATTCACCTCAGCCCCGGTGGTGCGCTGGGTATCAGTGCGGCCGGGTATCAGTGGGACTCGCAGATCAGCGCAACGTGGCGCAACAAGCCGCTGTATTTCAAGGCGGGCGTGTATGTGCAGGACAACACCGGGTACACCAGCGAGGGTGGGCAAGTGACCTTCAGCAAGCTGGATATCGATCACGATAAATAGCGACGGCGCGACCGTTTAAGGCTTCTGTTTAAAGGCAGTTCGCGTTACTTCCTGAAGCCTACAACGGCTTGCGTCGCTGCCTACCGGTACGCCAGAATCCGCCGGCTTGTGCGACTGGAGGGCCGTCGGTAACTTGATTCGGGTCACTGATTCGCAGTGATCGGGTTTAGTAGCCTGTGGTTTCAAGCTTGGTGCACAAGCATCTGTCAGTCAGGTATTTCAATATCTGCGCTCGATGGCGACTGTGCGCAGGGCACCTTCGGGTGCGCCGGCTTGCTCGAAACCCCGGTCTACTAACCTGCGTACAGTTGCCTCCACTTTGATTAGTAGCCAGAGCGGGGGCACTCCAAATCAGGTTTCGAGCAAATGACTAAATCAACGCCTCATCCGCCAGAAACAGATCCGGCCTCCCCCTACGATTCCCTCGACCCCAAAAAACTCAACGAAGCCGCCGAACGCGCCCTCGATCACTACCTATGCCCCGGCGCCCGCATCATGGCCACAGTCAACGAACCCGACCCCATGTACTTCGCCAACCCCGCCTGCAACACCGAATCCCTGCTGGCCAACGCCAGCGAAACCCTCGGCTCCGCCAGCGAAATGCTCAACAACTTCGCCGCGATACTCCCGCCATCCCACCGCAAAACCGCGCTGGGTATCGCACAAGTGGTGATGCTTGGGGAACTGGCGGTGAATCAGGCGTTGGATCACGTCGAGCCGAAGTAATAAGTGCAAAAAGGGGCGAACTCATTGAGTCGCCCCCTCCATTACTCTCAGCATTTCCCCAAGCATCTGCGTCCGAATTTTTCATATTCAAAAAAACAAACCAGCTGCCTTTCTTCGCTACTCTTATCCAAATATCAAAAAAACCAAGAATCATTCCAAATAATTATTAAAAACTGTCATTTATAACAGGTGCTGCAGCTCGAGTTAAAAACTAACATCATGAACAGCACAGGAAGAAGTTCCTAAATTTTAAATATTCCACGAAGACATCAAGGAGAAAGATCATGGGCCAAGTCAATCCGAACGGAACCTATTACGGGCGAGTGTATGATGCCGGCGAGAGTCACAACGCCACTCTCAGCATTATTGTTTCCGACCCGCAAACAGGTAACATTTCACAGGCCACAATGGATTATTACGGACTTACCTTTACCGTTGACGGGAGTTTCGCCTATCAAAATTTATCGGATGAATCCGCTGTATCCTTCAACCTTCGAGCACAAGCAGGAGCCCCGGAATACAACGTCCTTATTATCAGCATGAGTTCACCTGATAGAAGTTACTCCAATTTGAACGGCACTGTCCGCGTAGATCGTGGAGGACCGAATATAGGTAAAACATACAACATCACCTTCACTAAATAAAACACAAGAAAACAAACGTGAGACAACAAACGGAGGGACGGATTTATTTATCTGGCCAACGCCAAAGAACACCTCAGCCCCACCAGCGGAATGCTCAACTACTTCACCGCGATACTGCGCTCACCCCACCGCAAACTGTGCTGGGAATCGCGCAAGTGGTGGTGCTTTGGGAACTGGCGGTAAATCAGATGCGGGATTACGTCGAGTCATAAACTTATCAGCAACAGGCTGAGGTAGCTCATCTACTACAGAACCCAAGCCATATAAAAGGCTTGAGTATCGTCACGAAAGAGCCTCCTCAAAAAACAGTTATTTAAAATTTTCCGAAAGGAATCAATCATGGCATTTCATCTATTTACCTTGGCAACCAACAGCGGCGCAGAAACGATAATCGGCGGCCCGCCGTCGTCCGCACAGCCTGGAGCAGCACTCTATATGTGGCACTATGAATTGGCGGGTGTCGTTGCCAGTTGGCGAGTAGTCGCAAGTGCGTATGCCGATGCTAATGGTGCTTTTGCGGCATTTTCGTCTTTACCCTTCAATCCCGACAAAAGTCAGTGGGCAGTGACCAATGGAGAGAGTCCTGACGCAGCAGCGACGGCCACTCCTCAGAACAGTGCTCCTGTCCTCACCCAATTACTTGGAGGAAATTCTTCCATTTATATCGAAGGAAATGGCACCCCATACAATCGACTTGATGTGCATGAAGCGGGGATCGGGACTTTAATCGGTTCGCTTGCCATCCAACCGGATGGCCGCTTTACCGGTGGGCTGAGCAGTGTACGCCAAGGTCCGATTACAGTTGTTGCCAGAACAAACAATAATGGCGTTACCTCAGGCTGGAGTAACGCCTTGTCAACCAACGTTAGTTAAAAAATGGGACTAAAAAATGGGACTGACTTATTTATCATATAATTTTGCACAAATGCAAAACAAATAAACCCGTCCTCTTTTCTCCATCCCTCCAAACAAAATACTCCACAAAATCAATGTTTCCTCCCACATCAAAATCAGGAATCCGGCCATGCCCACCACATACAGGATAGTCAATGAGCCCTTTGAGTTATTTTACTCCGACACCAATCTTCCGGGATCCCCGATAATGGGTATTAACTGCAGAGACCCTAACAACGTTGCCTATCAGTTGTATAACAAACCCTATGGAACGTATCAGCGACTAGGTGGCTGCAACCTCAAACTCCCCTCCACCATACCTTATTCACCTGGAATGATAGCGGATGTTTATGCCGACAACGCCACCACGGGTCTACCGGCGAACAGTTTCGCACATCAACAAACATTAACGAGCAACACACCTGGCAAGATATATATTGGAGTGCCCTCCATGACCACGCTGGGTGCCGGGCTAATCGACTGCTACGGCTCAGTAACAGACAACGCGAGCAATATTATCTACATAGTTAAGTCGTTCTATTTCACTATACAGTTACCGTAATCGACGACTCTCAGCCATCTAAGAGCATGGAGCAACTGAAATGAACACAAAACAAAACGTATCACGTGTGGTAATCCTGCGAAACGGTCATCGGCTAAGCGCAATTACAATTAAAAACAAACTGGTGGAGGGCACCATTGTATCGACTGACAACACAAGCATAAAAGTAAAAAAAGTTGCAACTGATCTAATCGAGAGCATTCTACCTAACAATATCTCAGCGATAGTCCTAGATAACTTTGACTATTATTTTCTCAAGCCGTTTGAACCTGAATTCTCACCCAGCATGTATGTAAGCATTCCCACAAAAATCCCCCCAATTGTCTGGCAGGGAGTGGCCGAGATTATCGAAATCTCCAGTATTCCGTCAGCCCCCCCCGCACCAACCACCGCGAAGCCCTACATCCCCCCTGAACCAGATAATGTTTCTTGGATTTGGGACCGATACCATAACCCCGAATATGTTGAGGGTTCCAATGGGCAAGAATTAAAAGGAGATTATATTAGTAGCCCCTTGAATACTTACGCATTGAAATTTAGCTTCACTGCGCAAGAAGAGGTAGAAGAGTCTACTCAAACTGTCAATGTAAAAAAATATACGTATAAACCGGCATAAATCAGAAGCCAAAGGAAAAACCAACGCAACCAACGGGGACAGATTTATTTATCTGCCCCCCGCTTCACTTCAGTTTCAACTCAGCCAACAGCTATCAAATACGGGTCGTTCGGATTAGCTTTCGCTTCATTCCTGAGCCGACGGAGTCATTTAGCGCCACTCCCCGTCCCGCATCCCATTCTCGCTGCATATCAACAAACGACTCAGCGTTCACTCGCGCCTGATGATTCGCCAAGGCTTGAACAAAAGTGGACAATTTTATTTAAACTTCGAATTATTTAACCGCCAACCTCACACTAAAACTGCTACACGTTGCGCAGACTATGAAAACGCCCCCATATCGGACTTCGGCAAAAAATCCAGATTTTGTTCGTTGCGGGTGACATTTCACCCAGCAGGAATATCAGCTCGACATAAAACCCAGAAAAAAACCCGCCTCACGGCGGGCTTCGTTCAACTCGACAATCAAAGGGTCCAGATTCATTCAACCGTGATGATCTTAGCTTTAACGAGGAAACAGATCAGTTTTTTTCGGTGGATTAATCAATCCATCAATCTTATTTTTAGCCTCTTCAACTGAAGACTGTACCATTCCGATGACGTCTCCTCCCGGTTTTCTGTAGGTATAGCCGACGGACTGTCCCACTAAATTTCCATTGTTATCGTAGTAGCCACCTGTCAGATCTTGATGAATTTCATAACCTTTGTAAGTAGATAGATAGGCCATGATATTTTTCCTTTCCAGATTAAGTAACAGCGCCAAAAAGGCGTGCTCGATCCAAACTTTCAAAAATCAAACTTCGGACCATTTAAATCTAAGCGCGCTCAGCACTTTAAAAAACTGTAAAAGCTGACAGTTTTTTATAACAAATGGCGATAGCCGCCTTAAAGCAAATTGAATTAGTCATGCCGATGCCCTACGCACACACCGCTCACGGTGACGCCGGAAAAATTGCGTGGATTAGCAAAAGGGGACAGCAAAAGGGGACAGATTTATTTAACCGCCAACCTCCCACTAAATCGCGACAAGTTGGGCCGACCATGAAAATGTCACTCATATCGGACTTCGGCCAAGCCAATCCAGATTTTGTCCGTTACAGGTGACATTTCACCCAGCAGAAATATGAGCTCACCGTGAAACTCCAGGCAAAAAAAACCCGCCTCTCAGCGGGTTTCTTTTAATTCAGCTCAACACCCAGTCTCAATTGACCTTGGCGTTCAACTCACCCTTCAGATAACGCTGATACATGCTTTCCAGCGAGATCGGCTTGATCTTCGAAGCGTTGCCGGCAGTGCCGAAAGCTTCGTAACGAGCGATACATACATCGCGCATCGCCTTCACGGTTTCGCCGAAGAATTTACGCGGGTCGAATTCGCTCGGGTTGGTGGCCATCAGGCGACGCATGGCGCCGGTGGATGCCAGACGGAGGTCGGTGTCGATGTTGACCTTGCGCACGCCGTGCTTGATGCCTTCGACGATTTCTTCAACCGGTACGCCGTAGGTTTCTTTGATGTCGCCGCCGTACTGGTTGATGATCGCCAGCCACTCTTGTGGAACCGACGAGGAACCGTGCATCACCAGGTGGGTGTTCGGGATGCGTTTGTGGATTTCCTTGATGCGGTCGATGGCCAGCACGTCACCGGTAGGCGGCTTGGTGAACTTGTAGGCGCCGTGGCTGGTGCCGATGGCGATGGCCAGGGCATCAACTTGAGTCTTCTTGACGAAGTCAGCGGCTTCTTCCGGGTCGGTCAGCATCTGGCTGTGGTCCAGAACGCCTTCGGCGCCGATGCCGTCTTCTTCACCGGCCATGCCGGTTTCCAGGGAGCCCAGGCAGCCCAGCTCGCCTTCAACCGAAACGCCGCAGGCGTGAGCCATGGCGACGGTTTGTTGAGTTACGCGAACGTTGTATTCGTAGTCGGTCGGGGTCTTGCCGTCTTCACCGAGGGAGCCGTCCATCATTACCGAGCTGAAGCCCAGCTGGATCGAGCGCTGGCAGACGTCAGGGCTGGTGCCGTGGTCCTGGTGCATGCACACCGGGATGTGCGGGAATTCTTCGATCGCGGCCAGGATCAGGTGACGCAGGAACGGCGCGCCGGCGTATTTGCGAGCGCCGGCCGAAGCCTGGACGATCACCGGGGAGTCAGTCTTGTCAGCGGCTTCCATGATGGCGCGCATCTGCTCAAGGTTGTTGACGTTGAAGGCTGGAACGCCGTAGCCGAACTCGGCTGCGTGGTCCAGCATCTGGCGCATGCTGATAAGTGCCATTGTGTGTGTCTCTCCCGGTTTGGGTCGTTAATCGTGCCAGCCTGCCGGAGCGGCGGCGGCTATTCAAGTGATTGCAGATCGGGGGTTGAGGCCCGGCCTGGTGATTCGATACAGCAAATTCTGTTTTATTCGGCTTTGCAGCCCCGGCCGATCAGATCATTGGTAGCGACCCAGTAGACCAGGCCTTCATTACCTTTGATGTGAAACGCCAGCATGTCGTCGCTGTACAGCGCGCCCGAGGCGCCCGGCTCTTCTTTCAGGCGATAGACCTGATCGCCGCCGCCCAGTCGCACATCGACTGCCTTCTGGCCGGCATCGGTGTAGCGCCACAGCACCTTGGCCTGGCTGTCGCAGGTCCAGGTGGTCCAGTTATCCACAGGGGCGGACGACTGGAACGGGTTCCACTGCGCACAACCACCCAACAATCCCAGTGCCGCAACGGCGATCAAGCCTTTCATCCGTGTTCCTCGACCGGCAGCGCACACCGCCGGCCCTGAGTTAAAGAGTCAGACCGGTCAAGGGCAACCATGTTCCTTGGCCGGGGTTTGCGTCTCGTATTTGTCCAGGCCTTCCGGCCCCGAGCGCTTGTTCAGCACCGGGTTGGTTTCGGCCTGCCAGTCGGCCTGGTAGCAGCCTTTCTGTGCCTCGCCGGGGGCCGGCTCCGGCGCAGCCTTCGGGTTACTCCCGCAGGCTGCCAATGTACCGGTCAGCAACAACAGCGCTAACGACTTGACCATCTGAACACTCCTTTGCCTGGCCAAACGGGCGGCCTCAGGCCTTGGCCCGGCTTTCCAGGACTTCAACGGCCGGCAGCACCTTGCCTTCGACGAATTCGAGGAACGCGCCACCGCCGGTGGAAATGTAGGAGATCTTTTCAGCCACGCCATATTTATCGATGGCCGCCAGGGTGTCGCCACCGCCGGCAATCGAGAACGCCGCGCTTTCGGCGATGGCTTCGGCCAGCACTTTGGTACCGTTGCCGAACTGGTCGAATTCGAACACGCCGACCGGGCCGTTCCACAGGATGGTTTTCGACGACTTCAGCAGTTCGGCGAAGTTGGCGGCGGTTTGCGGGCCAATGTCCAGAATCATGTCGTCGGCAGCGACGTCAGCGATCAGCTTCACAGTCGCTTCAGCGCTTTCAGCGAATTCCTTGGCAACCACAACGTCGACCGGCAGCGGCACGCTGACCTTGGCGGCGATGGCGCGGGCGGTGTCCAGCAGGTCCGGCTCGTACAGCGACTTGCCGACCGGGTGACCGGCAGCGGCGAGGAAGGTGTTGGCGATGCCGCCGCCGACGATCAGTTGATCGCAGATCTGGCTCAGGCTGTTCAGCACGTCGAGTTTGGTCGAGACCTTGGAGCCGGCAACGATGGCCGCCATCGGCTTGGCCGGGGCGCCCAGGGCTTTGCCCAGTGCATCGAGTTCAGCGGCCAGCAGCGGGCCGGCAGCGGCGACTTTGGCGAACTTGGCCACGCCGTGGGTCGAACCTTCGGCACGGTGAGCAGTACCGAAAGCATCCATCACGAACACGTCGCACAGGGCGGCGTATTGCTGGGCCAGTTCATCGGCGTTCTTTTTCTCGCCCTTGTTGAAGCGCACGTTTTCGAACAGCACGATGTCGCCGGCCTTGACGTCAACGCCGCCCAGGTAGTCGGCCACCAGCGGCACTTCGCGGCCTAGGGCCTTGCTCAGGTAGTCGGCGACAGGCTTGAGGCTGTTCTCGGCGGAGAATTCGCCTTCGGTCGGACGACCCAGGTGCGAGCAGACCATCACGGCCGCGCCTTTTTCCAGGGCCAGCTTGATGGTCGGCAGCGAAGCCAGGATACGCGCATCGCTGGTGACAACACCGTCCTTGACTGGGACGTTGAGGTCTTCGCGGATCAATACGCGCTTACCTTGCAGATCGAGGTCGGACATCTTCAACACGGTCATGGGTCGCACTTCCTACGGTTTTTTTGAAGTCGCTGTCTGCAGATAGTGTTCTGCAACATCCAGCATTCGGTTGGCAAAACCCCATTCGTTGTCGAACCAGGCCAGGATGTTCACCAGCCGGGGGCCGGAAACGCGGGTCTGACTGGCATCGACGATGGCCGAATGTGGGTCATGGTTGAAATCACAACTTGCGTGGGGCAGCTCGGTGTAGGCCAGCAGACCTTTGAGCGGGCCGCTGGTGGCAGCCTCGCGCAGGATCCGGTTGACCTCGCCGGCGTCGGTGTCGCTCGCGGTCTGCATCGTGATATCGAGGCAGGACACGTTGACCGTCGGCACGCGTACGGCTTTGGCCTGGATTCGCCCGGCAAGTTCCGGCAGCAGGCGCTCGATACCCCGCGCCAGACCGGTGGACACCGGGATCACCGACTGGAACGCCGAACGGGTGCGGCGCAGGTCTTCGTGGTGATAGGCGTCGATCACCGGTTGATCGTTCATCGCCGAGTGGATCGTGGTGATCGACACGAATTCCAGGCCGATCGCCTTGTCCAGCAGACGCAACAGCGGCACGCCGCAGTTGGTGGTGCAGGAGGCGTTGGACACCAGCAATTCATCGCCGGTCAGGCAATCCTGATTGACGCCGTAGACGATGGTGGCGTCGACATCCGCCTCGCTGGCCATCGGCTGCGAAAACAGCACCCGCGGCGCGCCGGCGTCAAGGAAACGCTGGCCGTCTTCACGGGTGTGGTAGGCGCCGGAGCATTCGAGCACCAGATCGACGCCCAGGGACGCCCAATCGATGCTTTCGGGGGTGGAACTGCGCAGAACCTTCACGCAGTTGCCATTGATATGCAGACAGTCGCCGTCGACCTTCACCTCGCCCGGGAACCGGCCGTGGGTGGAGTCGAAGCGTGTCAGGTATTCGATGCTGGCCATGTCGGCCAGATCGTTGATCGCGACAATTTCAAACCCGGCCTTATCGCCTCGCTCGAACAACGCACGCAAGACGCAACGACCAATCCGGCCGTAGCCGTTGAGTGCAACTTTGTAGGGACGCGGTTGAGGCATGGGGTTCTCGATTACCGTGGTGTATCCGTTGATGCGATGGCGCCTGAACCATCGCTATCGCGAGCAAGCTCGCTCCCACATGAGTCATACATAACCCTGTGGGAGCGAGCTTGCTCGCGAATGCGTCAGTCCAGGCGACACCTTTTCTGGATCAGTCTTCCAGCAGCTCTTCAGCCTGACCCAGGATGTTTTCCAGGGTGAAGCCGAACTCTTCGAACAGTGCCGAAGCCGGAGCCGATTCGCCGTAGGTGGTCATGCCGATCACGCGACCTTCCAGACCCACGTACTTGAACCAGAAGTCGGCGTGGGCCGCTTCGATCGCGATACGCGCGCCAACCTGCAATGGGAGAACCGATTGCTTGTAGCTGGCGTCCTGAGCGTCGAACGCGCTGGTGCATGGCATGGAAACCACGCGAACCTTGCGGCCCTGCTCGGTCAGTTTGTCGTAGGCCTGAACGGCCAGGCCGACTTCCGAACCGGTAGCGATCAGGATCAGCTCAGGCTCGCCTGCGCAGTCCTTCAGCACATAACCGCCACGGCTGATGTCGGCAATCTGGCCGGCATCACGGGTTTGATGCTGCAGGTTCTGACGCGAGAAGATCAGCGCCGACGGGCCGTCCTTGCGCTCAAGAGCGTTTTTCCAGGCCACGGCCGATTCAACGGCATCGGCTGGACGCCAGGTGTCGAGGTTCGGCGTGCTGCGCAGGCTGGTCAGTTGCTCGATCGGCTGGTGCGTCGGGCCGTCTTCGCCCAGACCGATGGAGTCGTGGGTGTAGACGTGGATCACACGCTGCTTCATCAGAGCGGACATGCGCACTGCGTTGCGGGCGTATTCCATGAACATCAGGAAGGTCGCGCCGTAAGGCACCAGACCGCCGTGCAGGGCAACGCCGTTCATGATCGCGGTCATGCCGAATTCGCGCACGCCGTAGTACATGTAGTTGCCGCTGGCGTCTTCGGCGCTGACGCCTTTGCAGCCTTTCCACAGAGTCAGGTTGGAGCCGGCCAGGTCAGCCGAACCGCCCAGCACTTCCGGCAGCAGCGGGCCGAACGCGTTCAGGGCGTTCTGGCTGGCTTTACGGCTGGCGATGGTTTCGCCCTTGGCCGCGACTTCAGCGATGTAGGCATCGGCCTTCTCGGAGAAGTCAGTCGGCAGTTCGCCGCTCAGGCGACGGATCAATTCGTTGGCTTCGGTCGGGAACGCGGCGGAGTAGGCAGCGAAACGCTGGTCCCACTCGGACTCGACGGCGCGGCCCTTTTCCTTGGCATCCCACTCGGCATAGATGTCGGCCGGGATTTCGAACGGACCGTGGTTCCAGTTCAGCGCCTGACGGGTCAGGGCGATTTCCGCGTCACCCAGCGGGGCGCCGTGGCAATCTTCCTTGCCCTGCTTGTTCGGCGAACCGAAACCGATGGTGGTCTTGCAGCAGATCAGGGTCGGCAGCGGGCTCTTGCGAGCGGTCTCGATGGCGGTCTTGATCTCTTCCGGGTCGTGACCGTCGACGTTGCGGATCACCTGCCAGTTGTAGGCTTCGAAACGCTTCGGCGTGTCATCGGTGAACCAGCCTTCGACTTCGCCGTCGATGGAGATGCCGTTGTCATCGTAGAAGGCGATCAGCTTGCCCAGGCCCAGGGTACCGGCCAGGGAAGCGACTTCGTGGGAAATGCCTTCCATCATGCAGCCATCACCCAGGAACACGTAGGTGTGGTGGTCGACGATGTTGTGGCCAGGACGGTTGAACTGCGCGCCCAGTACCTTTTCTGCCAGGGCGAAGCCCACGGCGTTGGCCAGACCCTGACCCAGCGGGCCGGTGGTGGTCTCGACGCCCGGGGTGTAACCGAATTCCGGGTGGCCCGGGGTGCGGCTGTGCAGTTGACGGAACTGTTTCAGGTCGTCGATCGACAGGTCGTAACCGGTCAGGTGCAGCAGCGAGTAGATCAACATCGAGCCGTGGCCGTTGGACAGCACAAAGCGGTCACGGTCGGCGAAGGATGGATTGCTCGGGTTGTGCTTGAGGTAGTCGCGCCAAAGCACTTCGGCAATATCTGCCATACCCATAGGGGCACCGGGATGGCCGCTGTTGGCTTTTTGCACGGCATCCATGCTGAGGGCACGAATGGCGTTGGCACGCTCACGACGGCTAGGCATCGCTGATCTCCTGGGTGTGAATAGATTGAAACGGAAAAAAGGAGGGCATTTTCCCTCACCCGAGCGCCTCGGGGCAATGACAGATAGTCATCCGGAGGCGTTTTTCCAATGGATAACATCGGTTTCGGCTGGTGAAACCTTTCCGCTGTTCGTCTGTAGAGTTAACCGGTCAGTGAGAAGTGCAATAAAAAGTGCCACCCATCGAGCAATATCAAAACTTTTTGATATTGGCCTTGCGGTGTTTTCCGGCCGTCTCTAGACTGCTGGCCCTATGAACTTACGCGTGCCTTCCATTCGCCATGACGATTGCGACGAGCTGGCGGCCCTGTGCAAGGCCGGCGGTGATCCGCTGCGGTTGAATGTATTGCGCGCCCTGGCCAACGATTCGTTCGGCGTACTGGAACTGGCGCAGATTTTCGATATCGGCCAGTCCGGCATGAGCCATCACCTCAAGGTGTTGGCACAAGCCGATCTGGTGGCGACTCGCCGCGAAGGCAATGCGGTTTTCTATCGCCGCGCCCTGCCCCATACCGAGTTGCTGGGCGGCAAGTTGCACGCGGCGTTGTTAGAAGAAGTCGACAATCTGGCGCTGCCGGCCGACGTGGAAACGCGGATCGCACAGGTCCATGGGCAGCGTGCTGCCAACAGCCAGGACTTTTTCGCACGGGTCGCGGAGAAATTCCGCGCCCAGCAGGATTTGATTGCCGGCCTGCCGCAGTACCGTGAAAGCGTGCTGGCCCTGCTCGACAAACTGAACTTCAATGGCGCTGCCACGGCCATTGAAGTCGGCCCCGGCGATGGTGCATTCCTGCCGGAACTGGCGCGCCGCTTCGGCACCGTAACCGCACTGGACAACAGCGCGGCGATGCTCGAACTGGCCCGTCAGGTATGTGAACGTGAAAAGCTGACTAACGTCAGCCTGCAATTGGCCGATGCATTGAATGGCGTGAGCCTTCAGGCCGATTGCGTGGTGTTGAACATGGTGTTGCACCATTTCGCCGCGCCGGCCGAAGCGCTCAAGCACATGGCCAGCCTGCTGCAACCGGGCGGTAGCCTGCTCGTGACAGAGTTATGTAGCCACAACCAGAGTTGGGCCAGGGAGGCCTGCGGTGATCTGTGGTTGGGGTTTGAACAGGACGATCTGGCCCGTTGGGCCACCGCTGCGGGACTCGTTCCCGGGGAAAGCCTCTATGTAGGCTTACGTAATGGTTTCCAGATCCAGGTTCGCCATTTTCAGCGACCGGCTGGCGACACTCACCATCGGTAAATTCAGGAAAACATCGAGATGAGCGAATACTCCCTCTTCACCTCCGAGTCCGTGTCTGAAGGACATCCGGACAAAATCGCCGACCAGATTTCCGATGCAGTGCTGGACGCCATCATCGCCCAGGACAAGCACGCACGCGTTGCCGTGGAAACCCTGGTCAAGACTGGCGTGGCCATCGTTGCCGGTGAAGTGACCACCAGCGCCTGGGTCGACCTGGAGCAGATCGTTCGTGACGTGATCTGCGACATCGGCTACACCAGCTCCGAAGTCGGCTTCGACGGCGCCACCTGCGGTGTGATGAACATCATCGGCAAGCAGTCCCCTGACATCAACCAGGGTGTTGACCGTGCCAAGCCTGAAGATCAGGGCGCCGGCGACCAGGGCCTGATGTTCGGCTATGCCAGCAACGAAACCGACGTGCTGATGCCAGCACCGATCACCTTCTCGCACCAGCTGGTTCAGCGCCAGGCCGAAGCCCGCAAATCGGGTCTGCTGCCTTGGCTGCGCCCGGACGCCAAGTCGCAAGTGACTTGCCGTTACGAAGGCGGCAAGGTTGTGGGTATCGACGCTGTTGTTCTGTCGACCCAGCACAACCCTGAAGTGTCGTACAAAGACCTGCGCGAAGGCGTGATGGAACTGATCGTCAAGCACGTGCTGCCTGCCGAACTGCTGAGCAAGGACACCCAGTTCCACATCAACCCGACCGGCCAGTTCATCATCGGCGGCCCGGTTGGCGACTGCGGTCTGACCGGTCGCAAGATCATCGTCGACAGCTACGGCGGCATGGCCCGTCACGGCGGCGGCGCGTTCTCCGGTAAAGATCCATCGAAGGTTGACCGTTCGGCTGCCTACGCTGGCCGTTACGTTGCCAAGAACATCGTGGCGGCCGGCCTGGCCGAGCGTTGCGAGATCCAGGTTTCCTACGCGATCGGTGTGGCCCAGCCTACTTCGATCTCGCTGAACACCTTCGGCACCGGCAAGATCAGCGATGACAAGATCATCAAACTGGTCCGCGAAGTGTTCGACCTGCGTCCATACGCGATCACCACCATGCTCGACCTGCTGCACCCGATGTACCAGGAGACTGCAGCCTACGGCCACTTCGGCCGTGCTCCGCAGACCAAGACTGTTGGCGAAGACACCTTCTCCACCTTCACCTGGGAAAAAACCGACCGCGCCGACGCTCTGCGTTCTGCTGCCGGCCTGTAATTTTCCTGGCGGTACAAAAAGCCCCGCACGGTTCGCCGTGCGGGGCTTTTTCATGGCCGCGAAACACCCGGCAAAACAGCCGAGCGGCCCGCTGGAAAATCCCGGCTAGCCTTCAGGTATCTCCCTGAGCAAGGACGCTCACGATGCTTGCCACACTGCGCCTGTTTTGCACTTTCCTGCTGCTCTGCGCCCACCTCGGCGCCTTCGCTGGCGATTGCCCCACCTGGCCAGCCGACCGGGCCCGAAGCGAAATCACTGCCCTGCAACAGCAGATCGATCAATGGGACGACGCCTATCACCGCGAAGGCCGGTCACTGATCGCCGACGAACTTTATGACCAGTCCCGCATCCGGCTCGGCGAATGGCGCGAGTGCTTCAAGCTTCCTTCACCGCCCAAGCCGTTACGGACTGCGGCTGGTCCGGTCGCACATCCGATCGCCCATACCGGCCTCGACAAGCTTCACGACGCAACCGACATCGAAGCCTGGCTGCGCGACCGCAAGGACGTCTGGGCGCAACCCAAGGTCGATGGTGTGGCCGTCACGCTGATCTATCGCGCCGGGCGGTTGCAGCAGGCGATCAGTCGCGGCGACGGCGTTCGCGGGCAGGACTGGACCGCATCGGCACAGAAGATCAACGCCATTCCCCGGCAACTGACCCAACCGCTGGATCTGTCGGTACAGGGCGAACTCTATTGGCGACTGAACGACCATATCCAGGCTCGCGTCGGCAGCGCCAACGCCCGCGCAACCGTCGCCGGCCTGATGGGCCGCAAGGACTTGAGTGCCGAACAGGCAGCGGGTATCGGGCTGTTTGTCTGGGACTGGCCGCTGGGGTCGAACAGCCTGACAGAGCGAATCAGGGGTCTGGCAACACTGGGCTTTGCCACGACAGAACCTTACAGCCACCCCGTTGGTGATCTTGACGATGCACAAAAGTGGCGCGATCACTGGTATCGCTCGCCACTGCCCTTTGCCAGCGACGGCATCGTCCTGCGTCAAAGCCAGCGTCCTGCTGCCGAACGCTGGCAGGCGCGCTCGCCTTTCTGGGCCGTGGCCTGGAAATACCCGTTCGCCCAGGCGCTGGCCGATGTGCGCAAGATCGATTTCAAGGTCGGCCGAACCGGGCGCATCACTCCTGTGCTGGAATTGGCGCCGGTCATGCTCGACGACCGCCAGATCAGACGGGTCAGCGTCAGCTCGCTCAAACGCTGGCAGGAACTGGACATTCGTCCCGGCGATCAAGTGGCGATCAGCTTGGCCGGTCTGACGATTCCGCGACTCGACAGCGTCGTGCTGCGCAGCACGGAACGCGTCGAATTGAACGTCCCGCTCGCCAGCGACTTTCACCCGCTAAGCTGCTGGCAACCGACGCCCGGGTGCGAAAGTCAGTTCCTCGCGCGCCTGACCTGGCTTGGCGGCAAGCAAGGGCTGGCACTGCCCCATGTCGGGCGCGGTACGTGGGAGAAACTTCTGGATACAGGCCGCCTGAACAACCTGCTGGATTGGTTGGCCCTCGACGAGCCAGAGCTTGCTAAGATTGCCGGCCTCGGCGAGCGCAGCAGCGCCCGCCTGCTCCACAGTTTTCACAGCGCTCGCCAGCGGCCGTTCGCCCAGTGGCTCAAGGCCCTGGGGCTGCCGCCGACCGGTCAGGCTGCTTTGGCTGATTCATGGCAAGCGCTGGCACAACGAAATACCGAACAATGGCAGGCAGAACCCGGAATCGGCCCCGGTCGCGCGGCGCAATTGAGCGCTTTTTTCCGCGACCCGCAGGTGCTGGCCCTGAGTGAAACCTTACGCGCCGCCGGAATCGACGGTTTCTGAACATGCATCCCGGTACGCCGGGAACCCAACGGTCGCCGAAGCGCTCCAACAGCGCAGTGCTTTCCCGACCCGATTGCCTTTGCACATGGAGCTTTTATGAAATTTCTCGCACCGCTCGCCATGCTGACTCTTTGCGCCGTAATGGCCGCACCCGCGATGGCTGGCGAAGACGCCCCGGGCCTCACCGGTTGCGCCGCCAAGAAGCAAGGCATCATCAATCAGATCGAACAGGCCAAATCCCGCGGCAACGCCGACCAGCAGGCTGGCCTCGAAACCGCCCTGCGCGAAGTCACCGAACACTGCACCGACGCTGGCCTGAAAAAGGAACGTGAAAACAAGGTGCTCGACGCCAAGCACGAAGTGAGCAAGCGTCAGGCCGATCTCGACAAGGCCATGAAGAAAGGCGACCCGGAGAAGATCGACAAGCGCAAAAACAAACTCGCCGAGTCGCGCAAGGAATTGCAGGACGCGCTGGACGAACTGGACAAGTAATCCGCCAGGCAATGTGCGGTGAAAGAGTCCTCTCCGTCACCGCACCTCAGGATCAATGATCCCGAAACTCTTTATGACAGGCACTGCAGGCATCTTCGACCTTCTGCACCGCCGGCCCCAGGTTGCTGGCCTTGTACGGTTGAACCTTGCTGGCGATCACCAGCTCACCGGTGGCCGCCTCAAGAGTGCGGGCCATTTCCTGGAAACGTGCCTGTCGCTGCCAGACATCGTCCTTGGCGCTGGTGTGATCTTCTTCACGCACCGACGGAAAATGCTTCCACGGTTCATGGGACAGCGCATCGAGCTTGACCGCGCCTTCCGTGAATTTCGGCCCGTCGAAGGGGATGCGCCCACGCAGCATGCCGCCCAGGTCTTCGCCGGTCTTGAGCATCTGCTTGAAGATCGCCTTGCGCTGACCCAGTGGGGAATTGGGATCAACACCGCCGCAGGCGGACAAGGTCAGACAGGCCAGCAATACAACAGAAAGTCTTTTAAGAGTCATGGTGGCTTCAGGTCACGGAATTCGGCGGCCAGTATCCTCGCGTCACCGCCAAACACCAATAGCCCTATTAATAATATGGGTTGCTGGCGCGCATGGAGCACGCTTGCAACCGACACAGGAAATTCTCCATGAACAGCCGTTTCAAGGCCTGGCGTCACCCGCTCATCGCAACCCTGCCGCTGCTGGCGATCCTCGCCGGCTGCACCGGGGGCGACAGTGCCAAGCCGAAAACCCACGCACTGGCCACTTACTCCAGCGCCACCTGGGAAGCCCTGCCTGCGGTTTCCGACAACGATCTGGTGGCCGGTTTTGGTTCGTGGCGCAGTGCCTGCACCCGGCTCAAGGCTGACCCGGTCTGGGGCGCCACCTGCGCGGCGGCGGCCAATGTGCCGCAAAGCGCTGGCGATATCCGCACGTTCCTCAAGCAAAACCTCGATGTGTTCGGCCTGCGCGCCGAAAATGACAACCCCAACGGCCTGATCACCGGCTACTACGAACCGGTCTACCCCGGCAGCCTGACGCAAACCGCGACCGCCAACGTGCCGGTGTACGGTGTGCCTGAAGACATGATCATCGTGTCCCTGGACAGCATTTACCCCGAGCTGAAAGGCAAACGCCTGCGCGGACGCCTCGAAGGTCGCGTGCTCAAACCCTATGACGACGCAGCTACCATCGAGACCAAAGGCGTCAAGGCACCGGTGGTGGCGTGGCTGACTGACCCGATGAACCTGCAATTCCTGCAGATCCAGGGTTCGGGGCGGATTCAGACCGATGACGGCCGGCAACTGCGCATTGCGTATGCCGACCAGAACGGCCACCCGTACCGGCCAATCGGCCGCTGGCTGGTGGAACAGGGTGAGCTGAAGAAAGAAGACGTGACCATGGGCGCCATCAGCAACTGGGCCAAGGCCAATCCGTCGCGCATTCCGGAGTTGCTGGGCAGCAACCCGAGCTACGTGTTCTTCACCCGCAACCCGGACAGCAACGAAGGCCCGCGCGGCTCGTTGAATGTGCCGCTGACCGCCGGTTACAGCGCGGCGGTGGATCGCAAGGTGATTCCGTTGGGCAGCCTGTTGTGGCTGTCGACCACCCGCCCTGACGGCACCTCACTGGTACGCCCGGTGGCTGCGCAGGACACCGGCGGCGCGATTGCCGGCGAAGTTCGTGCGGATCTGTTCTGGGGCACCGGCGATGCCGCCGGGCAACTGGCCGGCGACATGAAGCAGCAGGGGCAGATCTGGATGCTCTGGCCAAAAGGCGCGGCATTGCCGCAAGTGCCGCAGGTGGCCGACAAGCAGTAAGCGAAACGCAAGGGATCGCAGGCCTCGTCAGCCTGCGATCCTTTCAGCGTCAGACCGATACGAAGAAGAAACTGGCAATCAGCCCCATCCCGACAAACCACACCAGCGACCGCAGAATCGCCCAGTCCGCCAGATAGCAAATGATGTAAAGCAGGCGACTGGTGATGAACAGCACTGCCAGCACATTCACCGTCACCAGCTGCGCCGTGCCCACCAGGTGCGCAACGATCACCGCCGCCGCAAAGGCCGGCGTCACTTCAAAACTGTTCAGTTGCGCCGCATGGGCCCGTCGCGCCACACCGTTCAGGCTTTCGAGAAAATCCCGGGGATCGTGATTGTCGCTCAGCCGGTAACCACCGACAGCCTTGGCCACGCCCGTGCACACATAGGGCAGAAAGATCGCAATGAAAACGCACCACAGAGCCACCGTCATAACGCCGTCCTTTTTCAGTTTTTAGAGTTGGCGGGTCAGAACTTCATCACCAGCATGCCGATCAGCACCAGCCCACAGGCTAAGAGCCGTGGCCGGCCGAAAGGTTCTTTCAAGTAGCGCATGCCAAACAGCACCACCAGAATCACGCTGATTTCACGCAACGCCGCCGCTTCGGCAATAGACCCCAGTTGCATCGCCCACAGCACCAGAGCGTAGCTGAACAACACGCAGAACCCGACCGCCAGCCCCAGCTTCCATTGTTCGCGCCAGAACTGCAGGAACGCCGGCCGTTTGGCGACCCACGCCAGCATCGGGAACGGCCAGGCGCTGAGCAGCGTGACCCAGACCAGGTAATCCAGCGGATGCGACCAGCGCCGCAAAGCCTGACCATCGATGTAGGTGTAGCAGCCGATGCACAGCCCGATCAGCGCCACCACCGGCAGCATCGACCACGGCAGGTGTTTCCCGCCGCCGCCCTGCCAGAGCAGACAAGCCATGCCCAGCGGAATCAGCATGATTCCGAAGATCTGCTGGGTGCTCAGCACTTCGCCGGCGAAGATCAGGGTCAGCGCCAGTACCACCAGCGGCGACAATCCGCGCATCAACGGATAGACCAGCCCCAGGTCGCCGACCCGATAGGCCTGGATCAACAGGTAGCGATAAAGCAGCTCGAACGCCGCCGACGCCAGAATCCACGGCAAGATTTCCTGCGGCGGCAGGCTGATGAAAGGAAACGCCAGCGCGACGAACAACAGCGCCACGGTGTCCATGCAGGCCACCACCAGCAACCGCTCGGCGCTGAACTTGATCAGGGTATTCCACGCGGCGTGCAACAGCGCCGCCACCAACACCAGAGCTGTCGCCAGCACGTGTCACTCCTTCATTCTTGTTTTTGAACCCGAGCCATTTGATCAGGTCTTTGATTCGCGATGTGTCAGGCGCTGTTTATACGTCAAGCGACCTCGCCACACCCGGTTGCGCACAGACAAATGCCAAAAAAACCTGCCCGGGTCACACAATTGTGCCCCCGCCCGGTGTCTACCCATCCAACCCTTGCGCCCATGAACAGGTGCGCTGTCTTTTCACCCCCCATCCAAAGGACCCCGGATGCTTGAACTTGTCGCCGCTTTCATCTGCCTCACCACCCTCCTCACTTTCGTGAATTTCCGCTTCATCGGTTTGCCGCCGACCATCGGCGTGATGGTTACCGCACTGATGTTTTCCCTGTTGCTGCAAGGCTTGAGCCTGCTGGGTTATCCCGGCCTCGAAGAGCGCGTGCAGCAACTGATCGGCCAGATCGACTTCGGCGATCTGCTGATGAACTGGATGTTGTCGTTCCTGCTGTTCGCCGGCGCCTTGCACGTCAACCTGAACGACCTGCGCAGCTATCGCTGGCCCATCGGCCTGCTGGCGACCTTCGGTGTATTGATCGCCACCGCCGTGATCGGCAGCCTCGCCTACTACATCTTCGCCCTGTTCGGCTGGCACGTGAGCTTCCTCTACTGCCTGTTGTTCGGCGCACTGATCTCCCCGACCGACCCGATCGCGGTACTCGGCGTGTTGCGGACGGCCAACGCCTCGAAGCCGTTGAAGACCACCATCGTCGGCGAATCGCTGTTCAACGACGGCACTGCCGTGGTGGTGTTCACCGTGTTGCTGGGCATCGCGCAACTGGGTGAAACCCCGACCATCGGCGCCACCGCCATGCTGTTTGCCCACGAAGCCATCGGCGGCGTGCTGTTCGGCGGGCTGATCGGTTATCTGGTGTACTTGATGATCAAGAGCATCGAGCAGCACCAGATCGAAGTCATGCTGACCCTGGCGCTGGTGATCGGCGGCTCGGCAATGGCCACCGAACTGCACGTCTCGGCACCGATTGCGATGGTGGTCGCCGGTCTGATCATCGGTAACCTGGGGCGCAACCTGGCGATGAACGACATGACGCGCAAGTACCTGGACGGTTTCTGGGAGTTGCTCGACGACATGCTCAACGCCCTGCTGTTCGCGCTGATCGGCATGGAGCTGTTGCTGCTGCCGTTCAACTGGCTGCACGTGGCGGCGGCAAGCCTGCTGGCGCTGGCGATTCTGCTGTCGCGCCTGCTCACCGTGGCCCCGGCCATTGTCCTGTTGCGGCGCTGGCGCACCGTTCCGCGCGGCACCATCCGGATCCTGACCTGGGGCGGTTTGCGCGGCGGGGTTTCGGTGGCATTGGCCCTGGCCCTGCCGCTGGGCCCGGAGCGCGATCTGCTACTGAGCATCACCTACATCGTGGTGCTGTCGTCGATCCTGCTGCAGGGTCTGACCATTGGCAAACTGGTCAAGCACGCCACCCGCGATGAACCGGCAACAATTGCCGAACCTGCGCACCACTGATCATTTATTGATCTGCTGCGGGTCGGGCTTTTCCGCCTGATCCGCAGACTCCTTCGGCTTGCCGCTTTCGCTGCGGATCTGCGCATGGCTGATCAGGGCGAAGATGAAACTGCCACCGATGATATTCCCCGCCAAGGTCGGCCCGGCAAACACCGCCCAGAAATCACTCCACGGCAATTCACCGGCAAACACCAGATACGACACTTCCGCCGAACCCACCACGATGTGCGTGAAGTCGCCCAGCGCCATGAGGTAGGTGATGAGGATAATGATCCACATCTTCGCGCTCTCCATGGACGGGATCATCCAGACCATGGTGGCGATCATCCAGCCGGAAACGATGCCCTTGGCGAACATCTGGCTCGCATGGTTTTCCATGACCTTGCGGCCGATTTCGAGGAAAGCCGCATCGGTCTTGCTGTCGAAGATCGGCAGTTCGAGCATCACGTAGGCCACCAGAATCGTCCCGCACAGGTTGCCGAACAGCACGACGGTCCAGAGCCGGATCAAGCGGCCGAAATTGCCGAGCGTCGGTTTGGTCATGACCGGCAGAACAGCGGTCAGGGTGTTTTCGGTGAACAATTGCTGGCGTGCGAGGATCACAGCGAGAAAACCGGCGCAGTAGCCGAAGCTGGCGATCACCTTGAACTCGTCGCCCTCGGGCAGGCGGGAGTTGAGCAGGCCCATGCCCATCAGCGACAGGCCCATGGTCAGCCCGGCCGCCAACGCCGACCACCACAGCGCGGCGATGCTGCGCTCCAGTTCCTGGTCGCCCTGTTTGCGGATGATTTCATGCAGGACCGCCGCCCGGGGCGGCTGGTTTTTCTCGACTTCGTGTTGTTCCTTGGCCGAGAGGTCGGGGGTCTTGCCGTCTGTTGGCGTAGTCATGGCGGGAAACCGGTGGCGGGATCATAAAGCTACGACACGCGCCATTCGGCTTCCGTTCTACGGGACGCGCCGATTACTCGGTAACGGGCGTTTCATCCTTGAACTGGTCTTTGACGTACTTGATCTCTGTCCGCCCGTGCGGCGCCGGCAGGCCGTCTTCGCCGAGGTTGACGAAGACCATCTTCTCGACCGTCAGGATGCTCTTGCGGGTGATCTTGTTGCGCACTTCACAGGTCAGGGTGATCGAGGTGCGGCCGAACTCGGTGGCGGTGATGCCCAGTTCGATGATGTCGCCCTGGCGCGAGGCGCTGACGAAGTTGATCTCGGAAATATACTTGGTCACCACGCGCTGGTTGCCCAGTTGAACGATGGCGTAGATCGCCGCCTCTTCGTCGATCCAGCGCAGCAGGCTGCCGCCGAACAGGGTGCCGTTGGGGTTGAGGTCTTCGGGTTTTACCCACTTGCGGGTGTGGAAATTCATCTTCACTCCTGAGCGTCTTGCCGAATGATGGGGCCATCTTGGCAGACTGAGCGGTCATGCTCCATGAGGCTTCTACTATGGTCGCTATTAATGATCTTCATCTGGCCGACAGAAACCCTTTGGAAGATCAGTCTAGACGGCTATAATCGCCCCCGTTTCAAAACGGTAACGTTCGCTTGATACCGTTTTCCCGCCACCTGTCCGAGGGGCGCTGCAGCAGGTTCAACCTGTCAGGCTCGGATGGGGCGTTGACTGGCTCAGGCCGGACACTAAACGCACAACGGCGCCCATTCGCATACATTACGAATGGAGGCTCTCATGAGCGCTGTTATCACGCCTGCAGATTTTAACGATTACAAAGTTGCCGACATGTCCCTGGCTGCCTGGGGCCGTCGCGAAACCATCATCGCCGAATCGGAAATGCCGGCCCTGATGGGTCTGCGTCGCAAGTACGCTTCCGAGCAGCCGCTGAAAGGCGCAAAAATCCTCGGCTGCATCCACATGACCATTCAGACCGCCGTGCTGATCGAAACCCTGGTTGCCCTGGGTGCCGAAGTTCGCTGGTCGTCCTGCAACATCTTCTCGACTCAGGATCAGGCCGCCGCTTCCATCGCCGCTGCCGGCATCCCGGTTTTCGCCTGGAAAGGCGAGACTGAAGAAGAGTACGAGTGGTGCCTGGAGCAGACCATCCTGAAGGATGGCCAGCCATGGGACGCCAACATGATCCTCGACGACGGCGGCGACCTGACCCAGCTGCTGCACGACAAGTACCCACAGGTTCTGGACCGCGTTCACGGCGTGACCGAAGAAACCACCACCGGCGTACACCGTCTGCTGGACATGCTGGCCAAGGGCGAACTGCGCATCCCGGCCATCAACGTCAACGACTCGGTGACCAAGTCCAAGAACGACAACAAGTACGGCTGCCGTCACAGCCTGAACGACGCCATCAAGCGTGGTACCGACCACCTGCTGTCCGGCAAGCAAGCGCTGGTCATCGGCTACGGTGACGTGGGCAAGGGCTCGGCCCAGTCCCTGCGTCAGGAAGGCATGATCGTTAAAGTGTCCGAAGTCGACCCGATCTGCGCCATGCAGGCCTGCATGGACGGTTTCGAACTGGTTTCGCCGTTCATCGACGGTATCAACGACGGCACCGAAGCAAGCATCGACAAAGCGCTGCTGGGCAAGATCGACCTGATCGTGACCACCACCGGTAACGTCAACGTTTGCGACGCGAACATGCTCAAAGCCCTGAAGAAGCGCGCCGTTGTCTGCAACATCGGTCACTTCGACAACGAAATCGACACCGCTTTCATGCGCAAGAACTGGGCATGGGAAGAAGTGAAGCCACAGGTACACAAGATCCACCGTACCGGCCCGGGCGCTTTCGACGCGCAGAACGACGACTACCTGATCCTGCTGGCCGAAGGCCGTCTGGTGAACCTGGGCAACGCCACTGGTCACCCAAGCCGTATCATGGACGGTTCGTTCGCCAACCAGGTTCTGGCCCAGATCTTCCTGTTCGGCCAGAAGTACGCCGACCTGTCGCCAGCCCAGAAAGCCGAGCGCCTGACCGTTGAAGTACTGCCGAAGAAACTCGACGAAGAAGTGGCCCTGGAAATGGTTCGCGGCTTCGGCGGCGTGGTCACTCAACTGACCAAGCAACAGGCTGACTACATCGGCGTGACCGTCGAAGGCCCGTTCAAGCCGCACGCTTACCGCTACTAAGAGCAGCTGCGAGCTTCAAGCTTCAAGCGGCAAGCAAGGTCAAAAGCCGAACTTGCCGTACGAAGCTTGAGAGCTCTGCCCCTATTTCAAAACAGTTTCAGGCAGCAGGTTTCACGCACGAGAGATCAGCGCACCTCCGCTTCTCTCGAAGCTTGTAGCTTGCCGCTCGTGACTGGAGGTCCCCCGATGTCCCAAGACCGTCGCTACAGCTTCGAGTTCTTCCCGACCAAGACCGATGCCGGGCATGAAAAACTGCTCGCCACTGCCCGTCAGCTGGCCACCTATAACCCTGACTTCTTTTCCTGCACCTACGGCGCGGGCGGCTCGACCCGTGACCGCACGCTGAACACCGTGTTGCAGCTGGAAAGCGAAGTCAAAGTCCCCGCCGCACCGCACCTGTCGTGCGTCGGCGACAGCAAGGACGACCTGCGCGGCCTGCTGAACGAGTACAAGGCTGCCGGCATCAAGCGCATCGTCGCTCTGCGCGGTGACCTGCCGTCCGGCATGGGCATGACCAGCGGCGAGCTGCGTCACGCCAATGAACTGGTTGAATTCATTCGTGAAGAAACCGGCAATCATTTCCACATCGAAGTCGCCGCCTACCCGGAGATGCATCCGCAAGCGCGCAACTACGAAGACGATCTCGCCAACTTCGTGCGCAAGGCCCGTGCCGGCGCCGACAGCGCGATCACCCAGTACTTCTTCAACGCCGACAGCTACTTCTACTTCGTCGATCGTTTGCAGGCGCTGGGCGTAGACATTCCAGTCGTACCGGGGATCATGCCGATCACCAACTACAGCAAACTCGCGCGCTTCTCCGATGCCTGCGGTGCGGAAATCCCGCGCTGGATCCGCAAGCAACTGGAAGCCTACGGCGATGACAGCCAGAGCATTCAGCGCTTCGGCGAACAAGTCGTCAGCGAAATGTGCGAACGCCTGCTGCAAGGCGGCGCGCCTGGCCTGCACTTCTATTCCATGAACCAGGCCGAACCGAGCCTGGCGATCTGGAACAACCTGAAGTTGCCACGCTGAGACCGCTGTACGCTTCAAGCTGAACGCTTCATGCAACAACAGAAGATCGCAAGTTTCGACAGCTCCTGGTGGGTTGTCGCAACTGCGATCTTTTGCTTTTAAGGCCCGAAACAGAGCTTCTGCAGCCAGTTTCTGGCTCTTTGGCGTTTCTCGTCGTAATCTCAAGTCATGCCTTTGATCACGCAGTTATTCGCCGTGCTGGTTTTTGCTTGCCTGAGCTTTGCGGCTCGAGGCGAGAAGCTGCGTATCGTCACCGAACCCTGGGCGCCGTACGTTTACGAAGAAAACGGCAAGAACCTCGGGCTGGACTACGAAACCACCGCCATCGTGTTCAAACGTCTGGGCATCGATGTCGAGTGGCAGTTCCTGCCATGGAAGCGTTGCCTGTCGATGCTCGAAACCGGCCAGGCCGACGGTGCGCTGGACATCTTTCACAGCGACGAACGCGACGCCACCCTGCTCTACCCAAGCGAACCGCTGTCGGACGTCGAGTTCGTGATGTTCTACGCCAACGACCGACCGCACCCTTTTCGCAGTCTTGAAGACCTCAAGGGCCTGACCATCGGCACCTCGCCGGGTTATCTGTACAGCCCGGACTTCAGTGAATCGACCCTGTTCAACCGGGAACCGGCCCCGACCCACGAAGCCAATTTCGGCAAACTGGTGCGCGGGCGCATCGACCTGCTGATCACCGATCGCCGCGTGGGTCAGCATTTGCTCGATGAATTGAATATCCGCGATCAGATCACCGAAAACCCCACCGTCATCAGCCGCCAGAGCCAGTTTCTGGCCGTACGGCGCAATGCGGGGATGGATTTGCTGGTGCAACGCTTCGGCGCCGAGCTCAAGCGTTTCAAGCGTGAACCGGCCTATGCCGAGTTGAGCGCGCGCTACGGTGCAGCCCCGGTTTCGGAAAAACCCTTGAGCAGCGCCACCGCCAGCGGCAAAACCGTTGAGCAGCAGGAAAGCGGCGCGCGGTGATTGCTCTGTTATACTCCGGCGTTCCCGCCAGGCTCACGCCCGGACGCCCGGAACCGTTACAGGCCTCCCGACCCGCTACAGCGCAGCTTTTCAGCCCGCGCGAGCGCTCCGGACGTGCCTTCGGAACCGCAGCAGGACCGGACGGGATTGCGTCCTCTTAAACGCCATTCGCGCCAGGCAAGACTCCCATTGGGCCAAGCCCTAACTAAAACAGGATTACTCATGTCCTTTGCTTCCCTCGGTCTCTCCGAGGCTTTGGTCCGCGCTATCGAAGACGCGGGCTATACCGAGCCTACTCCGGTGCAACAGCGGGCCATTCCCGCCGTGTTGCAAGGTCGCGACCTGATGGTTGCGGCACAGACAGGTACCGGTAAAACCGGCGGTTTCGCCCTTCCGATCCTGGAGCGGCTGTTCCCCAACGGTCACCCGGACAAATCCCAGCGCCACGGCCCGCGCCAGCCGCGCGTCCTGGTCCTGACCCCGACCCGCGAACTCGCGGCCCAGGTACACGACAGCTTCAAGATCTACGCCCGTGACCTGAAATTCGTCAGCGCCTGCATCTTCGGCGGCGTCGGCATGAACCCGCAGGTTCAGGCAATGTCCCGTGGTGTGGACGTACTGGTTGCCTGCCCGGGTCGTCTGCTCGACCTGTGCGGCCAGGGCAGCATCGATCTGTCCCACGTTGAAATCCTCGTGCTGGACGAAGCCGACCGCATGCTCGACATGGGCTTTGTCCATGACGTGAAGAAAGTCCTCGCCCGCCTGCCGGCCAAGCGCCAGAACCTGCTGTTCTCGGCGACCTTCTCCAAAGACATCACCGACCTCGCCGGCAAGCTGCTGCACAACCCGGAACGCATCGAAGTGACGCCGCCGAACACCACGGTCGAGCGCATCGAACAACGCGTCTTCCGCCTGCCGGCCAGCCACAAGCGTGCGCTGCTGGCTCACCTGATCACCGCCGGCGCGTGGGAACAGGTGCTGGTGTTCACCCGCACCAAGCACGGCGCCAACCGTCTGGCCGAGTACCTGGACAAACACGGCCTGCCGGCTGTGGCGATCCACGGCAACAAGAGCCAGAACGCCCGCACCAAAGCCCTGGCCGACTTCAAGGCCAACCAGGTACGCATTCTGGTTGCCACCGACATCGCGGCCCGCGGCCTGGATATCGACCAGTTGCCACACGTGGTCAACTTCGAACTGCCGAACGTCGATGAAGACTACGTGCACCGCATCGGTCGTACCGGCCGTGCCGGTCGTTCGGGCGAAGCGATCTCGTTGGTTGCGCCGGACGAAGAGAAACTGCTGAAAAGCATCGAACGCATGACCAAGCAGAAAATCGCCGACGGCGACCTGATGGGCTTCGATGCCAGCACCATCGAGGCCGAGAAACCTGAAGTGCGCGAGCGTCCGGACATGCGCAACCCGCGTAACGGTCGTGGCCCGCGCGGCGACGGCCCGAATGGCGGCGGCGGTGGTGGCGGTCGTAAAGACAAAGGCAAGGACAAGGGCAAGGAAAAACCTGCCGGCGAACGCGGTGAGCGTGGCGAGCGTCCAGCCCGTCAGCAAAAACCACGCGAAGGCACCCCGGCCCGCGAACAGCGTCAGCCAAGCCAGCCGCCACGTGCTGCGGCTGATCGTGCACCGGACGAGTTCCTCGACGACGATATCGATAACTTCGGTAACCGCGTTGATTACGTGCCGAAGCAGGCTCCGGCCGGTGGTCGCAACCGTCGCCCAGGCGCTCCGGCGCAGGGTGCAGGTTCGGGCGCTCCACGCGGCGGTCAGTCGCAAGGTCGTCAGAACGGCCCGCGCAACAGCAACGGTTCGAGCACCGGCACCCCGCCGGGCAAACGCAACGGCCCGCGCAACGGTGCCCCGCGTGACGGCCAGGGTCGCCGCGACGAAAACTCGCGCAACCGCCGTCCGGCCCGTGACGATCAGCAACGTGCCGAACCGGCCGTGCAGAACCCGCGCAGCAGCGGCCCGAAGATCATGCACAAGGAATCGAAAGCCGACCGCTTCCCGACGCCTGAGCAGCTCGATCAACTGCCAAGCCGCCCACGCGGTGAGAAACCGGCCTTGCTGACCCGCAATCGCTGAGTTTCGACAAGGCAATAAAAAACGCCCCCGGTCGCAAGACCGGGGGCGTTTTTGTATGTCTGGCGAAAATTACTTCGCTTTGACACCTTCGAACGAGATGTACAGGTCGACTTTGTCGGACTGTGGACCCAGGTCCATCATCTTGCCGAAATCAGAACGTTTGATGCTGGTGGTGCCTTCGAAGCCGGCACGGTAGCCGCCCCATGGATCCTTGCCTTCACCCAGGAAAGTGGCCTTGACCACGATCGGCTTGGTCACGCCGTGCAGGGTCAGGTCACCGGTCACGTCGGCGGTGTCTTTGCCATCGGCGTTCTTGCCGGTGGATTTGACGCTGGTGGAGACGAACTTGGCGTCAGCGAATTTGCCCACGTCCAGGAAGTCTTTGCTGGCGATGTGCTTGTCACGCTCGGCGTGGTTGGTGAACACGCTGGCGGTTTTCACGTCGAACTCGATCTTGCTGTCTTCAGGCTTGGCAGCATCGAAGCTGAACTTGCCGCTGATGTCCTTGAAGGTACCGGTGATGTAGCTGTAGCCCAGGTGGCTGATCTTGAAGTCGACGAAGGCGTGCTGGCCTTCTTTGTCGACGGTGTAGTCAGCGGCCATTACGTTGGCGGACAGCACGGCAGAACCGATTGCCAGAGCGGCCAGAGTCTTTTTCAACATGCTTTCTTTTCCTTTGAGTCGAGGTTGAGCTTCAGGCTTTGCGACCGAGCATTCGAGTGAGGGTCGCATCACGATCGATAAAGTGGTGCTTCAATGCTGCCAACGCATGGAGGCCGGAAAAAATTACCAGCGCCCACGCCAGGTACAAGTGAATCACCCCGGCGGTATCTGCCTGATCCGGTAGTCCGGAAACCAGTGCAGGAACTTCAAACAGGCCAAACACCGGAATCCCGACACCGTCTGCGGTGGAAATCAGGTAACCGGCAATCATCACGGCGAACAGCGCAAGGTACAGAAACCCGTGGCCGAACCTGGCGCCGATGCGGGTCATGCGGCTGTAGCTCTGCAGCGTTGGCGGCGGTGGACTGATAAAGCGCCACAGCACCCGCAACACCATCACAGCCAGCAGCACCAGACCGATGCTCTTGTGCAGATCCGGCGCGTCTTTGCGCCAGGTGCTGTAGTAATCCAGCCCCACCATCCACAAGCCCAGCGCGAACAGCCCGAAGACCGCCAGCGCCACACCCCAGTGCATGAAGATGCTGACCCAACCGTAGCGCGAAGAAGAGTTACGTAGCTGCATTGCCCAAATCCTGTGAGAACTGCGAACCAAGACTAGCGAGTTATCTATCGAATTAAAGCGGAAAATTTCGCTTTGAAATATCGAGAAATACGATCAAGAGTCTTGAACAAGTGAGTTAAGGAAAGATTAAAGGTGAAAAGTGTGACGGGAGATTAGCTGGCGAGCGAGCAAACACAGGATGCTCGCTGTTTCACAGGCAATAAAAAAGCGCGGCCTGAAAGCCGCGCTTTTTCATTCACCGCAAAGCCTTACTGCGCTTTGGTATCGGTCGCTGCCGCCGGGGCCGCAGCCGGTTTGGCCGCTGGCTTCTTCGCCGGTTCAGACTTTTTCGCTGCCGGTTTGGCCGGGGCTTTTTTCGCCTCGGTCTTGGCCGCAGGTTTTTTCGCTGCTGGCTTGGCCGGTGCTTTCTTGGCTGGCTCGGCTTTCACCGGAGCCGCAGGCTTCGGCGCTTCAACCGGGGCTGGCGCAGGGGCCGGAGTCGGTGCAGGCGCCGGAGCGGCTGGAGCAGGTGTCGGCTCTGGGGCTTTCACTGGCTCTGGTTTCTTCTCGTCATCCGAACCACCGAACAGGTTGGTGAAGAAGTTGCCTTTCTTCGCCGCCGTGGCCGCACCCGCTGCCGCTGCTGCGGTGGCGGCCGCCGGGCCGACCTTGATCGGTTCGAAGGATTTGCCTGCCGCCAGGTCTTCAACCTGACTGGCCGCACGCTGACCGGTGCGCAGCGCGCCTTCCAGGGTGCCCGGATACAGGGTGTCGGTGTGCTCGCCGGCAAACGCTACGCGCTGCAGCGGACGCTCCCACAGGCGCCAGTACTTGCTGATCTGGCCCGGGCCGAAGGCCAGGTACGAACCGCCAGTCGACGGGTCGGTGCTGTAGCGGCGGATTTCATAACCGGTGAACGCGCCACGGGCCTGTGGATAAAACGCGTGCAGACGAATCAGCACCTGATCGACCATCTGCTTGTCGCCGAAGGCCTGCATGACGCGGGCGTTGTCGCCGGACAGGTTGATCACCACGTTGGCGCCGCCCTTCAGGGCCGGCTCGATCCACAACATGCCCAGACCGGTGTTGCTGTAGATCTCGCCGGACATCCGCGCCTTGCTTTCCCAGACCGGCGTCTTGAACTTCAGCATGATCTGGTCGCGCCAGCCGTAGTTGGTGCCCTTGATCGCGGCCAGGTGCTGGGCATCCAGGGCCGGGGTCAGCTGGATCTTGTCGAGGGCGCGCAATGGCACCGCCAGTACGACGTAGTCTGCCTGATAGCCCACACTGCCGACCTTGACGGTCACGCCGTCCTTGTCCTGGACGATCGCGGAAACCGGCGAGCTGGTCTTGATGGTTTTCAGCTGCTTGACGAAGGCCTGGGCCAGCACCGGGCTGCCGCCGACCAGACGCGAAGCGCGCATGTCACGGTCGGACACGCCGCGATAAACGCGGCTCTGCTGTGCGTAGTACAGCAGCGACAGACGCGACGGTTCGTCGTAATGGGTGCGGATATCCTGGTTGATCAGCTGACGCGCGGTGGCAGGCAGGTTCTGCTTGTCGAGCCAGCTCGACACGTTGATCTGGTCCAGCGCGTGAAGAGTGTTGGTCGCCGCCGGGTTCTGCGGATCGTCGATCGAACGCGCCAGATCGTCACGGGTTTTCTCGAAGGTTTTCAACGCCTGCGCGGTGGCCGGTTGCTTGGTGGCCAGATCGGCGGCTGAGAAATACTCGCCATCGATCAGGTAACCCGGGGTACGCACGAATTCAGGGGCCGGCGTGGTGCTCAGCTTGAAAGTCGAGACGTACTTGTTCAGCACAGGCTGGGCCTTGTCGTTGCCGATCCACTCGCTGGTGGCCATGCCCGAGCGACCGCCCAGGCTCGGTTTGGCTTCCAGCAGCGTGACCTGCCAGCCCTTGTTCTGCAGTTCGTAAGCCGCGGTCAGGCCCGACAGGCCGCCGCCGATCACGATCGCGGTTTTTTCCTTGGCCAGCGCCGTAACGCTGAAAAGCCCCAACACCACAAGCGCACAGGCGCGCAGCCAACCGACAGACATTCAGCGAACTCCGGAAAAACACGTAGGAAAAAGCAGTTTTGCGGGTCAGTCGACCCAAAGAACCGCGAAGAATACGTCAGCCATCAAAACGCCGCCAGCGACGTCTATCGGCCCATACAAAGTAGCTCAATCGACGCAATGGGTTGTCCCGGCGCGACGCATTGCATAGGCTTGCGCGATTGTTTGCCCGCGCCTGACGCGAGCCGCCTCGAGGAGACTGAACATGGGCCTGAACAACCAGTGGATGCAACGCGATCTCGCGGTGCTGTGGCATCCCTGCACCCAGATGAAAGACCACGAACAGCTGCCGCTGATCCCGATCAAGCGCGGTGAAGGCGTGTGGCTTGAGGACTTTGAAGGCAAGCGCTACCTGGATGCCGTCAGTTCCTGGTGGGTCAACGTGTTCGGCCACGCCAATCCGCGCATCAATCAGCGCATCAAGGATCAGGTCGATCAGCTGGAACACGTGATTCTGGCCGGTTTCAGCCATCAGCCGGTGATCGAGCTGTCCGAGCGTCTGGTGAAGATGACGCCGGAAGGCCTGAACCGGGTGTTCTACGCCGATAACGGTTCGTCCTGCATCGAAGTCGCGCTGAAAATGAGCTTTCACTACTGGCTCAACCGCGGCCAGCCGAGCAAGAAGCGCTTCGTCACCCTGACCAACAGCTACCACGGCGAGACCATGGCGGCGATGGCAGTCGGCGACGTGCCACTGTTCACCGAGACCTACAAAGCGCTGCTGATGGACACCATCAAGGTGCCGAGCCCGGACTGCTACCTGCGCCCGCAGGGCATGAGCTGGGAAGAACACTCGCGCAACATGTTCGCGGCCATGGAGCAGACGCTGGCGGAAAATCATGACAGCGTCGCGGCCGTGATCGTCGAGCCGCTGATCCAGGGCGCCGGCGGCATGCGCATGTATCACCCGGTGTACCTCAAGCTGCTGCGCGAGGCCTGTGATCGTTACGGCGTGCACCTGATCCACGACGAAATCGCCGTCGGTTTCGGACGCACCGGGACGATGTTCGCCTGCGAACAGGCCGGCATCCGCCCGGACTTCCTGTGCCTGTCCAAAGCCCTGACCGGTGGTTATCTGCCGCTCGCGGCGTGCCTGACCACCGATGAGGTATACAGCGCGTTCTACGACGATTACCCGACCCTGCGCGCCTTCCTGCATTCACACAGCTACACCGGCAACCCGCTGGCCTGCGCGGCGGCATTGGCGACCCTGGATATTTTCGAACAGGACAACGTGATCGAGAACAATCGGGCGCTGGCGCAACGCATGGCGTCTGCGACGGCGCATCTGGTGGATCATCCGAATGTTTCGGAAGTCCGTCAGACCGGCATGGTGCTGGCCATCGAGATGGTCAAGGACAAGGCCACGAAAGAGGCCTACCCATGGCAGGAACGTCGCGGCCTGAAGGTGTTCCAGCATGCCCTGGAGCGTGGCGCGTTGCTGCGTCCGCTGGGCAGCGTGGTGTATTTCCTGCCGCCGTACGTGATCACCCCGGAGCAGATCGACTTCCTCGCCGAAGTCGCCAGCGAAGGCATCGACATCGCCACCCGTGACAGCGTCAGCGTGTCCGTGCCGAAGGATTTCCATCCCGGGTTCCGTGATCCGGGCTGATCTATTTCACTTAAGCTTCAGCGGTGATCGGACTAATGTCATCGCTGGCAAGCCAGCTCCCACAGGGAATTGCGTAGACCTGTGGGAGCTGGCTTGCCAGTGATAGGGCCGCCAGACTTTTACAATTTTTTCGAGACTCCGAATGAGACTGTCCCGCTTCTTTATCGACGCCCCGCTCAGCACCGGCGAACACGAACTGCCGGAAGCCCAGGCGCATTACATCAGCCGCGTGCTGCGCATGGCCGAGGGCGATGCGGTGCAGTTGTTCGACGGCTCCGGCCATGAATTTCGCGGATCGCTGGTGGAAGTCGGCAAGAAGCGTGTCGTGGTGCAGATCGACGAGCAGTTCGCCGGCCAGATCGAATCACCGTTGCACATCCATCTCGGCCAGGGTCTGTCCCGGGGCGAGCGGATGGACTGGGCGATCCAGAAAGCCACCGAACTGGGCGTGAATGAAATCACTCCGATTTTCAGCGAACGCTGCGAAGTCCGGCTCAAGGACGAACGCGCCGACAAACGCCTGCTGCATTGGCGTCAGGTGGCGATCAGCGCCTGCGAGCAATGCGGTCGTTCTCGGGTTCCGGTGATACATCCGCCGGTGCTGCTGGCCGACTGGCTGAAACAGACCGAAGCCGAACTGAAACTGGTCCTGCACCCGGTGGCCGAGCCGTTGGTCAGCCATGCCAAACCATCGTCTCTGGCGTTCCTGATCGGCCCCGAAGGCGGTTTGTCCGACGCCGAAGTCGAGCAGGCCAAGGCCAACGGTTTCCACGCCGCCCGCCTCGGCCCGCGCGTGCTGCGCACCGAGACCGCGCCGGTTGTGGCGCTGGCAGTGGCGCAGCAACTGTGGGGTGATTTCTAAGCCGTCACTGCACCGGATCACTGATCGGTCTGGCGATGATTGCCTTGAGTTCGCTGGTCATCGGGAACTCAAGGTTCAAACCCTTCGGCGGGATCGGCTGTTCGAACCACTTGCGGTAGATCCCGTTGATCTCCCCCGAGCTGTACAGATCCGCCAGCGCGCCGTTCACCAGCGCGAGGAATTGCGGGTCATCCTTGCGCACCATGCAGCTGTAGATTTCCCGCGATTGCTCCTCCCCCACCACGACCCAGTTGTGCGGATCCCGCGCCTTGGCCCGTTCACCGTAGAGCAATGCGTCGTCCATGTAGAACGCTGCCGCGCGCCCCGATTGCAGCATCTGGAACGCCTCGCCGTGATCCTTGGCACTGATCACGAACATGTTCAATTTGTGGTCGAGGTTGTAGCTCTTCAAATAGCGCTCGTTGGTGGTGCCGGCGGTGGTCACCACGTTCTTGCCGCGCAGGTCATCGAAGCTGTGGATGCCGCTGTCCTTGGCGGTCAGCAACTGCCCTTTGACATAGATAAAACCGTAGGAGAACGCGACCTGTTTCTGCCGCTCGGCCGTCACCCCGGTGGAGCCGCACTCAAGATCAACCGTGCCGTTCTGCACCAGCGGAATCCGCGTCTGCGATGTCACCAGGTTGTACTTCACCTTCAGCTCCGGCAGCGCCAGTTGCTGCTTGATACGCTCGACAATCTTGCCCGCCAGCTCCACCGAATACCCCATCGGCTGCCCGGTGTGATCGCCCACATACGAGAACGGCACCGACGCATCGCGATACCCCAAGGTGATGCTGTTGGCGCTGGCGATCTTGCCAAGCGTACCGGTCAGCGACACTTCATTGGCCTGTGCCTGAGCACCGAAAACCAGCGCCAGTGTGCAGCCGAGCAACGTGATTTTTTGCATTGTTATTCTCCGTTGTGGGTGTTGAGTGTTTTAGCGACGCACCGCCGTGACCGTGATTTCCACCCGCACCTGCGGTCGCGCCAGTTCGGCTTGTACCGTGGTGCGACTTGGCGCCTGTCCCGGTGACAGCCACGCTGACCAGACCTCGTTCATCGCGGCGAAGTCGGCGGTGATGTCTTTCAGGTAGATGGTTGCACTGAGCAGGTGATCCTTGTCGCTGCCGGCCTCGGCCAACAAGGCGTCGATCTTCGCCAGCACTTCGCGGGTCTGATTGCCTGCATCGCTGGCATCGCCCGGGACCTGGCCGGAAAGAAACACCAGGTCGCCGAAGGTCACGGCGCCGGACAGGCGCGGGTTGGTGTGCAAGCGTTGAATACTCATGGATCAATCCTTTTCGAAGTTGGATGTTCACGCCGCACGGGGATTGAACCCGTGCAGATCAATGGATGTGCGCTGCTGGGCGATCAGTTCGCTGAGCAACTGCCCACTGCCGCAGGCCAAGGTGAAACCCAGCGCGCCGTGGCCGAGGTTGAGCCACAGATTGCGATAGGCGGTGGCGCCCAGCAGCGGAACGCCAGTGGGGGTGGCCGGGCGCATGCCGGCCCATTCGACGGCGGCGTCGTAGTTGCCGGCATCGGGAAAGGTGTCGCGGGCCTGGCGCTTGATCAGTGCCAGTCGCTCGGGGTCCACCGCCGGATCGAAACCAACGATGTCGACCATGGCCGCCACGCGCAACTGTTCGCCGATGCGCGCGTAGACGATCTTGCGGTCGTAGTCGGTGATGCTCACGTCCGGCGCCCGATGCTCGCTGCCAATCGGCACGGTCAGGCTGTAGCCCTTCAGCGGATAGAGCGGCAGGCGCAGGCCAGGCAGCGCCAGCGACGGGCTGCGATGGCCGGCGGCGATCACCAGTTGTTCGACCGCAAGCGCTTCATCGCCTAGCTCAATGGCCGTGACGGTGCCGTGGCTGTGACGGATGCCGGTGACTGTCTGACCGAGGCGAAACTCGCAGCGGCCTGACGCCTTCAATCGCGCCGCCAACTGTTGGCAAAAACCGTGGCAGTCGCCGACTTCTTCATCCGGCGTGTAGATCGCGCCCACGAACGGTGCCTTGGTCAATGCCGGTTCGAGTTGCGCACATTCGGCAGCGGACAACACCTGCTGTTGCTGCGGGTCGGCCAGGCCCTTGCGTGCATGGTCGAAGCTGGCGGCGTTGCGAAAGGTCACCAGTTTGCCGTTGCGCCGCCAGTTGAAGCCGGCGAGTCCGTCGTCCTCACGCCAGTGTTTCAGCGTGCTCTGGCTGAACAGCGCCAGACGCAACAGATGCGCAGCGTTTTCCCGGTTGACCGAGGTACGGCACGCAGCGAGAAACGACGCCATCCAGCGCCACTGCGCCGGGTCCAGGCGCGGGCGCAGCTTGAGCGGTGAATCGCCGCGCAGCATCCAGCCGATGGCCTGCAACGGCACGCCGGCATCGGCCAGCGGCGCCACATAGCGGTAGGACAACTGGCCGCCGTTGGCAAAACTGGTTTCGCTGCCCAGCGACTGCCGCGCCTCGACCACCGTCACCTCGAAGCCGTCGCGCACCAGCGCATAGGCCGTTGCCAACCCGATCACGCCGCCGCCGATGATGCACACACGCTGAGCCATGTCCGTCCCTAATTCTTTTTGAAGACGAGGCCGAGGTTAGGGTGAGGTGACAGGCGCCGAACAATGAATAAAGATGCCAGACCTATAAACAAAGGTTATGGACTTGCCATGCGCCTTCGTCACATCGAGATTTTCCAGGCCATCCGCCAGACCGGCTCGGTCAGTGCCGCTGCGCAGTTGCTGCACGTCTCGCAACCGGCGGTGACCAAGGTGCTGCAGCACGCCGAGCAGCAGTTGGGCTTTCCGCTGTTTCTGCGGGTGCGCGGCAAATTGCAGGCGACCCCGGAAGCGCTTGAACTGGAGCGCGAAGTCGACAAGGTCACGGAAAGCCTGCAAGGCGTACGGCGCCTGGCCCAGAGCCTGCGCCGCGAACCCGGCCGCAGCCTGCGGATCGGCGCGACCCCGGCGCTGGCGCTGTCGTTGCTGCCGCCGGCGATCCGGCAATGGACAGCGCAGTTCCCGGACATCGCCTGCGAACTGTCCAGCGCCCACAGCCGCGAGCTGATGCAGAACCTGCTGATGCGCGAAGTGGACGTGGCGCTGACGTTGCAGTTGCCGGATCATCCGGGGCTGAAGGCGCAGGCATTGGCAGCGGGTGTGTTGGTAGCGCTGGCGCCGGAAGGTTACTGGCCGGAGGAAGACGCCGGTCAGCCGTTGCCGCTGATGGCTCTGGCCGGGGCGCCGCTGATCGGGCTGTCCAGCGCCGATCCACTGGCTGCGCGCCTCGACAATTATCTGGAAGCGGTCGAGCCACCGCCTCGGGTGCGGATCGCCGTGCAGACGTACTCACTGGCCCGGGCGATGGTTGAATCCGGAGCTGGCGTGGCGGTGATTGATCCGTTCACCGCGCTCGGTGCCTCATCGGCCACCACCACTATCCGCCCGCTCGCCCCACCGCTGCCGATCACGCTGTACGCCGTGACCCGCGCCACCGAGCCACCGCCCCACACCTTGAATGATTTGCTGGAGATCTTCAGTCAGCGCGCCCGGGAACAACTCGACCGACTGATGCGCCCTTAAAGGACGTAAAACAGAATCGCCACAAAGTGCAGCAGGCTCCCGGCGATCACAAACAGATGCCAGATCCCGTGGGCATGCCGCAAGCGATGGTCGAGGGCAAAAAAGATGATCCCCACGGTGTATAGCACGCCGCCCGAGGCCAGCCAGGCAAACCCCGCCGTCCCGAGCGCTGCGATCAGCGGCTTGACCGCCACCAGCACGATCCAGCCCATCACTGCGTAGATCACGATCGACAGGATTCGCGCCTCCGAGCGCGGCTTGATCTCTTGCAGGATGCCGATCAGCGCCAGCCCCCAGACGATCCCGAACAACGTCCAGCCCCACGGCCCGCGCAGGGTCACCAGGCAGAACGGCGTGTAACTGCCGGCGATCAGCAGGTAGATCGAAAAGTGATCGACCTTCTTCATGATCGCTTTCTTGCGCCCGCGCACGCTGTGGTACACGGTCGATGCGCTGTAGAGCACCAGCAACGTAAAGGCGTAAATCGCCACGCTGACGATCTTCCACGGGCTGCCGTCGAGGCTGGCGATCACCAGCATCCAGACGCCCCCGACAAACGCCGCTACCGCCCCGACCAGATGCGTCCAGGCGTTCAGTTTTTCTCCGTGATACATGTGTCGCACACCTCGATTTCATTACCGCAGCGCGCAAGGCTCGGGCCTTGAGCGTAAAAGCGCAATGTTTCCGTTCAACGCGGGCCTGCACCTGTCCTGATATTTGGGCACAATCGAGCGATACCAAGAAGAGTCCGCGCCATGCTGATCGACGAAGAATTGACCCTGAAGAAACTCGAGGTGTTCCTCGCCTTCATGCGCACCGGCAACCTCGCCCGCGCCGCCGCCGAGTTGCAGACCAGCAACGTCAGCGTGCACCGCGCGATCCATTCGCTGGAAAGCGCCTTGCGCTGCCCGCTGTTCAAGCACGAAGGACGCAACCTGACGCCGCTGGAAAGTGCCTACGTACTCGAAGAGCGGGCGCAGAAGCTGATTCAGGATGTGGTCGAAAGCGTGCGCCTGACCCGCGAAGCCGCCGGGTTCTCGGCCGAACGCTTCAAGCTCGGCTCGCTGTATTCGCTGACGGTGAAGACCGTGCCGCAGCTGATCATGGGTTTGAAGATCCGCCGCAGCGAACTCAACATCGACCTGATCCTCGGCTCGAACATCGACCTGCTCTACAAGCTGAAAAACATGGAAGTCGACGCGATCCTGGTGTCGCTGGACGACAGCGTCAACGATCCGGACTGCGAGCAGATTCCGCTGTTTTCCGACGACATCTTCCTCGCCACCCCGGCCGATTCCCGCTTCGCCCAGCGCAACGAAGTGGATCTGGCAGAGGTGCGCGACGAAACCTTCATCACCCTGACGCAAGGCTTCGCCACCCATCAGGACGGTATCCGGGTGTTCAGGCAAGCAGGGTTCGAGCCGAAAGTGGCGATGCAGGTCAACGACATCTTCACCCTGCTGAGCATGGTCAGCTCGGGGGTGGGTTATGCGTTGCTGCCGGGGAGGATTGCAGCGGTGTACGAGAATCGGGTGAAGCTGATTCCGTTGCAGGAGAAGTACCGGTTGCAGCAGCACATCGGGGTGGTGTTTTTGAAGGCCAAGGAACGGGATCCGAATTTGCTGGCGTTGCTGGCGGAGTGTCGGATGTATGCCAATCGCCAAGGCTCACAATGATCGTTCCCACGCTCTGCGTGGGAACGATCTTCAGAAGTCAGCCAACAATCCCGCGAACAATGAAGAACAACAGCGATGGCCCGAGCAAGCACCCAAGCCCGGTATGAAACGTAGCCGTCAACGCCCCATAAGGCACCAACCGCCGATCCGTCGCCGCCAGCCCCGCCGTCACGCCACTCACGGTCCCGGCCAGCCCGCCAAACACCATCGCCGAACGCGGGTTATCCAGGCCCATCCAGCGCGCTGCCACCGGGGTGCCGACCATCACCAGAATCGCCTTGATCAACCCGGTGGCAATCGACAGCGCCATCACATCCGAGGTCGCGCCAATCGCCGCGCCGGTCACCGGGCCGACGATGTAAGTCACCGCGCCTGCGCCGATGGTGGTCATGCTCACGGCATCGCGATAACCGAACGCGTAAGCCATGCACGCGCCGACAATGAACGGCAGGATCGTGCCCAGCAGCAGCGCGATCACGCCAATCAACCCGGCCTTCTTCGCCTCGGTCGCCTGCACTTCAAACGCGGTAGCAACGATGGCGAAATCCCGCAGCATCGCGCCGCCCATCAGGCCGATGCCGGAGAACAGCGACAGATCCGCCAGGCCTTTCTGCCCACCGGTCATGGTGCCGCCAACCCAGGCCAGCACCAGGCCGATGACGATGGCAATCGCCGAGCCGTGAATCCGCCCGAACGTCAGGCGTTTGGAGAGAATCACCGAGACCCACATGATCACGCCGACGAAGGCGAACGCAGTGATCAGACCGTTGTGTTCCAGACCTTTTTCAATGAGATCCCACATGTCAGCGACCTCCTACCGGTGTGCCGACCGGGGAGACTTCCGTCGGCTCGTCGGGCAAGGGTTCACCCTTGTGGGTGCGGCTGATCAGGGCAATGGTGCAACCACAGACCACCACCGAACCGATTGCCGCCAGCACCGCCACCGGGCCGCCGTGCAGGGCGGTGACGACGTTCTGTTGTGCGGCCATCGCCACCACCACCGGAATGTACATGGCGCCCCAGAAGCCGACGCCCATCTCGCAGTCCTTGGTCATGCCGCCGCGTTTTTGCATCCACAGCCGCGCACAGATCAACAGGATCATGGCGATGCCGACCCCGCCGACGTTGGATTTGACCCCCAGCAACACGCCGAGCAGGTCACCCATGATCACCCCTGCCAGCGTACAGATCGCCAGCAGCGCCACACCGTAAATAATCATTGTTGTAGTCCTCAAAGTGCATCGTCGAATGTTGTTTTTGTTGTTCGAAGCCTGAGTCGGTGATTTAGATTCTTCTGCCCTCCTCCTCACGCAACAGCGTCTGCAAGGTGTCGAGCCGGGCACTGTCGAAGGCAGTGACAGTGCCCTGTTCGAACACCCGGCGCGCCAGCCCGGTCAGCACCGCACCGGGCGGCAGTTCGATCTGTAGTCGCACGCCGCGCTCGTAGGCGCTTTGCACGGTGCCGCGCCAGTCCACCACGCGGCACATGTTGAAGGCGAGGTCGTCGCGCAGCGCTTCTACCTTGGTCACAGGCCTTGCGCGACTGCCGCTCAGGTAAGCGATTTTCGGTGTTTTCAGTTCTACCTTTTTGAACGCTTCGGCGAGTGTTTGCGCAGGTTCATCCAGCAGCGGGCAGTGCGACGGCACGCTGACCGTCAGACGTTTTGCCAGCCCGGCGCCACGGCTGCGCGCCAGCTCGGCGACTGCTTGCATCGCCTTGTCGCTGCCGGCAATCACCACCTGGTTATCGGCGTTGATGTTGGCCAGGTACACCGGTGTTTCTGCGCCGTGCACCTGCGCCAGCAGCGTTTCGACTGTGGATAATTGCAGACCAATGATCGCGGTCATGCCGAAGCCCTGTGGATAAGCCTGCTGCATCAACTCACCGCGCAGGCTGACCAGATGCAGCGCATCACTGAAGCGCAACGCTCCGGCGACAACCGCTGCCGGATACGCACCGATGGACAGACCGGCGACGTAATCTGCGGTGAGTTCGTCCTGCAGCAACTGCCGCGAGGCCGCGACGCCGGCGATAAGCAAGCAAAGCTGAACCGCCCGGGTGCTGCGCAACGCTTCGCTCGAATCCAGCCGCAAGACATCTTCCCCCAGGCTATCGCTGGCCTCGATCAGCGTTTCCCGAGGCAAACGCTGGAGCATGCCGGGCTGCTGCGCACCCTGGCCGGGAAACACCAGCAGACTGCTCACGCTGCCTGCTCCTGCGGGTTCCATGGGTCGCTGACCAGACAGGCTTCATGGGCGTTTTTCAGCAGCACCCGCGAAGCGTTTCCGGCCCACTCGCGCAGGGCGACGGCACCGAATGGCGTCTGCAATTGCATGTCGACCCGGCAGATTGCTTGATCGAAAATCGCAACCAGTTTGCGTGCCTGATTACGGGTGATGAGTTGCGGTGTACGCAGGATCAAGTCGAGATCGCTGGCCTCGTGCATGGCTGCAAACCCGCTCGCCAGTTCAAACCCGGCACTGCCACTGACGCCCCAGATCCAACCGCAATCATCGAGCATCGGCCGCAGTTGCCGGAGCGCCTGCATGACTGGCAGATCACGCTCGCTCTCGACCTGACAAAGCGCCTCGGGACTGACCCGACAGGCAATCGAATCGACAGGCATGAACGCCGCCAGCCGCTGCTCGCGCAAACGACCGCGCACGCCCACCGCCACGAACCCGTCTTCACTCAGCGCCCGCCGCACCACCACCGGCTGCCCGGCAGCCAGCGAATCAATCGCCCACTGCGGCGCATCCGCCGGCAACTGCGCCGGCGTCATGCCCCACAGCAGGTCGTGGGCCAGAGGCATGTTCACCACTGCGCCCTCAGCAGTTCACGCACACGGCTGGAGGCTTCACGGTTTTTCGCGCCGAGACGATTGCTCAGATCCGTTGCGCCAATATCACCGATGGCTTGCTTCAGGCATTCGCCGACTCGTGCCAGATCCTCCGCTGTCGGCTGTTCGATCTGCTGCACCGACAGGGTTTCCCAGAGCAATCCGAGGCTGGCATAGCTGTCGATGTCATAGGCCATCGGCGGCACGCTGGAGGCCAGGGCTTCCAGCTCTTCGACGCTGCGCAAGGTCACTCGCGCCGCCGAAGCCTTGCCCATCGCATGCACCATCACCCCCGGATCACGCAGGGCGATCAAGCGATTGGCCTGATTTCCATGAGCGAGAAACGCCCCGGACATGGCCTTGCCCACCAGCAACGCAATCACCGGATGCCCGGCCAGACGCGCGCGAGCGTAGGCGTCCGCCGCACCCGCCAGGGCCTGATGAATGCCGAGGGCTTCTTCGCGGCGACCATAGGCCTGGCTCGGCACATCAACGATGGCGATCAAGGGACGTTTTTGCGTTTTGTCTTGGTCGGCGGTGATCGCATCATCCACAGCCTTGGCCAGGCCCCAGCCTTCGAGCAATCCGACTTCGCCGTTGCGAGCCCGAGGGAAACGGTTGTCCGGATCGGCGACCACGGCGATAAAACGCCCGAGTGCCCCGTCGGCGACCTTCAGCGAGGGCGGCAAACCTTCAACGGCATTCGCGCCAGCGCTCAGGGCGTTGAACCAGTTCAAACCGCGCACGGAATAACCGCTCATGAGCGCTCTCCTTGATACAGATCGCGAACCACCGAAGGCTCGATTTGCTTGTCAGTGTCCAGGCTCGTCAGCCGTTGCAGGAACCACTCGGCCCGCTGACTGCGCGGTTGCAGCGGCAAGCCCTGTTGCAACAACTCGCCGACCTGCTGGCGAATCTGCGCCACGTCATCGGCGACATAACGGTCCACCAGGCCACTGGCGAAACGTTGCTCGCCACCGGTCAGGCTCCAGATGAAGGGCCGGTCGCGGGAGTCGTATTCCTCGATCCCGGCTTCCTGCTCGATCACCTGCGGGCCGTTCAGGCCGAGGCGTGCTTCCTGGGTCACCAGCAAGTAGCTGCACAGGGCGGCGGCAATCGACATCCCGCCAAAGCAACCGACGCTGCCGGCCACCACACCAACCACCGGTTGGTACTGCTGCAAGTCGACAATTGCCGCGTGGATGTCAGCAATCGCAGCCAGCCCGAGGTTGGCTTCCTGCAAGCGCACACCGCCGGTTTCCAGCAGCAGGATGGCGCGGGTCGGAATGCCTTTGCGGTTGTCTTCGGCGGCCAGTTCCAGCGCGCCGGCGATTTTGGCGCCGCCGACTTCACCGAGACTGCCACCCTGAAACGCACCTTCAATCGCCGCGATCACCACCGGCAAACCGTCAAGGCTGCCCTTGGCGATCACCACGCCGTCATCGGCCTGCGGCACTACGCCCTGCCGTTCGAGCCACGGCGACATGACGCGTTGGAAGGGATCGAGCAGTTCGCGGAAGGTGCCGGCGTCGAGCAAGGCTTTTGCCCGCTGCCGTGCGCCGAGTTCGACGAACGAATGTTTGTGCAGAAGTGCCGAGGTATCAGTCATGGCCGATCTCCTCGAAGCCTTGTTCCAGTCGCAGGCGAACCACGCCCGGCGTCGCACCGAAGTCGTGGATATCGATGGCCATCGCCGGCGGTGTGGTGCCGTCGAACATCCGTGCAAACAGATGCTGCCAGCGCTGCTGCGCGCCGTTGACCGAGGTCTGCACATTGATTGTGAGCTTGCCGGCGAGGCCCGGTTCGATCAGCACTTCCAGATCGCCCGAGCCGACACAACCGACCAGCGCCCGACCGCGTGGCGGCTGCCCGGCGGGGAATTCAAAGGATAAGGTTTCCATCAAAACGCTCCCTGAAGGATGCCGTCGCGCTCGAACCGGTCGAGCAGCAGCGTGGCGGCGAGCAAGTCGGCGGCGCCACCGGGCGAGGCATTCAATGCGATAAGTTGTTGATCCAGTTCGTGCAGGCGGCGGCGACCTGTGAGGCTGGCACTGCCACCGGCATCGAGCACCGCCCGGGCGCCGTGTTGCATGGCGTGCAGGCCCGGTTCGCCGGCGCGGTACAGCACGCAGGTGTCGGCAAGGTCGGTCATGATTGCGAGCAAGGCATCGAGCCGGGCGTTCTGTTCGCCATGGCCGGCGGCGCGGCTGCGCTTGAGCTGCGGCAGACCGCGTTGCACCACGGACGGGAAGCCGAGCTGCGCTTCTTCCCGGGCACCGCGAGCGCCGTAGCGTTGGGCGACTTGCGCGCCATGGCTCAGCGGGCGCGGCGCATCACGGTCATCGAGCAACGCCAGACGTGCAGCGCGCAGAGTAACGGCGCCAGCGCTGGTGGATTTCGTCTCCAGCGCAGCAGCCGTGACCAACAGGCCCAGCGCCCAGATTGCCCCGCGATGGGTATTCACGCCGTGGGTGGTGGCGAGCATGGCTTGTTCGCCTTCACGGCCGATGCGCCCAATGGCTTCGCGCAGCGGCAAGCCGATCTCGCCAAACTCCAGCGCGGCCTCGGCCATTTCCTTGAACGCCGGCCACAACGCCAACGCCGAGGCGTGCATCAATCCCAGGTGCAGGTCGGTGTGCGCACCGTTGCCGCGACGGTCGACCAGCGCCGGTTTCGGCGACAGGTCGGCTTCGTCGATCAGCGCATCCACGGCCAGATCCGCTAACCGGTCGGCCAAGGAAACAGGTTTCGCTTTCAGGTTGAGTGCGTGCATTACCAGCTCCTGAACTTGGCGGGCGGGTTATAGAGGCCGCCGGACCACTCGACCAGATCGGCCACGCTCTTCGCCGCGAGCAATTCGCGGGTGGCATCGGTGCGACGGATGCCGAGGTCTTCGGGCAAGGCGATCAGCCCTTCGCGGCGCATGCGCTCGGTGTCTTTCGGGTTGTGGCGCAGGCCGATGGCGGTGACACCCGCGACGGCGGCGATCATCGCCTGACGCTCTTCCAGCGAACGCGCCTTGTACAGGTAGGCGATGCCTTCTTCAGTAAGAAGGTGGGTGACGTCGTCGCCGTAGATCATGATCGGTGCCAGCGGCATGCCGCTTTTCTTCGCTACTTCCACCGCGTCGAGGGTTTCGACGAAAGTCGGTTTGCCGCCCTCCTGGAAGGTCTCGACCATTTGCACCACGAGCTTCTTGCCGCGTTCGAGCATCGGTTGCTGCGAATCGTCATGGCGCATGTCGAGCCACGCCGGGGTGCCGTGACGCCGGCCGCGCGGATCGTGGCCCATGTTCGGTGCGCCACCGAAACCGGCAAGGCGCCCACGGGTCACGGTAGAGGAATGGCCATCGCCATCGACTTGTAGGGTCGCGCCGATGAACAGGTCCACCGCGTATTGCCCGGCCAGTTGGCAGAACATCCGGTTGGAACGCAGCGAGCCGTCGCGGCCGGTGAAGAACACGTCGGGACGGGCGGCGATGTAGTTTTCCATGCCCAGTTCGGTGCCGAAGCAGTGCACGCTTTCGACCCAGCCGCTTTCGATGGCCGGGATCAGCGTCGGGTGCGGGTTGAGGGTCCAGTTGCGGCAGATCTTGCCCTTGAGGCCGAGGGATTCGCCGTAGGTCGGCAGGATCAATTCGATGGCCGCTGTGTTGAAACCGATGCCGTGGTTCAGCGACTGCACATTGTGTTTTTCGTAGATGCCGCGAATCGCCATCATCGCCATCAACACGTGCACAGGCTTGATGTGGCGCGGATCGCGGGTGAACAGCGGTTCGATGTAGAACGGTTTGTCCGCCACCACCACGAAATCCACCCACGACGCAGGAATGTCCACACGAGGCAGTTCGCTGACGTCGTCCACCAGTTGATTGACCTGGACGATGACGATGCCGTCGCTGAACGCCGCCGGTTCGATCAGCGCCGGGGTGTCTTCGGTGCTCGGGCCGGTGTAGATGTTGCCGGCACGGTCGGCCATGAACCCGGCCGAGAGCACGACGTTGGGAATCAGGTCCACCACCAGCCGGGCGTAGAGTTCGATGTAGGTGTGGATCGCGCCGACTTCCAGCAGGCCGTCTTCAAGCAACTGGCTGATGCGCAGGCTCTGGGTGCCGGCAAAGGAAAAGTCGAGCTTGCGGGCGATGCCGCGTTCGAACAGGTCCAGATGCTCGGAGCGGCCGACGCTGGGCATGATCATGTGCAGGTCGTGGAGCTTTTCAGGATCGGCCTTGGCCAAAGCACGGGAAAGAAAATCCGCCTGCTTCTGGTTGTTGCCCTCCAGCACCACACGGTCGCCGGGCAGGATCAGCGCCTCAAGCGCCGCGACGATCCTGTCGCTGGGCAACACCGCACCGTCGGCCAGCCCGCGCACCTTGTCGAGGCGCCGCTGCTTCTCGTCGCGCCGCCGCGTCCAGCGCGAGTCGGGGGAAATTGTTGTTGTCATGCTCACTCCACGGGGTTCGCTGTCGTGGAGCTACCTTAGGAGTGTCGGGTGGGGGCATCAATCAAGCGCGGCGCGTGATCGTTACGCCTGGAGTAACGATCACGCCAGGCCGGCATCCACCAACAACGTCTCCAGCGCCAACAGATCCGGCACCTTCGCCACCTGTTCCCCGACCTGCACCGCCGCCTGCTCCAGCGCGCACAGCGGCACGTCGACATAACTCAACTGGCTGTCGAGCTTGTACGAACGCGGAATCCCCTGCACCAGCAAGGCAATGAAACGCAGCGTCGGCAATCCGCCGAGGGCGTTGAGGATGACGATCCGTGCCCGTTCGCCGATGACGATCTTGTTGCCGCACGCCGACTCGAAACTCAGCAGCGGAATCTGCCGCTCGCGCCAGGTCACCCGGCCCAGATACCACGGCGGTGTATCGAGATCGAAAGCGCTGGACTGGTAGTCGATCAGCTCGGCGACGGCGACATTGGGCAGGATCAGGTTGCGATCCGCCAGCGGCAGCAACAGCCCGGTGAGTTGACTGGAGCGTTGGTTATGACGCCGCTCATGCATGTTTTTTGCTCCACAGGGCAATGCTTTCGAGCAGCACCGATTCCTGGTACGGCTTGCCGAGGTAGTCGTTGACGCCGATGGCCATGGCTCGGTCGCGGTGTTTCTGGCCGGTGCGCGAGGTGATCATGATGATTGGCAGGTGTTGCAGGCGTTCATCGTGGCGCACCTGGGTCGCCACTTCGAAGCCGTCCATGCGCGGCATTTCGATGTCGAGCAGCATCAGGTCCGGCATGTGTTCTTCCAGCAGCAACATCGCATCGACCCCGTCCTTGGCGGTCAGTACGTTCATGCCGTGGCGTTCGAGCAGACGACTGGTGACCTTGCGCACGGTGACCGAGTCGTCGACCACCAGCACCAGCAACGGTTTTTGCGGCTCGCTCTCGATTTCGTGACCGGCCGGACGCTGCGGCAACCGCGCCTGCATCGCGCGGATCGGCGCCAGCAGATCGAGAATCAGCACCACCCGGCCATCGCCGAGGATCGTCGCCCCGGACACGCCCTGCACCGCCGCGAACTGCGGGCCGAGGCTCTTGACCACGATTTCCCGAGTGCCGGCCATGGCGTCGACCTGCACCGCGATGTGCCGGTCGTTGCATTGCACCAGCAGCACCGGCAGCGGCAGGCTCTGGCCGAGCAATTTCGGCCGTGGCGCGGTTTTCAGCAGTTCGCCCAGATAGCACAGTTCATAACGCTGGCCGCCATACTCGTAGCGCGGCGGATCGTGACGGAAATGCCCGTCCAGTTCATTCGGCAACACGCGAACGATGCCGTCGATGGTGTTCAGCGGAATTGCGTATTGATCCTCACCGCACTGCACCATCAGCGCACGGTTGACCGACACGGTGAACGGCAGGCGAATACGAAAGTGCACACCCTGCCCCGGCACTGAGTCGATGCTCATGGTGCCGCCCAGTTGCCGCACTTCTTCGTGGACCACGTCCATGCCCACGCCGCGCCCGGAAATCTGGGTGATTTTCTCGGCGGTGGAGAATCCCGGTTGCAGGATGAACTGCAACACTTCGCGGTCGCTGATTTCCGCGTTCGGCGCCAGCAGGCCGCGCTTGATCGCCTTGCGTCGCACGGCGTCCAGCGGCACGCCGGCGCCGTCGTCGCGGATGTCGAAAACGATGTCGCCACCCTCGCGGGACAGGTCGAGGGAAATCTGACCCTGAGCCGGTTTGCCGGCAGCGAGTCGCACCTCGGCGGGTTCCAGACCATGGTCGACGGCGTTGCGCAGCATGTGCTCCAGCGGCGCCGCCATGCGTTCGAGAACGTTGCGATCCATCTCGCCTTCAGCGTTGCCGACGGTGAACGCCACGTCCTTGTTCAGCTCTTCAGCGACCTGACGGACGATGCGCTTGAGTCGCGGCAACATGCGCTCGAACGGCACCATACGCGTGCGCATCAGGCCTTCCTGCAATTCGGTGTTGATCCGGCCTTGCTGTTGCAGCAGGTTCTCGGCGTCGTGGGTGCGGCGGTCGAGGGTTTCCTTGAGGTCGAGCAGGTCGGAGGCGGATTCGAACAGCGCCCGGGACAACTGCTGCAACTGCGAATGACGATCCATTTCCAGTGGATCGAATTCTTCGTAGCCCAGGCGTTCGGCGTCCACTTGCTGACGACTGAGGATCCGCCCCTGGGTTTCGGTGTCGAGCCGGCGCAACTGGTCGCGCATACGCTCGATGGTGGTTTCCATTTCGTTCAGCGCGGTCTGCGCATCGCTGACCTGTTGCTCGATACGCCCACGGAAAATCGAGGTTTCGCCGGCAAGGTTAACCAGCTCATCGAGCAGTTCGGCGGAGACCTTGACCATGTCCGCGCCGGCCTCGGCAGCGGGCGCGGCAGGTTCGGTCTTCAAGGGCACCGGCAGTATCGGCGCAGGCGTTTCCACCGCCACCGGGTGGCTGAAATTCTGGATTGCGCCGATCAGTCGATCCGCCGGCGGGCATGGCTGGCCGGCGCGCACCGCATCGAGCATCTGCGCCAACCGGTCATGGCCGCGCTGCAACAGGGCAAACAGTTCGACGCTGCTTTGCAGGGTGCCGGAGGACAGGCTTTCGTAAAGGTATTCGAGCTCATGGGCGAGGTCGCCAATCGGGCCGATTTCCACCATCCGCGCGCCACCCTTGAGGGTGTGCAGATCGCGCAGCAGGGTTTCCACTTCCTGGCGGTTGCCGGGTTCGGCCTGCCAGCGCAACAGCGCGGCGCCGGAGTTTTCGATGATGTCGAAACCTTCTTCGAGGAAGATTTCCAGCAGCTCCGGGTCGTGTCCGGCGGCGTCATGGCTGGCGGCCTCCGGCGGCGTCTCGGAAGCGCCTGACTGGCCCTGACGGAACTGGCGGATCGCGTCGATCAGGTCCGGCGCCGGTTTCAGCGGTTGATGGTCATGCAGTTGATCGAGGTACAACGCCAGTCGTTCATGGCTTTGCAGCAACAGTCGGCCCAGAGCGTCGCTGTGGGTGTAGCGGCGATCCACCAGTCCTTCGTAAAGGTTTTCCAGCTCCTGGGCCAGGTCGCCGATCGCCTCGACCTCGGCCATCCGCGCACCGCCCTTGAGGGTGTGCAAGTCCCGTTGCAGCGACGACAGCGGCGCGCCGTTTTCCGGGTCGTTCAACCAGCGCTGCAAGGCTTGCCCGGCGCTGTCGAGAATGTCCACCGCTTCTTCGAGGAAGATCTCGACGATCTCGTCATCCGCGCCGATTCCGCTGGTGCTTTTTTGCAGTTCGGCAGTGGCGCTGCCCAGTTCGGAAATGCTCAGGGTACGGCTGCCGTCGCTGCGGATCAGGCCCATGGCCGACGGGTCGAGTCCTTCGTCGAGCAGTTCGTGCAGCGCACGGATGCGCTGCGGTTGCGGGGTGATTTCCTGGCCGGCAGCCAGTTCGTCGAGCATGTTGATCAGCGCTTCGTGGGCCTGCTGCGCCTCATGGAAAAACCGCTCGCTGACCGCCAGGCTGCTTTCTTCCACCGCGCCATACAAATCCAGCAAGGCTTCGCACAACACGTCCACCGGCAGCAGATCCGCCAGGTGCGCGGCCTCGCCGAGGGTCGTCAGTTCATCCAGCAGCGCACTGAGTTCCTGGCGTTCGCCGGGATGCTGCTGCCAGCGCTGCAAGAGGTTTTCGGCGTCGAGCAGGATGTCCATGCCCTGGGCGAGGAAGTTGTTGATCAGCTGCGGATCGCGCTTGACCCGCAGAGCACTGCTCGGAGCATTGAGGATGGATTCGAGGCGTTCGCTCAGCAGGGTTTCGGTGCGTTTGATCAGCGACTGCGCACCGACAATCGGTGCCAGTGGGTCGTGTTTGAGCTGGCGCAGACCGACGCGGAACAGGCCTTCGGCTTCCAGCAGCAGTTCAACTTCGTCGAGGTCCAGGGCCAGTTGATGAGCCTTGAATTCCCGGGCCAGTTTGTCCAGCGGCGCTGCCAGTTCGGCGATCGGCAATACGCCGGCCATGGACGCGCTGCCCTTGAGGGTGTGCAGCGCTCGCTGCAGTTCATCGCTGGCCTGCAACGGCACGTGTTCGGCGGCCTGATCGAGGAAGCGGTTGAGGCTGGCGAGGTGGGTTTCGGCTTCGTTGCGGAAAATCTCCAGCAACAGCGGATCGAGCGCCGCGACGTCTTCCACGTCTTCGGCCGGCAGCGGCGTGTCGCCCTTGGCCAAGGCGTGGGCCCGGGCCGCGAGGTGATCGACATCCTGACGCTGACGCTGACCATTGATGGCGAATTCGGCGATCAGGTCCGGCAGCAACAGCAGCGTATCGGCGAGCAGTTGCTGCACCGCCGGGCCCGGTTCGACGCTGTGTTCCAGCACACGATTGAGCAGGTTTTCCACCGCCCAGGCCAGTTCGCCGAGCACCAGCGCACGGACCATTCGCCCGCTGCCTTTCAGGGTGTGGAACGCCCGACGCAGTTCGCTCAGGGCTGCGCGGTCCTGCGGGTCGGCGGTCCAGCGCGGCAGGTAGTCGCGCAGCACATCGAGCACTTCCTCGGTCTCTTCGAGGAACACTTCACGCAACTCGTCGTCCACCGGTTCTTCATCGGCGGGTGGCGGCAGCAGGCTGCCGGGCGTGGTCAACGCGGGCGGGTTGACTGCCGACACCGGGCTGGCCAGCACATCGGCCAGCGACTGGGCGATTTGCGGGTCATCGAGTTCCTGCAGGTCCTGCATCACCAGTGCTTCGCTGGGGCTGAGCACGTCCTCAAGCACGGGCACATGCTGTTCGCTGGGCGGCTCGTCAGGAAAGTAGCCGAGACGGGCCAGGCTCTTCTGCGCGACATCGAGCAATTGCTCGCTCGGCGCCTGCGGGTCATCGGTCAGGCGTTCGAGGTAATACTCGATACTGGTGATGACATCCGCGAGGTTATCCAGCTGCTGCCAGCCCGGCTCGTGGGGATCGAGCAGCAGATGCTCGCGAATAAAGCCGTTGCAGGCTTCCAGCAGGCTCGCCGCACGGGTCAACGGAATCATCGCCAGCGCGCCACGCACCTGGGTCAGCAGCGCCGGCAACGGTTGCAGTTGCTGGCGATCCCAGTCGGCGTCGATGTAGTCGACGATCATGTCCTTGGCCTGTTGCAGGCAGATGCGTGCTTCCTTGATCACGATCTGGTGGATCTGCGTCAGATCGGTGGTCGGCAGGCGCGAGTCTTCCGGGCTTTCCGGTTCCACCGTGCCGACCATCCCGGCCAGGGTCGCTTCGACATAGAGCAAGGCGCCGGCGACATCCATCAGCGTGGCGTCGTTCGGTTCGCGCTGGCCCTGAGCGAGGCTGAGCACCACCGCCAATTGATCGATGATGACCTTGCGCGGCTGGCCGAAACCGAGCACCGCGAGGGTGTCGGCGATCTGCCGCAGCGGCGCCAGCAGGCTGTCCAGATCCGAGGTGTGCTGGCGGTCGCTGCGCACGAACAGGTCGAGGCGCTCCTTGACCCGCACCAGCTCTTCGCACAACGCCGCGAGCACCGAGCGCATCGCATCGCGGTCGGGGCCGGCCAGGCGCGCGCGTTCTTCGTCGACCATCGCGCTGTCGGGCAACGCGTCGTCCAGAGAGTAGCGATCTTTCATGGTCAGCATCTGCCCGGTGGGATGTTCGGCTTTGGCAATATAGAACAGCAGGCTTTTGAACAGCTCGGGCGGCGGTGGCTGGTTGAGGCCGGCCATGCCTTGTTCGAGCAGGCGCTTGAGTTCCTTGTCGGCGTCCTTGAACAGACTGCGCAGGGCCGGGCTGTTGGCGATCCGCCCTTCGCGCATGCCTTCGACCAGCGCCGAGGCGACTTGCCACAACGGACTCAAGGGTGAATCGCCGCTCAAGGCTTCGAGGCGGGTGAAGACTTTGCTCAGGTAACCGAGGTGCGTCTGGTCGTCCTGTTCGCGGAGCAGGCCCACCAACGCCATCTGCAACATCTGCCGCAACTTGCGCAACACATTGGGCAGATCCGCCGGTTCCAGCAGGGCCAGCGCGTCCTGGCTCAGCGGCGGCAACTCCGGCAATTGCGGGCTGAACAGGCTGGTCTCGGACAACAGGCTTTCGCCCCGGGCGCTGCGCAGATCGTTGATCAGCGGCAGCACCACCAGCGGCAAGTCACGGCGAGCACTTTGTACGCGGTCGAGGTAGGTCGGCAGTTGGCCGAAGGCTTGCAACAGCAGGTGCAAGGCTTCGTCGCGGTGGCTGACGCGGTCGTTCTGCAGGGCTTCGACCAGATGCTCCATCTCTTCGGCGAGCAAGGCCGCGCCGTAGAACTCGACCATCTGCAGACTGCCGTGGACCTGATGGATGCACGCCAGGCACTCGTCCAGCCCGGGCACCGACTGCGGATCGTCGAGCACGGCTTCGATGGCCTGATGCGCCTGCCTCAGCGTTTCGGCAATTTCGCCCTTGACCCATTCGAGGGCCACGTAGTCGTGCCGGTCGCCCATAACCACTCCGCTCGACATGATCTCGCCCGCAGGCCTCACGCCTTGCCCGTGGCGGGCGTTACCGCCGCCGGCAAGGTGAACCCGGACACCGAACGCCGCAACTGGCTGGCCATTTTCGTCAGGTTGCCGATGCTTTCGGCGGTGGCCGTGGAGCCGGACGAAGTCTGCGAGGTGATCTGCTGGATCACGTTCATCGTCAGGGAAATCTGCCCGGCCGAAGACGTCTGCTGCTGCGCCGCGTTGGAAATGCTCTGGATCAGCGCCGCGAGGGTCTTGGACACGCCTTCGATTTCTTCCAGGGCCACACCGGCATCCTGCGCCAGCCGCGCACCGCGCACCACTTCGGTGGTGGTCTGTTCCATGGAAATCACGGCTTCGTTGGTGTCGGTCTGGATCGCCCGCACCAGCGTCTCGATCTGCCGGGTCGCGGCGGACGAACGTTCGGCCAGCCGTTGCACTTCGTCGGCCACCACCGCAAAACCGCGCCCGGCGTCACCGGCCATCGACGCCTGAATCGCCGCGTTGAGCGCAAGGATGTTGGTCTGGTCGGCAATGTCGTCGATCAGGCTGACGATGTCGCCGATTTCCTGGGACGACTCGCCCAGGCGCTTGATGCGTTTGGCGGTGTCCTGGATCTGTTCGCGAATGTTGTCCATGCCGTGGATGGTGTTGTGCACCACCTCGTTGCCCTTGTTGGCGATTTCCACCGAACGCTCGGCCACCGCCGAGGATTCGGCAGCGTTGGCCGACACCTGATCGATGGACTGGGCCATGTCGTTGATCGCCGTCGAGGCTTCGGAAATCTGCTGGGCCTGATGCTCCGAGGCCTGGGCCAGGTGCATGGCGGTGGCCTGGGTTTCCTGCACGGCGGCGGCGACCTGGCCGGCGGTGAGGTTGATGGTCGCCACCAGATCGCGCAACTGGTCGACGGAATAGTTGATCGAGTCGGCGATGGTCCCGGTGAAGTCTTCGGTCACCGAGGCGGTCACCGTCAGGTCGCCGTCGGCGAGGTCTTCGATTTCGTCCAGCAGACGCATGATCGCGTTCTGGTTGCGCTCGTTCTTCTCGGCGGTCTCGCGCAACTGACGGTTGGTTTCCCGGACCATGACCATGCCGATCAGGATGATCGACGCCAGCGCCAGCAGGCCCAGCACGTAACCGCCGATGGTGTCGGTACTGCGCCCGCCGGCGAGGTTCTCGAAACCTGTGGCCAGGTGCGAGGCTTCGTCGAGCAGGGTCTGCGACAGGCTGAAGATGTTGGTCGCGGACTCGCGGACCTTGAACAGCTCCGGCGAGGTTTCGAGGATTTCATCCACCGAACCGGAAACGAACTGGAACAGCTCGGCAATTTCGCTCAGACGCGCACGGGCATCACGGTCCTCGACCTGGCTGATCTTCAGCGTCGGGTTGCCTTGCAACATGCCGTTGAGCACCTGACCGAAGCGCGTGGCGTCACGGCCGAAGGCATCGGCCGCCTGTTGCGAGTTTTCATCGCCGGAGAGCACGGTGTTGACCGCACCGAGAATCCGCTCGGCCAACAGCGACTGCCGCTGGGCCATCGCCACCTGCGCCGCCGGGGCGCCGCGTTGCAGGAGGATTTCGACGACCTTTTCGTATTCGATCTGCAACTGCGGCACGGTTTCGGCCAGGGTCGCAGCGACCTGATGCAGGGACAGCACTGTCTGTTCGCTGGACAGGATGGCGTCGGTGTTTTTCAGCAGGCGTTCCCAGTCCAGCTGCACGGCGCGCATTTCCGGGCGCACGGTGGACGGCGCGGGTGGCAGGCCGGTGGCCGGGTCGCCCTTCTTCAGGTAACCCCAACGCTGGGCGAAATCGTTGCGCGCATCGCTGAGCAACTTGAACGCTGCAGCCTTGCCGGCGGCGGCTTCGGTGGCGTTCTTGGCGATCCGTTGCGACAGCACCCGCAGCTCGCCGGCGTGACCGATGTACTGCTTGTCGTAGTTGGCCTGGGTGTTGAGGTAAGCGAAATTGGCGAACAGCAGCATGATGAACACGATCAGCGCGATGAACAGCACGATGATCTGCGAGCGGCTGCGCGAGCCTTCTGCGGGCTTGCTGGTTTTTGCTTTGATCATCGGTCCTCGCCTGTTAAACCGCGACGTGCATGAAACTCGGTGACTGCGCCAGCGCAAACAGGCTGAAAACCCGCCAGTTCTGCTCGCGCCGGAAATAGCCTTTGACGAACTCGCCCTTGGAGCCTTGCCGCTTGCGAATCGAGACGGGTTCGAAGCTGTCCTGCTCGAAGTGCTGCAAGCCGAAAACCTCATCGACCAGTACACCGGCAAAAACGTCCTGATGTTCCACGACCAATACCCGCCGCTGCTTGCGCATCGGTGACAGCTCATGGCCGAAGAATCCGCACAGGTCCATGATCGGCAACAACCGCCCGCGCAGATTGGCGACGCCCTTGACCCAGGGCTTTACCCCCGGCATCTGGGTGAAGCGCGGCTCGGGCAGCACTTCGCTGACCTCGCCCATCGGCGCGACGTACCAGTGCTCGCCGAGGCGAAAGCCGATGCCGCTCCAGCGATCCTGGCGCGCGGGTTGCGACGGCAGCTCCGCCGCCAGCAGGCGACAGCGCTGGTCGATCTGCCACAACAGTTCGAACGCGGTCAGCGACTCGCTCATGGCGGCGCGATCAACCGGCCAGCACGTTGTTCAGGGTCTTGATCAGCGTGTCTTCGTCGACCGGTTTGGTCAGGTAATCCCTGGCGCCCTGGCGAGTGCCCCAGACCTTGTCGGTCTCCTGATCCTTGGTGGTGATGATGATGACCGGGATATGGCTGGTTTCAGCGTCCTTGGTCAGTTGGCGGGTCGCCTGGAAACCGTTGAGGCCGGGCATGACGATGTCCATCAGCACCGCGTCGGGTTTTTCCTGACGGGCCAGGGCCACGCCGTCGGCGCCGTTTTCGGCTTTCAACACTTCGTGGCCGTGCTTTTCCAGCATGCCGGTCAGTTTGTACATTTCGGTCGGCGAGTCATCGACGATCAGAATACGTGCCATGGTCTTCCCCATTTTTCTTGTCGACACCGGGCCCGCTGGCCGAGCGTCACTGTGCGTGTCTTACTGCGGCAAATCAGCGGCAAAGCCCGGAACATGGGCCGCAATCGCGTCGAGCAGTTCTTCCTTGCTGAAAGGTTTGGTCAAAAATTGATCGGAACCGACAATCCGCCCCTTGGCCTTGTCGAACAGCCCGTCGCGGGACGACAGCATGATCACCGGCGTCGCCTTGAAGGCACTGTTGTTCTTGATTAAAGCGCAGGTCTGATAACCATCCAGACGCGGCATCATGATGTCGACAAAAATGATCCCGGGGTGGTTGTCGGCGATCTTCGCCAGGGCGTCGAAACCGTCAATCGCCGTGATGACTTCGCACCCTGCATTTTTCAACAGGGTCTCGGCGGTGCGACGAATCGTTTTCGAGTCGTCGATCACCATGACCTTCAAGGCGCTGGACTGCTGTTCCATAAGGGGGCTCTACCGTCGCCTTTGCGAATCAATTTGTCCGTTTTGCGATGACTGATGGCTGGAAACCCTTGATGTTCAAGGGCCAGCACGGCTGGGAGCCTTTTTAGCACAGTCTCCAGAAGCAATCTATCGACGGGTTTTTCCTTGACCGAAAACCCGCCCGGAGCCACTCTGGCGGCACTTTTTTCATACCGATCCGGTAGCCAATTTTCGAGGAAAACCCAATGAGCGTTCGCGTCGGGATAGTCATGGACCCAATCGCCAGCATTTCCTATAAAAAGGATAGCTCGCTGGCCATGCTGCTGGCGGCGCAGAAGCGCGGCTGGGAACTGTTCTACATGGAACAGAAAGACCTTTATCAAGGTGAAGGTCAGGCACGGGCACGGATGAAGCCGCTGAAAGTCTTCGCCAACCCGGAAAAATGGTTCGAACTGGGCGCCGAACAGGATCTGCCGCTGAGCGACCTGAACGTGATCCTGATGCGCAAGGATCCACCGTTCGACATGGAGTTCGTCTACTCCACCTACCTGCTCGAACAGGCCGAAACCGCCGGCGTACTGGTGGTCAACAAGCCGCAGAGCCTGCGCGACTGCAACGAAAAGCTGTTCGCCACCCTGTTCCCGCAGTGCACGCCGCCAACCGTGGTCAGCCGCCGCGCCGACGTGCTGCGTGAATTCGCCGCCAAGCATGGCGACGTGATCCTCAAGCCGCTGGACGGCATGGGCGGTACTTCGATCTTCCGTCACCGCGTCGGTGATCCGAACCTGTCGGTGATTCTGGAAACCCTGACCGCCCTCGGCACCCAGCAGATCATGGGCCAGGCCTACCTGCCGGCAATCAAGGACGGCGACAAGCGCATCCTGATGATCGACGGCGAGCCGGTGGATTACTGCCTGGCGCGGATTCCGGCCCAGGGCGAAACCCGTGGCAACCTCGCCGCCGGCGGCCGAGGCGAAGCCCGTCCGCTGACCGACAAGGATCGCTGGATCGCCGCTCAGGTCGGCCCGACCTTGCGCGCGAAGGGCCTGCTGTTCGTCGGCCTCGACGTGATCGGCGAGCACCTGACCGAAATCAACGTCACCAGCCCGACCTGCATCCGCGAGATCGACAATGCCTTCGGCACCGACATCGGCGGAATGCTGATGGATGCCATCGAGAAAAAGCTGCAAGCTTGATGCACATCACATGCAGCCTGTCGCTTGATGCTTGAAGCCCAAGGCGTGAAACCAACATTGCGTTATCATGCGCGGCCTGTGAAAAACGCGATGTTGGTTTTCTTGTCATGACACTTCCGTCCGATCTGCCTGCTGAACTCGCCCACCGCGGCGTGCGCCCGGTCGATCGCCTCGGATTTACCCTGTTTCTCGCGGCGTTGATCCATCTGGCGCTGCTGCTCGGCGTGGGCTTCACCATGGTCGAGCCCAAGCAGATCAGCAAAACCCTGGAAATCACCCTCGCTACCTTCAAGAGCGAAACCAAGCCCAAGAAGGCCGATTTCCTCGCTCAGGAAAACCAGGAAGGCAGCGGCACCCTCGACAAGAAGGCGATCCCCAAGACCACCGAGGTCGCGCCGTTCCAGGACAATCAGGTCAAGAAAGTCACCCCGCCGCCGGCCGCCAAGCCGGAAGTGCAGGAAGCGGCGCCCAAGGCGGCCGTGACCACCGTCGCGCCGAAACCGAAAAAAGCGCCGACCAAGAAAGAAGAAGCCAAGACCGAGACCAAACCGACGGTCGATGCCCCGACTTTCGACAGCTCGCAGCTCTCCAGCGACATCGCCAGCCTCGAAGCCGAACTGGCCAACGAACAACAGCTGTACGCCAAGCGCCCGCGCATCCACCGCCTGAGCGCGGCCTCGACCATGCGCGACAAGGGCGCCTGGTACAAGGACGAATGGCGCAAGAAGGTCGAGCGCATCGGCAACCTCAATTACCCCGACGAAGCCCGTCGCCAACAGATCTACGGCAATCTGCGCCTGATGGTGTCGATCAACCGCGACGGCTCGCTGTATGAAGTGCTGGTGCTGGAATCCTCCGGCCAGCCGCTGCTGGATCAGGCGGCGCAGCGCATCGTGCGGCTGGCCGCGCCTTTCGCACCGTTTACCGGCGACCTGTCGGACATCGACCGACTGGAAATCATCCGCACCTGGAAATTCGCCCGGGGCGACCGGCTGTCCAGCAACTGAGCCGATCTTTTGACCGCTCCAGCTTGTCAGTTCGCCCCCCGAACGCCACACTACCGCACATGAAAAACGTCAGCCCCAGCTACCTCAAGCATCACTTCCTGATCGCCATGCCACACATGGCCGACCCGAACTTTGCCCACACCTTGACCTACATCGTCGAGCACACGGCCAATGGCGCAATGGGGCTGGTGGTCAACCGACCGCAAGAGCTGAATCTGGCCGACATCCTCGAGCAACTGCGCCCGGACATCGATCCGCCAGCGCTGTGCCAGCATGTGCCGATCTTCATCGGCGGCCCGGTGCAGACCGATCGCGGTTTCGTGCTGCATCCGGCGGGCAAGACGTTCCAGGCCACTGTCGAGCTGGAGGGCGACCTTGCACTGTCCACCTCGCAAGACGTGCTGTTCGCCATCGCCGACGGCGTCGGCCCGGCGAAAAGCCTGATCACCCTCGGCTACGCCGGTTGGGAAGCCGGTCAACTGGAGGCTGAAATGGCCGACAACGCCTGGCTGACCTGCCCGTACGACGCCGACATCCTGTTCAACACCAGCAGCGAACTGCGCCTGGAAGCGGCGGCCAAGCACTTGGGGATCAACCTCAACCTGCTGACCAGCCAGGCAGGGCACGCCTGATGGCCCTGCGCCTGATCCTCGGCTTCGACTACGGCACCAAACAGATCGGCGTGGCGGTCGGCCAGGTGATTACCGGCCAGGCTCGCGAGCTGTGTACCTTGAAGGCGCAGAACGGCGTGCCGGACTGGAATCAGGTCGAAGCCCTTATAAAGGAATGGAAACCCGATGCCGTGGTGGTCGGCCTGCCGCTGAACATGGACGGCACGCCCAGCGAGATGTGCGCCCGCGCCGAGAAATTCGCCCGCCGCCTCAACGGCCGCTACAACCTGCCCTTCTATACCCACGACGAGCGCCTGACGACCTTCGAAGCCAAGGGCGAACGACTGGTGCGCGGCGGGCAGAAAGGCAGTTACCGCGACAACCCGGTGGACGCCATCGCCGCCGCCCTGCTGCTGCAGGGCTGGCTCGACGAAAACACCGCACTGTTTGAATCCTGACAAGCGCTACGGCGCTTTTCTTTTGGCTACAACCCGAGCCCCGGTTCGCGAGAACCGGCTCGACCCCGAGAAGGAGCAACCATGAGCCTGCCCAATCCCGCCGATCTGATCAGCCAGATGGCGACACGCCTCAAGGCGCACCTTGCCCAGCGTGGTATCAGCGAACCGCGTTACATCGGCATCCGCACCGGCGGTGTCTGGGTCGCCCAGGCCCTGCTCGAAGAGCTGGGCAACGATGCGCCATTGGGTACGCTGGATGTCTCCTTCTACCGCGACGACTTCAGCCAGAACGGCCTGCACCCGCAAGTGCGCCCGTCCGCCCTGCCCTTCGAAATCGAAGGCCAGCATCTGGTGCTGATCGACGACGTACTGATGAGCGGCCGGACCATCCGCGCCGCCATGAACGAACTGTTCGACTACGGCCGCCCGGCCAGCGTGACGCTGGTCTGCCTGTTGGACCTGGACGCCGGTGAACTGCCGATCCGCCCGAACGTGGTCGGCGCGACCCTGTCGCTGGCCGCTCACGAACGGGTCAAGCTGTCCGGCCCGGAGCTGGCCCTCGAACTGCAAGACCTTGCCCTTTAATCCGCCCTATTGAGAGTCCCCTTCGCGATGACGCCTCTAGATACCAAGCGCCCGCTGCAGCTCAATGATCAGGGCCAGCTGCGCCACTTCCTCTCGCTCGACGGCCTGCGCCGCGAGTTGCTGACGGAAATCCTCGACACCGCCGACTCGTTCCTCGAAGTCGGTGCCCGGGCCGTGAAGAAGGTCCCGTTGCTGCGCGGCAAGACCGTGTGCAACGTGTTCTTCGAAAACTCCACCCGCACCCGCACCACCTTCGAACTGGCGGCCCAGCGGCTGTCGGCGGACGTGATCACCCTGAACGTGTCGACCTCGTCGGCCAGCAAGGGCGAAACCCTGCTCGACACCCTGCGCAACCTCGAAGCCATGGCCGCCGACATGTTCGTCGTACGCCACGGTGATTCGGGCGCTGCGCACTTCATCGCCGAGCATGTCTGCCCGCAGGTGGCGATCATCAACGGCGGCGACGGCCGTCACGCCCACCCGACCCAGGGCATGCTCGACATGCTGACCATCCGTCGGCACAAGGGCAGCTTCGAAAACCTCTCGGTAGCCATCGTCGGCGACATCCTGCATTCGCGGGTGGCGCGCTCGAACATGCTCGCCCTGAAGACCCTCGGTTGCCAGGACATCCGCGTGATCGCGCCGAAAACCCTGCTGCCGATCGGCATCGAGCAGTACGGCGTGAAGGTCTACACCGACATGACCGAAGGCCTGAAAGACGTCGACGTGGTGATCATGCTGCGCCTGCAGCGTGAGCGCATGACCGGCGGCCTGCTGCCGAGCGAAGGCGAGTTCTACCGCCTGTTTGGCCTGACCACCGCGCGCCTGGCCGGCGCCAAGCCCGATTGCATCGTCATGCACCCTGGGCCGATCAACCGTGGCGTGGAGATCGAGTCGGCGGTGGCCGACGGCCCGCACTCGGTAATCCTCAATCAAGTTACCTATGGCATCGCGATCCGTATGGCCGTGCTGTCCATGGCCATGAGCGGACAAACCGCGCAGCGTCAATTCGAGCAGGAGAACGCCCAGTGAAGCTCAGCATTCTCGGCGCCCGCGTCATCGATCCAAGCAGCGGCCTGGATCAAATCACCGATATTCACGTTGAAGCCTGCAAGATCGTCGCCCTCGGCGCGGCACCGGCCGGTTTCTCCGCTGTGGAAACCATCGACGCCCAAGGCCTTGTCGCCGCTCCGGGCCTCGTCGACCTGAACGTTGCCCTGCGCGAGCCGGGCTACAGCCGCAAAGGCACCATCGCCAGCGAAACCCGCGCGGCTGCAGCCGGTGGCGTGACCAGCCTGTGCTGCCCGCCGAAAACCAAACCGGTGCTCGACACCTCCGCCGTGGCCGAGCTGATCCTCGACCGCGCCCGCGAGGCCGGCAACACCAAGGTGTTCCCGATCGGCGCTCTGAGCAAAGGCCTGGACGGCGAGCAGCTGGCCGAGCTGGTTGCCCTGCGCGACGCCGGTTGCGTGGCGTTCGGCAACGGTCTGGAGAGCTTCCGCAACACCCGCACCCTGTGCCGGGCGCTGGATTACGCGGCAACCTTCGACCTGACGGTGATTTTCAACTCCCAGGATCACGACCTTGCCGACGGTGGCCTGGCCCACGAAGGCGCCACCGCCAGCTTCCTCGGCCTGCCGGGTATCCCGGAAACCGCTGAAACCGTGGCCCTGGCTCGGGATCTGCTGCTGGTCGAGCAGACCGGCGTGCGCGCGCACTTCAGTCAACTGACCAGCGCTCGCGGCGTGGCCCTGATCGCTCAGGCCCAAGCCCGTGGCCTGAAAGTCACGGCGGATGTCGCCCTGTATCAGCTGATCCTGACGGACGAAGCGCTGATCGACTTCAGCAGCCTGTATCACGTGCAACCGCCGCTGCGCACCCGCGCGGATCGCGACGGTCTGCGTGAAGCAGTGAAGTCCGGGGTGGTTTCGGCGATTTCCAGCCATCACCAGCCCCATGAGCGCGATGCGAAACTGGCACCGTTCGGCGCAACCGAACCGGGCATCAGCAGCGTCGAACTGCTGCTGCCGCTGGCGATGACGCTGGTCGAGGACGGTCTGCTGGACCTGCCGACCCTGCTGGCACGCCTGAGCGCCGGCCCGGCCGAGGCCCTGCGCCTGCCGGCAGGCAAGCTGGCAGTGGGCGGCGCGGCGGATATCGTGCTGTTCGATCCGAAGGCTTCGACCGTGGCCGGCGAGAGCTGGCTGTCGAAGGGCGAGAACTGCCCGTTCCTCGGCCACAGCCTGCCGGGTGTGGTGCGTTACACGCTGGTGGATGGCCGGATCAGCCATCAGGCATGAAGACTGGAGGTAGCAGGCTGCAATGGCCTGCTACCTCTTTGACTTCATTGGATAGCGACAAACATCCGTATTGGAAAAGTTTCGCTCAAAGTCACTGTTCGCAACATCACATCTCCCTCACCCGACGCCTGCCGATAGATCTGCACCAAGTGGCGCAGGAAAGCGGCTACCCGCCATATAGAAATCTCCGACGCTTCACACCCGCCCTGTAAAAACAGCCTCGATACAATCAGAAACAGCCTACAAAGTTCTCATAGGTAACATCTACATAGAGTCATTAACATGAAACCGTCAGAAGGATAACTAATACCCACAAGGATAAGCACATGAAAAATGGACTTACGCTTCCCCCTATTATCACCAGAGGTACAACAGGAAACTCTGGCGGTTTTACAGTCGACTCCGGTTTCAGATGGGGAACCTATGCAACAGCAGATTGGCAGGGCGCAGGAGAGGCCATCATCACCCATGACGGTCAAACCTATTCACTGCCACTGAGCAATGGTCCCGCAATAACCTCAGCAGAAATGGATATGTTTCATGCCTGGCTTGAGATGAAATCCGGAATCAAAGCCTTCACCTATGAACTGCAAATGGTGAACAAGGCAATTAACAACGATGCTCTGGGTGGAATCCGCGATCTCTGGAGGATCACGGAAAGCGACAACTTCTTATTGAACAGCTCCACCATTATCAGCCATGGTTATTTCAAGAACAAAGTCATTAACTTCAGCTTGGCTGATTCATTTGCGGCACAGCAAAAACTAAGCCCCATAGAAGCTTTGATCAAAGTCGCAGCGACGGCTCCGTACAACCTGAATTACGAAACGCTCACAACCGAGCTTTCCGGAGGCACCTTCAGCCCGATCAAAGCCTTCGCTCATTATCTCTGGGGAAATGGTGAGAGGATGAGGGTCAACATCAACAACATTGGCCTGAACGTCAGAGCCAATGAACTGCCATTACTGGCAAGCTCTATTGCAAGCACTCGAGAAGCTGGTACTTATTACTTGTCCGACCCCAGGATTCCTTACGCTACCATCAATGACAGCAACGTCACCGGAGCTTATCTAGGAAGAATAACGATAAAGATGGAAGGAAACTTCACCAGAGACAACACAGGATCCTGGGTTTTTGATGGCGTTATCAGAGCTTATACTGACACTTACGACTTCGACGCAAGCAACAGATCAACTGCCCTTGAGTTATTAACAACAGCAGGTAGAGTATTTTCCGGAACGCATTATGAGATCGACATTTTCGGCGACCATAAAATAAGGCTGAGCGGAACCGGGTTTAATCCTGCCCAGTAAGCTTCAGCATTCTTACAGACATCCGAACGATGGAGAGCGAATGGACAGGACCTGCAGATTATTGAGATATCTATACCCGATCGCTCTCGTACTTACATCTTGTGCAGGAGTGCTCGTACTAATAGAAAATCTCAAATCACAAACTTATGACATAAGCCAGGATTCAATTGGCTTGCCCATTGGTGTGACGCTGATGATTTTCCTGACACTTGCAATAATGCACCTACTGCAGATTCTCCTATTAGGCTGGGCACACACCAATTCGCCCGGAGGTCTGTTACTGAAAATATCAGCCTACTTGACTGCAACACTATCGCTATTGATTCTGGTTGACAGGATTGTGTACTGGTCCATGCCCCATCACACCGTCATTGCAATACTTTATGGTGTCACTGCCCTTACGTTTGTCGCTTTCCAAATGCAAACCTTCGCGCAATCGAAATAGCACAGATGCAAGACCGGAAGTCGAAGGGGCACCTGCCAGCGCACGAACTGCGCCGGCGGTTCTCCCCTCGCCATCACTTACTGAAAAGCGCCCCGCCCTTCGGCATTACGCACCGACACCTGATCATTCAGCGTCCAGAAGTCATACAGCACACCCAGAAAGAACAACCCGCCGGTCAGCAGGTACAGCAAACCTGTGATCCACTTGCCCTGATACATCCGGTGCACGCCGAACGCGCCGAGGAACGTCAGGAGAATCCACGCCACGTTGTATTCGATGGGCCCCGCCGCAAAGCGCAGGTCCGCTTCCCGGTCCATCGCCGGGATCAGGAACACGTCGATCAGCCAGCCAATTCCCAGCAGGCCGAAGGTGAAAAACCAGATCGTGCCGGTCACCGGCTTGCCGTAATAGAAGCGGTGCGACCCGGTAAAACCGAAGATCCACAACAGGTATCCGATCACCTTGCTATGGGTGTCCTTTTCCTTCACACGGGGCAGTTGATAGCGGTTCATGAAGACCTCGATACACGCGATAGATAAATTTTCTTTAATTCTTTGTGACTTTTTTACATGTAGCCGACGTACGGCAAATGCTACCTTGTGGTCCGTCAAAGCCTTATAGCACCTGACTTCTGTCCGACAATTGCGTCTATTTGCCGCTTGTTTGGTTCCGTTGCCCGCCTTTTGAATCGACCAACGGCCTCGGAAGGGACAAAAAAGCTGTTATAAAGTTGCGCGCTAACACATAAGAGCCCTGCCTAATGCGTCCATTTTTCAAGACATGGCTAACTATTTGCCTATTAATGCCACTGGCCGCCCACGCCACCAATCGTGAGCAACGTCTTCCCAACGTTAACGGTTTCACTCCCAAATCCCATGCCTCTGCTCCTTCGAACAAAGGCAAACAAACGAAACACACCACGCTCGCCAGCAAGAGTCACGGCAAGCTGGTTCCACCGATGGCGAACAAGGAAAGCAGCAACGTCCTCAGTCGTGCGGTGAACGTCCTCGGTACACCTTACCGTTGGGGCGGCAGCAGCCCGAGTAAAGGCTTCGACTGCAGCGGCCTGGTGAAATACGCGTTCAACGACGCGACTTTCGACCTGCCGCGCACCTCGAATGCCATGGCCAGCGGTCATGGCGAGAAAGTCGAGCGCAAGGACCTCAAGCCTGGCGACCTGATTTTCTTCAACATCAAGAGCCGTCGGGTCAATCACGTTGCCATCTACCTGGGCAACGACCGCTTCATCCACGCGCCGCGCCGTGGCAAAGCGGTGAGCATCGATACGCTGAACAAGCCGTATTGGGAACAGCATTACGTGGTTGCCAAGCGCGTGCTGCCGAAAGAGCCGGGCGGCAAGCAAATGCGCGTGGTTCAACGCTGATCCTTGCAGATCACAAAAAACGCAGCCCTCGGGCTGCGTTTTTTTTCGCCACTAGAAATTATCCGGCGTCCGCGCCTTCTCCCGCGCGTGTTCGCGACTGATCAGGCCCATGGTCACCAGATCCTTCAGGCACATGTCGAGTGTCTGCATCCCCAGCGCCCCGCCGGTCTGGATCGCCGAATACATCTGCGCCACCTTGTCCTCGCGGATCAGGTTCCGGATCGCCGACGTTCCCAGCATGATCTCGTGGGCCGCCACCCGGCCGCCGCCGATCTTCTTGATCAGCGTCTGCGACACCACGGCCAGCAACGACTCCGACAGCATCGAGCGCACCATGGACTTCTCATCCCCCGGGAACACGTCCACCACCCGGTCGATGGTCTTGGCCGCCGAGGTGGTGTGCAGCGTGCCGAACACCAGATGCCCGGTTTCCGCAGCGGTCAGCGCCAGGCGGATGGTTTCCAGGTCGCGCATCTCGCCCACCAGGATCACGTCCGGGTCCTCCCGCAGCGCCGAGCGCAGTGCCGTGGCAAAACTGCGGGTATCGCGGTGGACTTCACGCTGATTGATCAGGCATTTGCGCGATTCGTGGACGAATTCGATCGGGTCTTCGATGGTCAGGATGTGGTGATGACGGTGGGTGTTGAGGTAATCGATCATCGCCGCCAGGGTGGTGGACTTGCCGGAACCGGTCGGCCCGGTCACCAGCACCAGACCACGCGGGGCGTCGGTGATCTTGCGAAAGACGTCGCCCATGGCGAGGTCTTCCATGCTCAGCACTTTCGACGGGATGGTGCGGAACACTGCGCCGGCGCCACGGTTCTGGTTGAAGGCATTGACCCGAAACCGCGCTACGCCCGGCACCTCGAAGGAAAAGTCGGTTTCCAGATGTTTCTCGTACTCCACCCGCTGGGTGTCGTTCATGATGTCGTAGATCAGCTCATGCACCTGCTTGTGATCCAGCGCCGGCAGATTGATCCGCCGCACATCGCCATCCACGCGGATCATCGGCGGCAGTCCGGCCGACAGGTGCAGGTCGGAAGCGCCCTGTTTGGCGCTGAAGGCCAGCAGTTCAGTGATATCCATAGCGTCCCTCAATTCCAGTAGAATGCCGCGAACCTTCAGACCGCTGGCGCCTCTTGATGTCCACGATAGCAGACAACATTCTCCAGGTTAGTTCGCGCATTAAGGCAGCCGTCAAAGCCGCCGGCCGCGATGAAAACAGCGTCCAGCTGCTGGCCGTGAGCAAGACCAAACCCGCCCAAGCCCTGCGCGAAGCGTACGCCGCCGGCCTGCGCGACTTTGGCGAGAACTATCTGCAGGAAGCTTTGGGCAAACAGCTCGAACTGGCCGACCTGCCCTTGATCTGGCACTTCATCGGCCCCATTCAGTCGAACAAGACCCGCTCGATTGCCGAGCACTTCGCCTGGGTGCACTCCGTGGATCGCCTGAAAATCGCCCAACGTCTGTCCGAGCAACGTCCGGCAGATCTGCCGCCACTGAACATCTGCATTCAGGTCAATGTCAGCGGTGAGGCCAGCAAGTCCGGCTGCACCCCGGCCGACCTGCCGGCCCTGGCCCTGGCCATCAGCGCCCTGCCGCGCTTGAAGTTGCGCGGGCTGATGGCGATTCCCGAGCCGACCGAAGATCGCGCCGAGCAGGATGCCGCATTTGCCGCTGTCCAGAAATTGCAGGCCGGCCTCGATCTGCCGCTCGACACACTTTCCATGGGCATGAGCCACGACCTCGAGTCGGCCATTGCCCAGGGCGCCACCTGGGTCCGTATCGGTACGGCCCTGTTTGGCGCTCGCGACTACTCCCAATCTTGATGATTTCCAGATAAGGACCTGACATGAGCAACACGCGTATTGCCTTTATCGGTGCCGGCAACATGGCCGCCAGCCTGATCGGCGGCCTGCGGGCCAAGGGTCTGGAAGCCGCACACATCCGCGCCAGCGATCCGGGCGAAGAGACCCGCAACCGGGTCAGCGCCGAGCACGGCATCGAAACCTTCGCCGACAATGCCCAGGCCATCGACGGCGCCGACGTTGTCGTGCTGGCAGTCAAGCCGCAGGCCATGAAGGCCGTGTGCGAAGCGATTCGCCCAAGCCTGAAGCCGAATCAACTGGTGGTGTCCATCGCCGCCGGCATCACCTGCGCCAGCATGACTGCATGGCTTGGCGAGCAGCCGATCGTGCGTTGCATGCCCAACACTCCGGCGCTGCTGCGTCAGGGCGTCAGCGGCTTGTACGCCACCGGCGAAGTGAGCGCCGAACAACGCCAGCAGGCTGAAGAGCTGCTGTCCGCCGTGGGCATCGCCCTGTGGCTGAACGAAGAGCAGCAACTGGACGCGGTCACTGCCGTCTCCGGTTCCGGCCCGGCCTACTTCTTCCTGCTGATCGAAGCCATGACCGCTGCCGGCGTCAAACTCGGCCTGCCGAAGGAAACCGCCGAGCAACTGACCCTGCAAACCGCGCTGGGCGCCGCGCACATGGCCGTTTCCAGCGACGTCGACGCCGCCGAACTGCGCCGCCGCGTGACCTCGCCAGCGGGCACCACTGAAGCTGCGATCAAATCGTTCCAGGCCGGCGGCTTCGAAGCCCTGGTGGAAAAAGCACTCGGCGCCGCCGCGCACCGCTCGGCCGAGATGGCCGAACAACTGGGCAAATAAGGAGCCTTACATGATTGGATTGAACACCGCAGCGGTCTACGTGCTGCAAACCCTCGGCAGCCTGTACCTGCTGATCGTGCTGCTGCGCTTCGTCCTGCAACTGGTACGAGCGAACTTCTACAACCCGCTCTGCCAGTTCGTGGTCAAGGCGACCCAGCCGCTGCTCAAGCCACTGCGCCGGATCATCCCGAGCCTGTTCGGCCTCGACATGTCCTCGCTGGTGCTGGCAATCCTCGTACAACTGGCACTGATGGCACTGACCCTGCTGCTGACCTACGGCACCACTGGCAACCCGCTGCAACTGTTCATCTGGTCGATCATCGGCGTGACCGCGCTGTTCCTGAAGATTTTCTTCTTCGCCCTGATCATCAGCGTGATCCTGTCGTGGGTCGCTCCGGGCAGCCATAACCCGGGCGCCGAGCTGGTGAACCAGATCTGCGAACCGGCCCTGGCGCCGTTCCGTCGCTTCCTGCCGAGCATGGGCGGCCTGGACCTGTCGCCGATCTTCGCCTTCCTCGCGCTGAAGCTGATCGACATGCTGGTGATCAACAACCTCGCGGCGATGACGATGATGCCGGAAATCCTGCGCCTGTTGATGTGAGCTGGTTCCGTTGGGACGGTGACGACCTGATCCTCGAGTGTCACCTGCAACCGGCAGCCCGCAGCGATGACTTCGCCGGGCTGCACGGTGATCGCCTTAAAATCCGCCTGACCGCTCCGCCGGTCGAGGGCAAGGCCAATGCGTATCTGATGGGGTTTCTGGCCAAGGCTTTTGGGGTTTCCAAGAGTCAGGTGAGTCTGATCAGTGGTGAGTTGAACCGGCAGAAGCGGGTGAAGATATGCTCGCCGAAGAAGATGCCGGATTTGCCGGGATTGGTCGCGCGCTCCTCCTGAACAACCGCAGTGCCTCCTGCCCCTCACCCCAGCCCTCTCCCAAGGGAGAGGGAGCCGATTTGTGTTGTTTTCAAACCCTGGGTTTAACTCGATGACTCAGGCCGGTGCAGCTCCAAAGAACACCGAGATCAGTCCCCTCTCCCTCCGGGAGAGGGTTAGGGTGAGGGCTGCTTGCTGCTAACCCCCATGCTCTTTAGACTTACGCCTCATTTCAACGAGAGCAGGGTCGATGCCAACTGCCTTTCCCCCCGATTCTGTTGGTCTGGTGACGCCGCAAACGGCGCACTTCAGCGAACCGCTGGCCCTGGCCTGCGGCCGTTCGCTGGCCGCTTATGACCTGATCTACGAAACCTACGGCACACTGAACGCGCAAGCGAGCAACGCCGTGTTGATCTGCCACGCCTTGTCCGGCCACCACCATGCCGCTGGTTACCACAGCGTCGACGACCGCAAGCCCGGTTGGTGGGACAGCTGCATCGGCCCCGGCAAACCGATCGACACCAACAAGTTCTTCGTGGTCAGCCTGAACAACCTCGGCGGCTGCAACGGCTCCACCGGCCCGAGCAGCCTCAACCCGGACACCGGCAAGCCGTTTGGCGCCGATTTCCCGGTGCTGACCGTGGAAGACTGGGTGCACAGCCAGGCACGGCTGGCCGACCTGCTCGGCATCGGCCAGTGGGCGGCGGTTATCGGCGGCAGCCTCGGCGGCATGCAGGCGCTGCAATGGACCATCACTTACCCGGATCGCGTTCGCCACTGCCTGGCCATCGCCTCGGCCCCCAAGTTGTCGGCGCAGAACATCGCCTTCAACGAAGTGGCGCGTCAGGCGATTCTCACCGACCCGGAATTCCACGGCGGCTCGTTCCAGGAACAAGGCGTGATTCCCAAGCGCGGACTGATGCTGGCGCGAATGGTCGGGCACATCACCTACCTGTCCGACGACTCCATGGGCGAGAAATTCGGTCGTGGCCTGAAGAGCGAAAAGCTCAACTACGACTTCCACAGTGTCGAGTTTCAGGTCGAAAGCTACCTGCGCTATCAGGGCGAAGAATTCTCCGGGCGCTTCGATGCCAACACCTATCTGTTGATGACCAAGGCGCTGGACTACTTCGATCCGGCGGCGAACTTCGACGATAACCTGGCGAAAACCTTCGAAGGCGCGAAAGCCAGGTTCTGCGTGATGTCGTTCACCACCGACTGGCGCTTCTCTCCGGCCCGCTCGCGGGAACTGGTGGACGCACTGATGGCCGCGCGCAAGGACGTCAGCTACCTGGAAATCGACGCGCCTCAGGGCCACGACGCCTTCCTGATTCCGATCCCGCGTTATTTGCAGGCGTTCGGCAATTACATGAACCGAATTACGGTGTGAACAAGCCATGAGAGCTGATCTGGAAATCATCCAGGAATGGATCCCCGCCGGCAGCCGCGTGCTCGACCTCGGTTGCGGTGACGGCGAGTTGCTGACCTGGCTGCGCGACCACAAGCAGGTCACCGGTTATGGCCTGGAAAACGACCCGGACAACATTGCCGAGTGCGTGGCCAAGGGCATCAACGTCATCGAGCAGGACCTGGACAAGGGTCTGGGCAACTTCGCCAGCAACAGCTTCGACGTGGTCGTGATGACTCAGGCCCTGCAGGCCGTGCACTACCCGGACAAGATCCTCGACGAAATGCTGCGGGTCGGTCGCCAGTGCATCATCACCTTCCCCAACTTCGGCCACTGGCGCTGCCGCTGGTATCTGGCGAGCAAGGGCCGGATGCCGGTGTCCGAGTTCCTGCCGTACACCTGGTACAACACGCCGAACATTCACTTCTGCACCTTCGAAGACTTTGAAGAACTTTGTCGCGAACGTGAAGCGAAGGTCATTGATCGGCTTGCCGTGGATCAACAGCACCGCCACGGGTGGGCCAGTAAGCTATGGCCTAATCTGTTAGGTGAGATCGGTATCTACCGCGTCAGCAGCCCGGGGCTGCAGGATCACAAAATCGCGGTCTGAACCACGACATTGCGAGGAGAACGAACATGGGACGCCTGATTACCACGCTGCTGGCCGCCTGCCTGAGCCTGTCGGCCATGGCAGCCGATGCCATCAAGAGCGAGCGCCAGGAAACCTTCGGCGACGTGACGGTGCACTACAACACTTTCAACTCGACCTACCTGCAACCGGACATCGCCAAGGCTGCCGAGCTGATCCGCAGCAAGAATCAGGGCGTGATCAATGTCTCGGTGATCAAGGACGGCAAGCCGTTGATCGCCAACGTCACCGGCACTGTGAAAGATCTGACCAGCCAGACCGTGACCCTGAATTTCCGCCAGGTCACCGAACAGGGCGCAATCTATTACATCGCCCAGTACCCGGTGGAACAGCAGGAAACCCGCACCTTCGAAATCAAGGTGCAGAACGGTGACAAGATCAACACCATCAATTTCAACCAAGAGCTTTTCCCCGGCGAATGATGAACCTCAAGCAACTCGTACTGGCCAGCCATAACGCCGGCAAACTCAAGGAACTCCAGGCCATGCTCGGCGAATCGGTGCAATTGCGCTCGATCGGCGAGTTCAGCAGCGTGGAGCCGGAAGAAACCGGTCTGTCGTTCGTCGAGAACGCGATCCTCAAGGCGCGCAATGCCGCGCGCATCTCCGGGCTGCCGGCGCTGGCCGACGATTCGGGTCTGGCGGTAGATTTCCTCGGCGGTGCGCCGGGCATCTACTCCGCGCGCTACGCCGACGGCAAGGGCGACGCGGCGAACAACGCCAAACTGCTCGACGCCTTGAAGGACGTGCCTGAAGCCGAGCGCGGCGCGCAGTTCGTCTGCGTGCTGGCGCTGGTGCGTCATGCCGACGATCCGCTGCCGATCCTCTGTGAAGGCCTGTGGCACGGGCGCATCCTGACCGCCGCCAGCGGCGAGCACGGTTTCGGCTACGACCCGCTGTTCTGGGTGCCGGAGCGTAACGTGTCCAGCGCCGAGCTGAGCCCGAGCGACAAGAACCAGATCAGCCACCGCGCCCGTGCAATGGATCTGCTGCGCCAGCGTCTGGGCTTGAAATGACCCGTGATTCTTCTGCGTCGCCACTGATCGTCGGTGGCGCCGCCTCTTCGCCTCGGGCGCCGTTGCCGACGCTGCCGCCCCTGGCGCTGTACATCCACATCCCGTGGTGTGTGCGCAAATGCCCGTATTGCGATTTCAACTCCCACACTGCCAGCCCGGTGCTGCCGGAACGGGAATATGTGGATGCGCTGCTCGCCGACCTGGATCAGGATCTGCACGCGGTGTACGGCCGCGAGTTGAGTTCGATCTTCTTTGGCGGCGGTACACCGAGCCTGTTCAGTGCCGAAGCACTGGGCCGCTTGCTCGAAGGCGTGAAACACCGCATCCCGTTTGCCGATGACATCGAAATCACCCTGGAAGCCAACCCCGGGACTTTCGAGCAAGAGAAGTTCGTCGCTTACCGCAAACTGGGGATCAATCGCCTGTCGATCGGTATCCAGAGCTTCCAGCAGGAAAAGCTCAAGGCCCTCGGCCGCATCCACAACGGCGATGAAGCGGTGCGTGCCGCCGGCATGGCGCGCCAGGCCGGATTCGATAACTTCAACCTCGACTTGATGCACGGCCTGCCGGACCAGTCGCTGGACGATGCCTTGAGCGATCTGCGCCAGGCCATCGAACTGAAACCGACGCACATTTCCTGGTATCAGCTGACGCTGGAGCCGAACACCGTGTTCTGGAACCAGCCGCCGGTGCTACCGGAAGACGACACGTTGTGGGACATTCAAGAGGCCGGACAGGCGCTGCTGGCCGAACACGGTTACGCGCAATACGAAGTTTCCGCTTACGCCCAACCGGGTCGTCCGGCGCGGCATAACCTCAACTACTGGAGTTTCGGCGACTTCATCGGCATCGGCGCCGGCGCCCACGGCAAGCTCAGCCATCCGGACGGGCGCATCGTACGCACCTGGAAGACGCGCTTGCCGAAGGACTACCTCAACCCGGCCAAAAGCTTCCAGGCCGGCGAGAAAGCCCTGACCAACGACGAGATGCCCTTCGAGTTCCTGATGAACGCCCTGCGCCTGACCGCCGGCGTCGAATCACGCCTGTATCCCGAGCGCACCGGCCTGCCGCTGGAAAGCCTCGACGAACACCGGCGCGAGGCCGAACAAAGCGGTCTATTGCAGGTCGAACCGTCACGTCTGGCGGCCACCGAGCGCGGACAACTCTTTCTCAACGATTTGCTGCAGAAATTTCTGAGCTGAATGGCTCCCGGGGAAACCGCATGGATTTGATACTCGACCTGCTCGCCACTGTCTCCCGCTGGAGCCGCAGCAACCTCTCGGAAATCGCGCTGGCCCTGGTGGGCTGCCTGCTGGTGCTGTTCGGCGCCGACTTCAAAGGCTGGGTCGAGCAACGCCTGGGCAGCATCGCCGGCGCCCTGCGCGTCCCGCTGATGGCCCAGCTGTGCATGATCGGCAGCGGCGCGGCGCTGATCTACGCCACCCCTTGGGTGGTGAAGGGGCTGAGCCAGTTCAACAACTACAGTCTGGCGCCGGTGTTGTTGGTGGTGTTGGTTTTGATCGGCGTGGTCGCCGACCGCCGCTGATTTTCAGCACACACAAAACAACTGTGGGAGCGAGCTTGCTCGCGAAAGCGTCATAACATTCAACATCTTCGTTGACTGTCAGACCGCAATCGCGAGCAAGCTCGCTCCCACAGTTTTTATTGCGTGATGCTTAAGCGAGTTTCTCGAACTTCAGATCCCACACGCCATGCCCAAGACGTTCGCCACGGCGTTCGAACTTGGTGATCGGGCGTTCGGCCGGGCGTGGTACGCACTTGCCGTCTTCGGCGAGGTTGCGATAGCCCGGGGCGACGTTCATCACTTCCAGCATGTATTCGGCATACGGTTCCCAGTCGGTGGCCATGTGCAGAATGCCGCCAACCTTCAACTTGCTGCGCACCAGTTCAGCGAAAGACGCTTGAACGATGCGGCGCTTGTGGTGACGGCTCTTGTGCCACGGATCCGGGAAGAACAGCATCAGGCGATCGAGGCTGTTGTCGGCGATGCAGCGGTTCAGTACTTCGATCGCGTCGCAATCGTAGACCCGCAGGTTGGTCAGGCCCTGGGTCAGCACGCCATTGAGCAGCGCGCCGACACCCGGACGGTGAACCTCGACACCGATGAAATCCTGTTCCGGCGCAGCGGCTGCCATTTCCAGCAGCGAGTGGCCCATGCCGAAACCGATCTCCAGCGAACGCGGCGCGGAACGGCCGAACACCTGATCGTAATCCACCGGCGCATCGGCCAGCGGCAGGACGAACTTCGGCGCGCCCTGATCCAGGCCACGCTGCTGGCCTTCGGTCATGCGCCCGGCGCGCATCACAAAACTCTTGATGCGGCGGTGTTGGCGCTCGTCGCCTTCTTCCGTCTGGATTGGCGTGTCGTTCGATTCAGTCATCAATAGCTCTTACTTGATCAGACCATCCAGCGGCGAAGAGGCGCTGGCATAGAGTTTTTTCGGCATGCGGCCGGCGAGGTAGGCCAGGCGGCCCGCGACGATCGCGTGTTTCATGGCTTCGGCCATCATGATCGGCTGCTGGGCGTGGGCGATGGCCGAGTTCATCAGCACGGCGTCACAGCCCAGCTCCATGGAGATGGTGGCATCGGAAGCGGTACCGACACCGGCATCCACCAGCACCGGGATCTTGGCTTCTTCGAGGATGATCTGCAGGTTGTACGGGTTGCAGATCCCCAGGCCCGAACCGATCAGGCCGGCCAGCGGCATGACCGCGATGCAGCCGATTTCCGCCAGTTGCCGGGCGATGATCGGGTCATCACTGGTGTAAACCATCACGTCGAAGCCTTCCTTGACCAGTACTTCGGCGGCCTTGAGGGTTTCGATCACGTTGGGGAACAGGGTTTTCTGGTCGGCCAGCACTTCCAGCTTCACCAGATTATGGCCATCGAGCAGTTCACGGGCCAGGCGGCAGGTGCGCACGGCCTCGACCGCGTCGTAGCAGCCAGCGGTGTTCGGCAGGAAGGTGTAGCGATCCGGCGACAGCACTTCGAGCAGGTTCGGCTCGCCTTCGATCTGGCCCAGGTTGGTGCGGCGCACCGCGAAGGTGACGATCTCGGCACCCGAGGCTTCGATGGCCAGGCGGGTTTCTTCCATGTCACGGTACTTGCCGGTACCGACCAGCAAACGCGACTGGTAAGTACGACCGGCCAGAACGAAAGGCTTGTCGCTACGAACGATGCTCATGGGAAATCCTCTGTTGGGGTGAGGGTCTTGCAGAATTCTCGGCCCATGCAGGCCTGGCGACTAGCCGCCGCCGATGGCATGCACCACTTCGACGTTGTCGCCGTCATTCAATGTGGTGTCGGCATGCTGGCTGCGCGGGACGATATCCAGATTGAGTTCGACCGCGACGCGGCGTCCGGTCAGGTCCAGACGGGTCAGCAGGGCCGCAACGGTTTCACCGTCGGGCAGTTCAAAGGATTCACCGTTCAACTGAATGCGCATGCGCAACGCCGCCATCACTTTTTAGGGGGTGGCATTCTAGCCCGATCATGACCTAAAGGTCAGCACCAAGCGTCAAGCGGTTGGCTGCAGGCGCCAGGCGGCGAGTCCGAGGCACAGCCAGCCGATCAGGAACGCCAGGCCACCGAACGGAGTGATGATGCCGAGCTTGCCGATGCCGACGGTGGTCAGCAGGTACAGACTGCCGGAAAACAGCAGGATGCCGACGGTGAACGAGATACCGGCCCAGGCGACCAAGCGACCCTGAAGCTGCGTGGCCAGCAGCGCCACACCGAACAGCGCCAGCGCATGCACCAGTTGATAGGTGACGCCGGTGTGGAAGATTGCGAGGTACTCGGGGGTCAGGCGGTTTTTCAGGCCATGGGCGGCGAATGCGCCGAGGCCGACACCGGTGAAACCAAAGAAGGCAGCCAGCATCAGAAAGCTACGCAGCATGTAGAACTCCACTCAGACTCGATCGGCAGGGTCTGTATAATGGCCCGCTCAACCGGTTCGGCCAAGCCATCTCTATGCTGCGTTTATTTCTCCGTCGTTTCACGAAGGCCCTGCTCTGGTTCGCGGGCGGCAGCGTATTGCTGGTGTTGGTGTTTCGCTTTGTGCCGCCACCGGGCACGGCGCTGATGATCGAGCGCAAGATCGAATCCTGGGTCGACGGCGAGCCGATCGATCTGCAACGCACCTGGAAGCCGTGGGACGAGATCTCCGATGACCTGAAGGTCGCGGTGATTGCCGGCGAAGACCAGAAATTCCCCGAGCACTGGGGTTTTGACCTGAGTGCGATCAAGGCCGCACTGGCCCACAACGAACTCGGCGGCTCGATTCGCGGCGCCAGTACCCTGAGCCAGCAAGTGTCGAAGAACCTGTTCTTGTGGTCCGGCCGCAGCTATCTGCGCAAAGGCCTGGAAGCTTGGTTCACCGCGCTGATCGAAGTGTTCTGGCCCAAGCAGCGGATACTTGAGGTGTACCTGAACAGTGTCGAGTGGGATGACGGCGTATTTGGCGCTGAAGCAGCGGCACGGCATCACTTTGGCGTTTCTGCCAAGTCATTGTCCCGCCAGCAGGCGAGCTATCTGGCAGCCGTGCTACCCAATCCCCGGGTCTGGAGCGCCAGTCACCCGACTTCCTACGTTTCGCGTCGGGCCGGATGGATTCGCCAGCAGATGAGCCAGTTGGGTGGCGACAGCTATCTGCTGACACTCGATGATTCACGCCGCGCACCCTGGGCCCAATGAGTTTCTGAAGCGCACACAAAAACGCCCCGATCATCACTGATCGGGGCGTTTTTTATTGCCGGACCACCGGTTACGCGGCGATCGACAACTTGAGCTTGTTCATCGCGCTCTTCTCGAGCTGACGGATCCGCTCGGCCGACACGTTGTACTTCTGCGCCAGGTCGTGCAGCGTGGCTTTCTCTTCTGCCAGCCAGCGCTGGTAGAGGATGTCGCGGCTGCGCTCGTCCAGCACTTCCAGCGCTTCGTGCAGGTTGTGATTGGAGTTGTCGCTCCAGTCGGCATCTTCCAGTTGACGCGCCGGGTCGTACCGGTGGTCTTCCAGGTAGTTGGCCGGCGACTGGAAAGCACTGTCGTCGTCAGCTTCGGCAGCCGGGTCGAAGGCCATGTCATGACCGGTCAGGCGACTTTCCATCTCACGCACTTCACGGGGCTCGACGCCGAGGCTTTCCGCCACACGGTGGACTTCCTCGTTGTTCAGCCAGGCCAGACGCTTCTTCTGGCTGCGCAGGTTGAAGAACAGCTTGCGCTGGGCCTTGGTGGTCGCGACTTTCACGATCCGCCAGTTGCGCAGGATGAATTCGTGAATCTCGGCCTTGATCCAGTGCACCGCGAAGGACACCAGACGTACGCCCATTTCCGGGTTGAAACGCTTCACGGCCTTCATCAGGCCGACGTTGCCTTCCTGGATCAGGTCAGCCTGAGCCAGACCGTAGCCGGAATAGCTACGGGCAATGTGTACGACAAATCGCAGGTGGGCGAGCACCATCTGCCGAGCCGCCCCAAGATCCTGCTCATAGTAGAGACTCTCGGCCAGTTCACGCTCCTGCTCCGGCGTCAGCAATGGAATGCTGTTGACGGTGTGCACATAGGCTTCCAGGTTTGCGCCCGGAACCAATGCATACGCAGGTTGCAAAGAATTGGTCATACGAAAAAACCTCCGACTTACATACTCGCGCCTTTCGGCACTGCGAAAAATTGACCGGGAACTCAGGTACAAGTTCCCAAAAAACCGCAAGGTCAATCACGCGCAAAAAAGATTCTACTTCGGCGCCAGCTCCCTGAGATGACGTGCGACTGCAATCCATGCACCGATATAACCCAACAGCACCGCGCCAAGCAAGAGCGACAGACCGTCGGCAACTGGCACTCCGGCCAGTGCGAAATCACTGCCGTACAAGCCGGCCAGCCCGACCACCGCGTCGTTCAGCCAGTTCAGGCCGAACGCCAGCACACCCCAGGACAGCAGCCCCGCACCGAAGCCATACAACGCGCCCATATAAAGGAAGGGACGACGCACATAACTGTCGGTGCCGCCGACGAGTTTAATCACTTCTATCTCGGTGCGGCGGTTTTCAATATGAAGACGAATGGTATTGCCTATCACCAAAAGTAATGCGGAAACCAGCAACACCGTCAGACCGAAGACAAAGCGGTCGCCGAGCTTGAGGATGGCCGCCAGACGCTCGACCCAGACTAGATCAAGTTGCGCCTGTTGTACCTTGGGCAGTTCGGAAAGTTTTTGTCTTAATGCTTCCAGGGTCGGCTTGTCGACCTCGTTCGGCGTCACCAGCACAACGCCCGGCAGCGGGTTTTCCGGCAGCTCGCGCAGTGCTTCGCCCAGTCCGGACTGCTGCTGGAATTCTTCCAGCGCCTGATCGCGACCGACATATTCAGCATCAGCGACGCCGGGCATGCCTTTGATCTGATCCCGCAGCTTCTCGCCCTGAGCCGAACTGGCGTCAAGCTCCAGATACAGCGAGATCTGCGCCGCACGCTGCCACGAACCGCCCAGACGCTCGACGTTGTTCAGCAACAACGACAGGCCCATCGGCAGGCTCAGTGCAACCGCCATCACCATGCAGGTGAAGAAGCTGCCGATCGGCTGCTTGCCGAGGCGACGCAGGCTGTCCAGCAGGCTGGCACGGTGGCTTTCGATCCAGGCGTGGAACAGCGTGGCGAAATCCGGACCATCGTCCTCGTCGTGCTTTTTCTTCTTCGGCGGCTGCGGATCGGCGGCCTTAGGGGCCACACGCTCGGAAACCTTCGGACTACGTGTTGCACTCATTCGCCTGCCTCCCCGTCGCCGATCAATCGGCCGCGTTGCAGGGTCAACATGCGATGGCGCATGCGCGCAATCAGGGCCAGGTCGTGACTGGCGATCAGCACGCTGGTACCCAGACGGTTGATGTCTTCGAACACGCCCATGATCTCGGCCGCCAGACGCGGGTCGAGGTTACCGGTCGGTTCGTCCGCCAGCAGCAGGGCCGGGCGGTGCACGATGGCGCGGGCGATGCCGACGCGCTGTTGCTGACCGGTGGACAGATCGCCGGGGTACAGATCGGTCTTGTCCGACAGCGCCACGCGCTCCAGTGCCGAATCGACGCGCTTGGCGATTTCCGCCTTGGATAGCCCGAGGATCTGCAACGGCAGCGCGACGTTGTTGAACACCGTGCGATCGAACAGCAACTGGTGATTCTGGAACACCACACCGATCTGCCGACGCAGAAACGGAATCTGCGCATTGCTGATGGTGCTCAGGTCTTGCCCGGCCAGCAGCAGTTTGCCGCTGGTCGGACGCTCCATCGCCAGCAACAGGCGCAACAACGTGGATTTACCGGCACCGGAGTGGCCGGTGACAAACAGGAACTCGCCGCGACGGACTCGAAAGCTCAGCTCATGCAAGCCGACGTGACCGTTCGGGTAGCGCTTACCGACCTGTTCGAAACGAATCATGAACGCTCCCGCTCGGCAAACAGTGCCTGGACAAAGGGTTCGGCTTCAAAGGTACGCAGATCGTCGATGCCTTCACCGACGCCGATGTAGCGGATCGGCAGGCCGAATTGCTTGGCCAGGGCGAAAATCACCCCGCCCTTGGCGGTGCCGTCTAGCTTGGTCAGCGCCAGGCCGGTCAGTTCGACGGTCTGGTTGAATTGCTTGGCCTGGTTGATGGCGTTCTGGCCAGTACCGGCGTCGAGCACCAGCAGCACTTCGTGCGGCGCATCGGCGTCGAGCTTGCCGATCACCCGGCGAACCTTCTTCAGTTCTTCCATCAGGTTGTCTTTGGTGTGCAGGCGACCGGCGGTGTCGGCGATCAGCACATCGATGCCACGGGCCTTGGCGGCCTGCACGGCGTCGAAGATCACCGAAGCCGAGTCCGCGCCCGTGTGCTGGGCGATCACCGGAATCTTGTTGCGCTCGCCCCAGACCTGCAACTGCTCGACCGCCGCAGCACGGAAGGTGTCACCGGCGGCGAGCATGACTTTCTTGCCTTCCAGTTGCAGCTTCTTCGCCAGCTTGCCGATGGTGGTGGTCTTGCCGGCGCCGTTGACGCCAACCACGAGGATCACAAACGGCTTGTTCTGCGAAGCAATCTTCAGCGGCTGCTCGACCGGTTTGAGCATCGCGGCCAGCTCGGCCTGCAGGGATTTGTACAGCGCGTCGGAATCGGCCAGCTCTTTACGTGCGACCTTCTGGGTCAGACGCTGGATGATCACCGAAGTGGCTTCGACACCAACGTCGGCAGTCAGCAGACGAGTTTCGAGATCGTCGAGCAGATCGTCATCGATGGCCTTCTTGCCGAGGAACAGGCTGGCCATGCCCTCGCCGATGCTGGCGCTGGTCTTCGACAGGCCTTGCTTGAGGCGGGCGAAGAAGCCGGCCTTGGTTTCTTCGGTGCGAGGCGCCTCCACCGGGGTTTCGACGACAGCGACAGGCGCAGCGACGACCGGTGCAGGTGCAGGTGCAGGTGCAGGTGCAGGTGCAGGTGCAGGTGCAGGTGCAGGCTCGGGCGCAGTGACAATCGGTGCAACCGGCGCAGCGACCACCGGCTCGGGAATGACAGGAGCAGGTTCGACCACCGGCGCTTGAACAGGCTCGGGAGTGAATGCAACCGCTGCCGGAATCGGCGGCGTGATGTGCGGCGCAGCCTCTTCGACCAGCGCCACCGGCTCTTCCGCCACGGGCAAGGTCAACCATGGCTGGGCAGCCGGGGTCAGCGGCAGCTCAGCGGCAGCCGGCGCCTCAGGCTCGACTTCGGCCACCGGTTGCAACACCGGTTCGGCAATCGGCAGCACAACCGGCGCCGGCACTTCTTCTATGACAGGTGCTGGTGCCGGGGCTGGCTCAGGAATGGCAGTCGGCTGTTCGACGACGGGTTCCTGCGGCTTTTTGCGCAGCCATCCGAACAGGCTTTTCTTCTCGCCAGCCGCAGCTGGGGTCTTCTTGTCGTCGTTGGAACCAAACATGGAGGACGGCTATCTCACGGTAGCGACGCGCCACAGGGGCGCCCCGGCAAATAAATATTCGATGCAGAACAGACTGTGTTTCACCCAGCTTGTTCACGCGCAACATTTTGTCGAGGCGCCAAAAGCACCTCAAAGGTCTGTAAATACGAAGGACTGGAACGGCATCGTCGGCGAAAACGCAGAGTTTAGCTGACAAACTCAAAGCTTCTGCCGGTAACCCGTACAACCTATAGACCGATCAGTGGCCTGATAGGCGTGGCCGCCAGTAAAACGGATCAGTATCCTAGCACCTCCTCGCCCGCCTAGGCTAAGACCAAGCGGGCAGCCGAACAGGTTTAAAAACGAATGAATGCTCTAGCCCGCCGCGCCGCAGGCCTGCTGCTCAGCACAGTCTGTCTGCCCCTTTCGGCCCTGGCGGCCGACCTGCAACCGACCCACGAATTCACCCTCGACAACGGTCTGAAAGTCGTCGTGCGCGAAGACCATCGCGCGCCAGTGGTGGTGTCGCAGGTCTGGTACAAGGTCGGCTCCAGCTACGAAACCCCGGGCCAGACCGGTCTGTCCCACGCCCTCGAGCACATGATGTTCAAGGGCAGCGAGAAAGTCGGCCCCGGCGAAGCCTCGCTGATCCTGCGTGACCTCGGCGCTGAAGAAAACGCCTTCACCAGCGATGACTTCACCGCCTACTACCAGGTGCTGGCCCGCGACCGTCTGGGCGTAGCCTTCGAACTGGAAGCCGACCGCATGGCCAATCTGCGCCTGCCGGCCGACGAGTTCGCCAAGGAAATCGAAGTCATCAAGGAAGAGCGCCGCCTGCGCACCGATGACAAGCCGATGTCCAAGGCCTACGAGCGCTACAAGGCCATGGCCTACCCGGCCAGCGGTTATCACACGCCGACTATCGGCTGGATGGCCGACCTCGACCGGATGAAAGTCGAAGAGCTGCGCCACTGGTACCAATCCTGGTATGTGCCGAATAACGCCACGCTGGTGGTGGTCGGCGACGTGACCCCGGACGAAGTGAAAACCCTCGCCCAGCGCTACTTCGGGCCGATCCCGAAACGCGACGTGCCGCCAGCGAAGCAACCGCTGGAACTGGCCGAACCCGGCGAACGCCAGATCACCCTGCATGTGCAGACCCAACTGCCCAGCCTGATGCTCGGTTTCAACGTGCCGAGCCTGGCCACCGCCGAAGACAAGCGCTCGATCAACGCCTTGCGCCTCATCTCGGCGCTGCTGGACGGCGGTTACAGCGGACGCATCCCGACCCAGCTGGAGCGCGGCGAAGAGCTGGTGTCCGGCGGTTCGTCGAGCTACGACGCCTACACTCGCGGCGACAGCCTGTTCACCCTGTCGGCCACGCCGAACACCCAGAAGAAAAAGACCATGGCCCAGGCTGAAGCCGGCCTGTGGAAACTGCTGAAACAGCTGAAAACCACTGCACCGTCCGCTGAAGAGCTGGAGCGCGTGCGTGCGCAAGTCATCGCCGGCCTGGTTTTCGAACGCGATTCGATCACCAGCCAGGCCACCGCCATCGGCCAACTGGAGACCGTCGGCCTGTCGTGGAAATTGATGGACACAGAACTGGCCGATCTGGAAAGCGTCACCCCGCAAGACATCCAGAACGCCGCCAAGCTGTATTTCACCCGCGAACGTCTCAGCGTCGCCCACGTCCTGCCACTGGAGACGACTCATGAGTGAGCGCAAAACCCCACGCCTGCTGCTCGGCCTGATCGCCGTGGCAGTCATTGGCTCCGCCGCGCTGTATCTGGCGCCGAGCGACAACAGCAACGCCAGCGAAGCGCTGGATAACGCCAAGTCCAGCCAGAAGCTGCAATCGCTGGCCGAACTCGACGGCAAGGCCCCGGCCAGCCGCAAACTCGACGTACAGACCTGGAACACCGCCGAAGGCGCCAAGGTGCTGTTCGTCGAAGCTCGCGAACTGCCGATGTTCGACATGCGCCTGATCTTTTCCGCCGGCAGCAGCCAGGACGACAACGCGCCGGGCCTGGCCCTGCTGACCAACGCCATGCTCAACGAAGGCGTGGCCGGCAAGGATGTCGGCGCCATTGCCCAGGGCTTCGAAGGCCTCGGCGCGGATTTCGGCAACGGCGCCTACAAGGACATGGCCATCGTTTCGTTGCGCAGCCTGAGTGCCGCCGACAAACGCGAGCCGGCACTCAAACTGTTCTCGGAAGTGATCGGTAAACCGACCTTCCCCGCCGACTCCTTCGCACGCATCAAGAACCAGATGCTCGCCGGTTTCGAGTACCAGAAACAGAACCCCGGCAAACTCGCCAGCCTGGAGTTGATGAAGCGCCTGTACGGCGATCACCCGTACGCGCACTCCAGCGATGGCAGCGCGCAAAGCGTGCCGAAGATCACCCTGGCGCAACTGCGTGAGTTCCACGCCAAAGCGTATGCCGCCGGCAACGTGGTGATTGCGCTGGTCGGCGATCTGTCCCGCAGCGAAGCCGAGGCGATTGCCAATCAGGTCTCCGCCGCCCTGCCGAAAGGCCCGGCGCTGGCGAAGATCGCTCAGCCGCAGGAGCCGAAGGCCAGCGTCGGTCACATCGAGTTCCCGTCGAAGCAGACCAACCTGATGCTCGCGCAACTGGGCATCGACCGTGACGACCCGGACTACGCCGCACTGTCGATGGGCAACCAGATCCTCGGCGGCGGTGGCTTCGGCACTCGCTTGATGAGCGAAGTCCGCGAGAAGCGTGGCCTGGCCTACGGCGTGTATTCGGCGTTCAGCCCGATGCAGGCACGCGGCCCGTTCATGATCAATCTGCAGACCCGCGCGGAAATGAGCGAAGGCACCCTGAAACTGGTGCAGGACGTGCTCGCCGACTACCTGAAGACTGGCCCGACCCAGAAAGAACTCGACGACGCCAAGCGCGAACTGGCCGGCAGCTTCCCGCTGTCCACTGCCAGCAACGCCGATATCGTCGGCCAGCTCGGCGCCATGGGCTTCTACAATCTGCCGCTGAGCTATCTGGACGACTTCATGCGTCAGTCCCAGAGCCTGACGGTCGAGCAGGTCCGCGACGCCCTGAACAAACACTTGAGCACGGACAAAATGGTCATCGTCAGCGCTGGCCCGACCGTGCCGCAAAAGCCGTTACCGGCCCCATCTGATAAACCTGCCGAGCAGCCGCTCGGGGTTCCGGAGCATTAATGGCCAGTCCAAAGAAACCTGTACAAAAACTGCACAACGGTGTGAACCAGTTGCGCATCATCGGCGGCGAGTGGCGCAGCCGCAAACTGAGCTTCCCGGATGCACCGGGCCTGCGCCCGACGCCGGACCGTGTGCGTGAAACTCTGTTCAACTGGCTCGCGCCGTACGTTGCCGGGGCCAAGGTGCTCGATCCGTTCGCCGGCAGCGGCGCGCTTTTTCTGGAAGCATTGTCCCGTGGCGCGTCCATGGGCCAGGCGCTGGATGCCAGCCATGTCGCCGTCTCCAGCCTGAAAGAACACCTCGGCACCCTGCGCTGCACCAACGGCCAGGTGCAGACCGCCGACGCCTTGCGCTACCTGGAAACCCAGACCGCGACCGCGTTCGACCTGGTGTTCCTCGACCCGCCGTTCAACCAGAACCTGCTGCCTGCCGTCTGCGCGCTGCTGGAAGAGCGCCAATGGCTGGCCGATGATTCGTGGATCTACACTGAAAGCGAAACCGCGCCATCGACCCTCGGCCTGCCAGGCAACTGGCGCCTGCACCGTGAACAGAAATCCGGGCGGGTGTACTACGCGTTGTGGCAACGTATGGCAGTGATCGCCGGTTAACCGACCGGCCTGAAAAAGCGGCGAGCTTCAGCCGAGGCTCGCTGCGCTGCATCGAGAGCAATCGTGTCCCCTTCGTCAAAACCGTTCATCCCCGCCTTCGGCCTCGGCAATCCGCACCTGCAAACCTTGTGGGGGCCGCTGTGGCGCAAGACCGTGCACCTTGATCGCCAGCGCGAACGCGTGTGGCTGGAGGACGGCGATTTTCTCGACCTCGACTGGCATGGCCCGCACAGCGCCGAAGCGCCTCTGGTGCTGGTGCTGCACGGGCTGACTGGCTCTTCCAACTCGCCTTACGTCGCCGGGATTCAGGCAGCGCTCGCCGCCCAAGGCTGGGCCAGTGTGGCGCTGAACTGGCGCGGCTGTTCGGGCGAACCGAACCTGTTGCCGCGCAGCTACCATTCCGGTGCCAGCGAAGACCTCGCCGAAACCATCAAGCACCTGAAAGCCAAGCGGCCATTGGCGCCGCTGTATGCGGTCGGTTATTCCCTTGGCGGCAACGTGCTGCTCAAGCATCTGGGGGAAACCGGTAGCGCCAGCGGTGTACTTGGCGCGGTAGCGGTGTCGGTGCCGTTTCGACTGGATCAATGCGCCGACCGTATCGGCCAGGGGTTTTCGAAGGTCTATCAGGCGCATTTCATGCGCGAGATGGTGGCCTACATCAAGAACAAGCAGCGCCAGTTCCAGCACGACGGCCGTGAGGATGGTCTTGCCGCACTGGCCGCCCTCGGCTCGCTGGAAAACATGCGCACCTTCTGGGATTTCGATGGCCGGGTGACCGCGCCGCTGCACGGGTTTGCCGATGCCGAGGATTATTATCGGCGGGCATCGAGCCGCTACTTTCTGGGCGAGATCCGCACGCCGACCCTGATCATTCAGGCGGCGGACGACCCGTTCGTATTTCCCCACAGCCTGCCGCAGGCCAGTGAGTTGTCGAGTTCGACCGCGTTTGAATTGCAGGCCCGGGGCGGGCATGTCGGCTTCGTCGACGGCTCATTCCGCCAACCGGGTTATTACCTGGAGCGGCGCATCCCCCAATGGCTGGCCGAATCGGGGCGCGGGTGACGGCATGAGCGATCAGGGCGAGTCGATCCGTTTCTGGCAAACCGCGCCATTGGCCGGCGTCGAGCTGCTCTCGGCGCGCTACATCGAGCATCGTTTCGCCCCGCACGTCCACGACGGCTACGTGATCGGCATGATCATGGCCGGCGCCCAGCGCTACCGTTATCGCGGTGCCGAACACCTGGCTGGCAGCGGAACGCTGGTGCTGATCAACCCGGATGAATTGCACACCGGCCACAAAGGCACCGAGGACGGCTGGCTGTACCGGGCGTTCTATCCGGATACCGACAAGATTGTTTCGCTGCTTGAAGAACTGGAGCTGCCAACCGCACCAATGCCGGCCTTTGGCGCGACGCTGTATCGCGACCCGGATCTGGTCAACGGCTTCAGCCAGTTGCACCGCTTGCTGGAAAGCCCCGCCACCGCGCTGCAGCAGCAGACGGTGTGGCGCGAAATGATGATGCTGCTGCTGCAACGTCACGCGGCGGTGCAGATCAACGGCAAACCCGGAAAAGAACACCGCGCAGTGGTGATGGCCAAGGAGTTGCTGCACGCACAACTGGCGGCGCCCCCCTCCCTGGAAGAACTGGCGGCAGCGGTGAACCTGTCGCCCTTCCACTTCGCCCGGGTATTCCGCCGCGCCACCGGCATGCCGCCGCACACCTGGCTGATGCAACAGCGGATCGCCTGCGCACGGGGTTTGTTGCAGAGCGGCTGCCTGCCGGTGGAAGTCGCCACGCAACTGGGCTTTGCCGACCAGAGCCATCTGAGCCGGCAGTTCAAACAGGTTTATGGCGTGGGGCCAGCGGCCTATCGCAGTGCGCGGCTGGAGCGCTGAACGCGCTTACTCGCCCGTGGCGATACCGCGCGACGGCTCGTTGATCCACTCGCTCCACGATCCGGCATACAGCGTACCCAACGGATAACCCGCCAGACACAGGGCAAACAGGTTGTGACACGCCGTCACCCCGGAACCGCAATACGCCACCAGATCGTTCGGCGAACGCTCGCCGAGTTTCGCGGCAAAGCGCTGCTTGAGTTGATCCGCCGGCAGGAAACGTCCGTCGCTGCCCAGGTTGTCGGTAAACGCCGCGCATTGCGCGCCGGGAATGTGCCCGGCGATCGGGTCGATCGGCTCCACTTCACCCTTGAACCTTGGCAGGGCGCGGGCATCGAGCAGGGTCAGGGCCGGTTGGCCGAGGCGCTGCTGCAATTGCTCGGCGCTGAGCAGCAGATGTTTGTCCGGCTGCCCGCTGAACGTCCCGCGCGCCACCGAAGGCGCATCCAGGCTCAGCGGCAGGCCGGCCGCATGCCAGGCCTTGAGCCCGCCATCGAGAATGAACACGCCGTCGCGCTTGCCCAGCCATGCCAGCAACCACCAGGCCCGGGCCGCGTAGGCACCGGGGCCGTCGTCATACAGAACCACGTCGCTGTCGTTGCTGATACCGAAGGCTTGCAGGCGCTCGATCAACGCCGCCGGCTCCGGCAGCGGATGACGTCCGGTCACGCCCTTGGTCACCGGCCCGCTCAGGTCACGTTCAAGATCGGCGAAACTCGCCCCGGCAATGTGCCCTTCGGCATAGCTGCGCTGGCCGTAATCCGGGTCTTCGAGGGCAAAACGGCAATCGAGAATCACCAGCCCCGGTTGCTCCTTGCGGGCATCCAGCGTGGTCGGGCTGATCAGTTGCGCAATCGGCATAGCGAACGACTCCTGTGAGCGGATGGGTCAGGACCTTTCTTCAAGGGCCTGGGCCAACGGTACGTAGAATTCTTCGAACAGTGCATTGACCTCATCACGGGCCTGATCGGTGACAAATCCCGCTTCCAGCACCAGCACCTGATACACGCCACGTTTAATGGCCTGCTCGCTGAGGTGATTGGAATTTTCCCGGGTCGTGCACAAAAAGCGTACCCAGGAGGTGAGGATGATCCACGCGTTGAGGGTCAGGGATTCGATCTGCACCCGGTCCATCTTCAGGATGCCGGCAGCGACGAAACCTTCATAGATCGCCGCGCCCTGAATCACGCAGCGCTGGGAAAAGCGCCGGTAACGCCCGGCCAGGTCCGGATCGCTGTCGAGCAGGTGCTCCAGATCCCGGTGCAGAAAGCGGTAGCGCCACATCGCCGACAGCAGTTCCTTGAGGTAGAAACGCTTGTCTTCGACCGTCGCCGCACGCCCCTGAGGCGGGCGCAGGAAGCTGTCCACAAGGCTTTCGTACTCACTGAACAACACGGCGATGATCGCCTGCTTGTTGGGGAAGTGGTAGTACAGGTTGCCCGGAGAAATCTCCATGTGGGCCGCGATGTGATTGGTGCTGATGCTGCGCTCGCCCTGCTGATTGAACAGCTCGAGGCTGTTCTGCACGATGCGCTCGCTGGTTTTGATCCGTGGGGCCATGGCTTGAGCTTTAATTCAGAGTGCGTTGGGGGGCATCTTACGACCTAACCGGAACGGGATAAAACCATGATGCCCAAGGAAGTCATTTGACTTTCTAGAGCATAGACTCTAGAAAGTTCCTCACGACAACAAATCCGGAGCCGACAATGACCGCCGATATTGCCTACCTGCAATCGTTGCAACAGCCGCTGGAAGAGCTCAACCGGTTGTTCGACGCGCAGCGCGCCGCCTACGCCGCCAACCCGATGCCGCCTGCCGCCCAGCGTCAGCAGTGGCTCAAGGCCTTGCGCGATCTGCTGAGCAGCGAACGGCAGGCATTGATCGAGGCGATCAGTTCGGATTTCAGCCACCGCAGCGCCGATGAAACCCTGCTCGCCGAGCTGATGCCGAGTCTGCACGGCATTCATTACGCCAGCCGGCATATCAGCCAGTGGATGAAACCTTCACGGCGCAAGGTCGGCGTCGCCTTCCAGCCGGCATCGGCGAAAGTGGTGTATCAGCCGCTGGGCGTCGTCGGCGTCATCGTGCCGTGGAACTACCCGTTGTTCCTGGCCATGGGCCCTTTGACCGGCGCGCTCGCGGCAGGCAACCGGGTGATGCTCAAGCTCAGCGAATCGACCCCGGCCACCGGCATGCTGCTCAAGGAATTGCTGGCGCGGATTTTCCCCGAAGACCTGGTCTGCGTGGTGCTGGGCGAGGCCGATGTCGGCGTGGCGTTCTCGAAACTGCGCTTCGATCACCTGCTGTTCACCGGCGCCACCAGCATCGGCAAGCACGTGATGCGCGCGGCGGCGGAAAACCTCACGCCGGTGACCCTGGAACTGGGCGGCAAATCCCCGGCCATCGTCTCCCACGACGTGCCGCTCAAGGACGCCGCCGAACGCATCGCCTTCGGCAAGACCCTCAACGCCGGCCAGACCTGCGTGGCGCCGGACTACGTCTTGGTGCCGGAAGAACGGGTCGGCGGCTTCGTCGAAGCCTATCGCCAGGCCGTGCGCGGGTTTTATCCGACACTCGCCGACAACCCGGACTACACCGCGATCATCAACGAGCGCCAATTGGCTCGACTGAACAGCTACCTCAGCGACGCCACCAGCAAGGGCGCACTGCTGATTCCGCTGTTCGAGCAGGGCCAGGGCCGGCGCATGCCGCACAGCCTGCTGCTGAACGTCAGCGACGAGATGACGGTGATGCAGGACGAAATCTTCGGCCCGCTGCTGCCGATCGTGCCGTACCGGGATCTGGATCAGGCATTTGCTTACATCAATCAGCGCCCACGTCCTCTGGCTCTTTACTACTTCGGCTACGACAAACGCGAACAGAATCGCGTGCTCCACGAAACCCACTCCGGCGGCGTCTGCCTCAACGACACGCTGCTGCATGTAGCCCAGGACGACATGCCCTTCGGCGGCATCGGGCCGTCGGGGATGGGGCATTACCACGGGCACGAAGGTTTTCTGACCTTCAGCAAGGCCAAGGGTGTGCTGGTTAAACAGCGCTTCAACGCGGCGAAGCTGATTTACCCGCCGTACGGCAAATCCATTCAGAAACTGATCCAGAAACTGTTCATTCGCTAACGTCACCGCCGGGTAATAACAACAATGCACCCAAGCCTGACCGAAACACCTGCCCTCTCGCGCCGTGGCCTGCTGAAGTTCAGCCTCGGCGCCACGGCTTTCCTCGCCACTGCCGGCCTTGGTGCCAGCCTCAGCGGCTGCTCATCGAGCGTGTCGGCCAACGGATTCGCCACGTTGCGCAGCGGTGACCTGCTGTTTCTGCGTGCGCTGATTCCGGTGATGCTGGAGGGCGCCGTCGCGGTGGAAAAGATGCCCGCCGCTGTCGACGGAACCCTGAAGTCCCTGGACTACAGCCTCGATCACCTGTCACCGGAAATGCTCAAGCTCACCCGGCAACTGTTCGATGTGCTGGGCATGGCCGTGACCCGGGGACCGCTGACCGGCATCTGGGGCAGTTGGGAAAACGCCAGCCCCGAGGCGATCCGGCACTTTCTCGAGCGCTGGGAAAACAGTTCGTTGAGCCTGCTGCGCATGGGCCACAGCTCCCTGCAGCAAATGGTGATGATGGCCTGGTACACCCGCGCCGAGTCCTGGGCGCACTGCGGTTACCCCGGCCCGCCCACGGTTTAAGACCTGCGACGCCTCCGAACAATAATAAGAGAGCCTGATTGATGCCCGTACCCGACCCGTTTCGCGAAGGCCTTGCCCGTGGCTGGAAAACCTACAACGGCGCGCAACTGACCGACGACCTGACCCTGGAAGCCGACGTTGCCATCATCGGCAGCGGTGCCGGCGGCGGCACCACGGCGGAAATCCTCAGCGCCGCCGGCTATAAAGTGCTGCTGATCGAAGAAGGCCCGCTCAAGACCAGCAGCGACTTCAAGATGCTGGAAGACAAGGCTTACAGCAGCCTCTATCAGGAAGGCATCGGCCGCATGAGCAAGGACGGCGCGATCACCATCCTTCAGGGTCGTGCGGTCGGCGGCACAACTCTGATCAACTGGACTTCGAGTTTTCGCACGCCCGAGCCGACCCTCGAACACTGGGCCAAAGAACACAACGTCAATGGCCACAGCCCCGCCGACATGGCGCCGTGGTTCGAAAAAATGGAGCAACGCCTCGGCGTCGCCCCGTGGATGGTGCCGCCCAACGCCAACAACGACGTAATCCGCAAAGGCTGCGAACAACTCGGCTACAGCTGGCACGTGATCCCGCGCAACGTGCGCGGCTGCTGGAACCTCGGCTACTGCGGCATGGGCTGCCCGACCAACGCCAAGCAGTCGATGATGGTCACGACCATTCCGGCGACCCTGGAAAAGGGCGGCGAGCTGCTCTATCTGGCCCGCGCCGAAAAACTGCTGATCAACGGTGACAAGGTCACCGGGCTGCAGTGCGTGGCGATGGACGAGCGCTGCGTCGAGCCGACCGGGCGCAAGATCACGGTCAAGGCCCGCCATTGCGTGCTGGCCGGCGGCGGTATCAACAGCCCTGCCCTGCTGCTGCGCTCGGACGCGCCGGATCCGCATCAACGCCTCGGCAAACGCACCTTTCTGCACCCGGTGAACATGTCCGCCGGGCGCTTCGACGAGATCATCAACCCGTTTTACGGAGCGCCGCAGTCGATCTACTCCGACCATTTCCAGTGGAAGGACGGCACTACCGGGCCGATGGCCTTCAAACTCGAAGTACCGCCGTTGCACCCGGCGCTGGCCGCCACCCTGCTCGGCGGCTTCGGCCAGGAAAACGCACAGCACATGGCGGATCTTCCGCACACCCACGCCATGCTGGCGTTGTTGCGTGACGGCTTTCATCAGGACAGCCAGGGCGGCAGTGTCGAGTTGCGCGGGGATGGTTCGCCGGTGCTCGACTATCAGGTTTCGTCCTACGCCTGGGACGGTTTGCGCCGGGCCTTCCACGTCATGGCCGAGATCCAGTTCGCCGGCGGCGCCAAAGCGGTGATGCCGATGCACGCCGATGCGCGTTATGTGAACAGCCTGGCCGAGGCGCGCAAAATGATCGACGGCTTGAGCCTTGAGCTGTACCGCACCCGCCTGGGCAGCGCCCACGTCATGGGCGGTTGCGCAATGGGCGAAGACCCGAAAACCGCCGTCACCGACAGCCTTGGCCGCCATCATCAGCTGCGCAATCTGTCGATTCACGACGGCTCGCTGTTCCCCACCAGCATCGGCGCCAACCCGCAGTTGTCGGTGTATGGTCTGACGGCGCAACTGGCGACATCCCTCGGCGAACGGCTGAAAAACCCGTGAAAAAGCCGAAGATTCGTACAGTCCATAGTGCTTTCTTACCCAAAAGGCGACTTGGCCGACCGGGACGGCTGCGATACCATCCGACTCCCCAACGGATTCCCGCCAGGACGACGCGATGAACCGAGTGTTGTACCCAGGTACCTTCGACCCTATTACCAAGGGCCATGGCGATCTGGTCGAACGCGCCTCGCGCCTGTTCGACCATGTGATCATCGCCGTCGCCGCCAGCCCCAAGAAGAATCCGCTGTTCCCGCTGGAACAACGGGTCGAGCTGGCCCGCGAGGTCACCAAACACCTGCCCAACGTGGAAGTGGTCGGCTTCTCGACGCTGCTGGCGCATTTCGCCAAGGAGCAGAACGCCAATGTGTTCCTGCGTGGTTTGCGCGCGGTGTCGGACTTCGAATACGAATTCCAGCTGGCCAACATGAACCGCCAGCTGGCGCCGGATGTGGAGAGCCTGTTTCTCACCCCGTCCGAGCGTTATTCGTTCATTTCCTCGACCCTGGTGCGGGAAATTGCAGCCCTGGGCGGCGATATCAGCAAGTTCGTCCACCCGGCCGTGGCTGACGCCCTGACCCTGCGCTTCAAGAAGTAACGACCGTTCAAACGGCGCCCGCGTGCACTGCGGGCGCCAATGCGGCACAATTGCGCGCATTGATTCATAGCGCCCGGGCTCCCCGCCCCGGCTGGAGTTAGCATGTCCCTGATCATCACCGACGATTGCATCAACTGCGACGTCTGCGAACCTGAGTGCCCGAACGCCGCCATTTCCCAGGGCGAAGAGATCTACGTGATCGACCCGAACCTGTGCACCCAGTGCGTCGGCCACTACGACGAACCGCAGTGCCAGCAGGTCTGCCCGGTGGATTGCATTCCACTGGACGAAGCCCATCCGGAGACTGAAGAACAGTTGATGGAGAAATACCGCAAGATTACCGGCAAGGCTTGAGTCTCTGACCGTGATCGCAGCGCCAGGCTGCGATCACGTCATTCACGCTGCTCGAATCCTTCCCCGGTACAGCCCAGGCAACGCACGAACGCCGCTTTCGCCGGTGCCACCACCAGCGCCTCCCCCGCATCGCCGACACCGCCACCCAGCGCGGTAAACGGCAACGACACCACAAACACGCCTGCACCGATCACTGTCGCCGCCACCAGCAAGGGACGGGCAATCAGCAGATCGCCGATCATGGCGTAGGCCGGTGGATTCTGGATGGCGTATCGCGGATCACCGCTGCCGCCTTCCGTGGCCTGAACGATCAGGCTGGAACACAGCAGCAGTGCGAGGAGCAGGGCTTGCGAGGACTTCATGGCACGATCCTTCGGGCTGAACAGTGAGACAACTCACTATAGACCGTAGGACTTTTTCAGCTTTTCGTCAGGTCTGGCAGCGTGGGCAGAAGACACTGGCCCGCTGGCCCAGCTTCACTTCCCGCAGGCCCGTGCCACAGACCTTGCAGTGTTCGCCACCGCGGCCGTAGACAAACAGCTCCTGCTGGAAATACCCCGGCTGTCCGTCGCCACCGATGAAGTCGCGCAACGTGGTGCCGCCGCGCTCGATGGCGGCGGCGAGGATGCGTTTGATCTCGATCGCCAGCTTCAGATAACGCGCCCGGGAAATGCCCTTGGCTTCGCGGCGCGGATCGATGCCGGCGGCGAACAGCGCTTCGGTCGCGTAGATATTGCCGACCCCCACCACCACCGCGTTGTCCATGATGAACGGCTTGACCGCCATCGACCGGCCACGTGACAGCTGATACAACCGCTCGCCGTCGAAGAGATCGGTCAACGGCTCCGGCCCCAGGCGAATCAGCAATTCGTGATTGAGCGGGTCGTTGCTCCAGAGCATCGCGCCGAAACGCCGCGGATCGGTGTAACGCAGGGCCAGACCGGACTCCAGTTCGATGTCGACATGCTCATGCTTGGCTGCCGGCATCCCGACCTCTACCAATCGCAAATTGCCCGACATGCCCAGATGGCTGATCAGCGTGCCGACTTCGGCATTGATCAGCAGGTACTTGGCGCGCCGTTCGACCAGCACGATGCGCTGGCCGGACAGGCGCACATCGAGGTCTTCGGGAATCGGCCAGCGCAGCCGCCGGTCACGCACGATCACCCGGCTGACGCGCTGGCCTTCCAGGTGCGGGGCGATGCCGCGGCGGGTGGTTTCGACTTCCGGCAATTCAGGCATGAGCGTCTCGAATCTTGAGTGTCTTGATCAGTGTGCGCCGAGTTCGCGGATTGTCTGCTTCAGGGTTTCGAAGTCGTAATCCGAAAGACCGATGTATTCAAGCACCAGCGGCCCGACCGCCTGCCACTCGAAGTCTTCGCTCTGGTTGCCCAGCACCCGGTACGACGCGCAGATATGCTCGGCCATTTTCAGGATCGCCAGCAGGTTTTTCATCTGGCTGTTGCGCGAAGTCTCATCGCTGAAGATCGCCATGGCGTTGTGGTGATTGGCGATGGCCGCACTGACATGCTCCGGCAGGCGCCAGGACTTGGCAGTGTAGTAACCGACCACCGAGTGATTGGTGTTGTAGACATCGTTCTCGGTGTCCACGACCCGGCGTTCGGCACTCGCGTTGGCGTAGGCCTTTTCGAGCGTCGTCATGTAATCCGGGAAACGCTGAAGCATCAGCGGCACGCCGCAGTCATGGAACAGGCCCAAGGCGTAAGCCTCGTCGCTCGCCTCGGTACCGACGCGCTTGGCCAGGGTCAGACAGGTCATGGCCACGTCCTGGGCGGTGTCCCAGAAACGGTTGAGCGTGACGATGGTGTCATCGTTCATCTCGCCCTTGATCGACATCGCGTTGATCAGATTGATGATCGAACGACTGCCCAGCAGGTTCACCGCGCGCTTGATCGAGGTGATCTTGTTGCTCAGACCGTAATACGGCGAATTGACGATTTTCAGCAGAGAGCCGGACAGGCCGGGATCCTGGGAGATCAGCTTGGCGATCGTCTCCAGATCCGGGTCGGGCATGTACTGCTCCATTTGCAGATCCACCATGATCTGCGGTTGCGCCGGCACGCTGATGCCTTGCAGGGACTGTTGAATCTGTTCGGTGGTCAGCTCTTGGGACATAAGTACATACTCTTGGACAGGCGGCGATTCTAACCCCTAAAAACCGACGAACGACACATCAGGGGCAGATCGGCGGAAACTTTCATTCAAGACCATGGACAGAATTCTGCCTTCGTCCGTTTGCGCGCCGCGCCTGTACGCCACATGTCCAGCACCGAACCCGCCTGCGTCGCAACACGGTATACTCCCGCTCTTTTTTCCGGAGCGACGTCATGTCCCTGCCTAGCTTGCGCCTCAAAGCCAACGCCGACCGTCGCCTGCGCGCCGGCCACCTGTGGGTCTACAGCAACGAAATCGACGTGGCCGCCACCCCGTTGCACGGCTTCAAGGCCGGCGACCAGGCCATCCTCGAAGCCGCCGGCGGCAAGCCGCTGGGCATCGTGGCCATGAGCCCGAACAACCTGATCTGCGCCCGCCTGCTGTCGCGCGACATCAAGCTGCCGCTGGACAAGTCGCTGCTGGTGCACCGCCTGAACGTGGCGCTTTCCCTGCGTCAGCGCCTGTTCGACAAACCGTTCTATCGCCTGGTCTACGGCGACTCCGACCTGCTGCCGGGTCTGGTGGTCGACCGTTTCGGCGACATCCTCGTGGTGCAGATCGCTTCCGCCACCATGGAAGCCCATAAAGATGACGTGATCGCGGCACTGACCCAGGTGCTCAAGCCGAGCGGCATTCTGTTCAAGAACGACTCCGCCGCCCGTGACGCCGAAGGTCTGGAACGCTACACCGAAACCGTGTTCGGCCTGGTGCCGGAGTGGGTTGCTCTGGAAGAGAACGGCGTGAAATTCGAAGCCCCGGTGATCCAGGGCCAGAAGACCGGCTGGTTCTACGACCACCGAATGAACCGCGCACGCCTGGCGCCTTACGCCAAAGGCAAACGCGTGCTGGACCTGTACAGCTACATCGGTGGCTGGGGTGTGCAGGCTGCCGCATTCGGCGCCAGCGAAGTGTTCTGCGTCGATGCCTCGGGCTTCGCCCTCGACGGCGTCGAGCGCAATGCCGCGCTGAACGGTTTCGCTGACAAGATGACCTGCATCGAAGGCGACGTCTTCGAAGCCTTGAAGGAACTCAAGGCCAGCGAAGAACGCTTCGACGTGATCGTGGCCGACCCGCCTGCGTTCATCAAACGCAAGAAGGACATGAAAAACGGTGAAGGCGCCTACCGCCGCCTGAACGAGCAAGCCATGCGCCTGCTCAACAAGGACGGCATCCTGGTCAGCGCTTCGTGCTCGATGCACCTGCCGGAAGACGATCTGCAGAACATCCTGCTGACCAGCGCCCGTCACCTGGATCGCAACATCCAGTTGCTGGAACGCGGCGGTCAGGGCCCGGATCACCCGGTGCACCCGGCCATTGCGGAAACCCGCTACATCAAGAGCATCACCTGCCGTCTGCTGCCGAACAGCTGACAGACGCACGGCATTGATGCTGTCGAAAGGGGAGCCCATGGGCTCCCCTTCTTTTTGTCTTGCACTTTGCTTTCCTACATTTATCGTCCTGCCGTCGTGCAGGACATTTCCTTAACTATTCTATTTAGTGGCATTCAACTTACACACTTACTTCCAGCCAAAGATCACTCCGACAAAATTACTGGATTATTCCTACTTAATATTTGCTTGCGATTAATCCATTACAAACTATTATTAAGTCGTCACCACGAAGGTGGCACCAACTAACCACGAAGCAACAACGAACAAGGAGTTCAATCATGAAAGCAATTACTCTGGAATCCCGCACCCTCGCAAACCTGGCTTTTCTGGTCGCACCTAAAGCCCGTTAAGTAAGGTTGGCGCTGGGTATGCCGGCTACCCAGCGCCTCTGGCAAAACACTCATCCAGAGCAGCGTGCCCCAACATGCATATAAATCCTTATTTATTCATACTGCCACGAACGCCCGGCCAGATAGTCTGGAACTACAAAGACCATACCCAGCACGAACTTGACCTCGAATACTCTTTTCGACTGGCACAACTTATTCACGAGCCAGCCTTATATGACAGCGACAACACAATAGACGCGCAACTTCTAAATGCCGGAATACTGACTTCTACAAAAATCGCAGCGCCGGACTGGGGCTGGGATGAACTGTCCAGGATCTACCATATCGGCACGCGGAACATTCCCTGCGAACACACGCCCCGAAATATTCAGGAATGGTCCAGGCAATACCTCGAACACTGCACCACAGTGCTTGCCACTTCGCCTCCGTCGGACGTCCCTGCAGACACCGGCCCGAACGCACTCATCGCCCTGCCCGCATCTCTGGCATTGAAGGACGACAGCCTGTCGGGTTCACTGATCCGGCGAAAGACTTGCCGATCCTTCACCGGCGCCCCCCTGTCGCTGGACGATGTCGGCACCTTGCTGTACCTGTCCCTCGGTTACCTGCGAGAACGCGAAGCCGACCGCGACGACAGCATCGCCGAAGGGCTTGGCGCGCGGCGCAGCAGCCCTTCCGGGGGCGGCCTCAATGCCTGCGCCGGTTTTGTGCTGGTGCAGAACGTCGACGGACTGCCACCGGGCGTATACGCCTACCACCCGGCCGAACACGCCCTGAGCTTGGTCAACCCCTTGCCCGACACAGCGCCGGGCAATCTGCTGGGAGGTCAGCACTTCATCAATAATCTGCCACTGGGCCTGTTCATCACCGCCCGCTTCGACAGGCTCTGGTGGAAATACCCGCACTCGCGCGCCTACCGAATGGCATTCGTCGAATCCGGGCACCTCTCACAGACGTTTCAACTGGTGGCCACTGCCCTGGGCATGAACACCTGGCTGACCGGTGCGTTTTCCGACGACCTGGTCGAGACGTTGCTGAAACTCGAGAACAGTGCGGAACAACCTTTGTTCTTCGTCGGTTGCGGAGAAAGCGACGGTCAGGCGATGTGCCAGGAAATGCGCGATCTGCTGCGTGAGACGCCAGCATGAGCCTTCTCTCCCAGGCCCCGGCCTTCGAGTTTTCACTGGGCGACTGGAACACTCGCGCATCCGTGCGTGCCAGTGCCCACGATTACCGCTTGCCGGATGACATAGCGCAACAACTGGAAACCCGTCACTGGTTCCCGCCGGCATTTCTGCCCTACCTCGCCCACCCGGCCATCGAAGCTGCGGGCCGCTCGGTAGTGCACCGGCTCACGGCCAATCATCTGGTGCACTTTCTCGACTACACCACCCTGCTCGAACACCGCATCGTCAATCGCGCCGTGGAAGTCATCGTCCACGGCGGACTGCCGGTCGATGTTCCGCCACCCATGAAATCCGCCGCGCTGCAGCTCTACACCGATGAGGGCTACCACGCCCTGTTCTCAAATCAGGTCGCGGAACAGATCGCCGGGTTCTACGGCATCACCGGGCGCCCGGTGATGCCCAGGCGGATCACCCGCATGATCAGGCTGATCGACGAAACCCTCCCGCAGCAGCGACCGCTGACAGGGTTTCTGCTCGGCTTCGTCTCGGAAACCATCATTGCCCGGGAACTGCTCGACGTCTGCCGGGACAGCCTGGTGTCCGGGGTCAACGACATGCTGCGCGATCACCTCACCGACGAGGCGCGCCACAGTCGCTACTTCACCGAAGTGTTCCATTACCTCTGGTTGCATCTGGGGCTGCAGCAACGAACGTTCGCCGCCACCACCCTGCTCGAGATCTTCGGGATTTTCTTCGAAACCGATGAACAGTGGCTGCGACAAAGTCTGTGCGATGCCGGGATTGCCAACGGTGCCGTGCTGGAAATACTCGAAAGCCTGACAACAGCGCAAGCCTCCCGACGACGTGCCCGGACGGGCAGCATCGCCACATTGAATGCACTGAAGAAAGCCGGATTTTTCGCTGAACCTTACAACCAGATACTTTTCGCCAGGGCGGGATTGATCGATGGATAAAGGAAAATCCGGGGTGACGACCCGACAGCGTCGCGGGGCCGTCAGCCTGTTGCTGGCGATGGTGTTGCTGGGTGTTTTTCCGCTGGATGTCCTGCTGCCTTCGTTTCCGGCTCTGGCTGAACACTTTCGCAGCACCCCGGCGGACATCGCGCTGTCCATCAGCCTGTTCGCCGTCGGCATCGCTTTCGCTCAGTTGCTGATCGGGCCGCTGTCGGATGTGATCGGGCGAAAGGGTTTGCTGCTCGCGGGCATGAGCGTTTCAATGCTTGGCGCCCTCGGCTGCGTGATGACCACTGACTATTCGCTGTTCCTGATGTTCCGGGTCGTGCAGGCGCTGGGCTGCGGTTGCTTCGTGCTGTCCCAGGCGCTGGTCCAGGATCTGTTCGAAGGCGAGGAACGCGATCGCCTGCGAATCCTGATGGTGACCGCCGGCGGGATTTTCATCTCGGTGTCGCCTCTTGCCGGTACGTTCCTGCAGGCAACACTGGGATGGCGTGGCAGCTTTTGGGTGTTCATCGCGTTATCAGCTGTCGTACTGCTCAAGGCCTGGCTGTTTCTGGAGAACACCCGACCAACCACCCGCGGCACACGCACAAACTTCCTCACGGCTTACCGACGGGTGTTGGGAGATTTCGACTTCGTCGGCTACTGGCTGATTTCGGCATTTGCGTTCGCCTGCCACTTTTCATTCATAGTGATCTCGCCGCTGATCTTCATGGACCGGCTGCAATTGTCCGCCTACGAGTTCTCGTTGATCCTGCTGATCTACGGTGCGGCTTACGTCACCGGAGGCATCCTCGCCAGCGTGCTGAGCAGGCGCATCAGCAGCGGCCAGCAGATGGTTGTCGGTCTGAGCCTGATCCTGTTCGCCGGCGTGACCATGCTGTACCTGTCGTCGAGTTTTGCACTGGCACCGGCAACCGTGCTGATCCCGATGCTGATCTGCACCGCCGGCACCACCATCGCCCGGCCGGCTGCCACCTCCCGGGCCATGAGCCTGTTTCCGGACAACGCCGGCACTTCGGCTTCGGCCGGCAGCACGATCATCTTCATCTGCGGCGGGTTGATCAGTGCCTTGATCAGCCTTAGCCCGGCCAATCTGCAATCCACGCTGGGCTACAGCTTCGTGATACTCAGCGGGGTAGCATTGGCATTGAACGCGCGGATCAGTCGGCGCAACGATCTGGTGGGGCAACCACACAGCGATTAATCCTGCCGGTCGTCATTCCACACGCGGCGTCAGCACTGGAACAACGTTTTGCGCCATTCCCTCCTGACGCCAGCGGTGTAGAATCGCGAGATTCATCGCCATTCATCCCCGGCGGGTTTATGAGCTCAGGCTGAGACCAGCGGCGATCCCGCAACGTCATCGGCAACTTCAGGACACACGGCCATTTCTGAGTGTTCCAGACGTCAATAGAAGCTCACTCCCTTTTGATACCTGATTAGCCGCCCGGAGTGCTCCATGCCAGATTACCGCTCGAAAACATCCACCCATGGCCGCAACATGGCCGGCGCCCGCGCACTGTGGCGCGCCACCGGGATGAAAGATGACGACTTCAAGAAGCCGATCATCGCCATTGCCAACTCCTTCACCCAGTTCGTACCGGGCCACGTGCACCTGAAGGATCTGGGCCAACTGGTTGCCCGTGAAATCGAACGCGCCGGTGGCGTGGCGAAAGAATTCAACACCATCGCCGTGGACGACGGCATCGCCATGGGCCACGACGGCATGCTGTATTCGCTGCCGAGCCGCGAGATCATCGCCGACTCCGTCGAGTACATGGTCAACGCCCACTGCGCCGACGCCATCGTCTGCATCTCCAACTGCGACAAAATCACCCCCGGCATGCTGATGGCCGCCCTGCGCCTGAACATCCCGGTGATCTTCGTTTCCGGCGGCCCGATGGAAGCCGGCAAGACCAAACTGGCCAGCCACGGTCTCGACCTCGTCGACGCCATGGTCATCGCCGCCGACTCCAGCGCTTCTGACGAGAAGGTTGCCGAGTACGAGCGCAGCGCCTGCCCGACCTGCGGTTCGTGCTCCGGCATGTTCACCGCCAACTCGATGAACTGCCTGACCGAAGCCCTGGGCCTCGCATTGCCGGGCAACGGTTCGACCCTGGCCACCCACAGCGACCGCGAACAGTTGTTCCTGCAGGCCGGCCGCACCATCGTCGAACTGTGCAAACGCTACTACGGCGAGAACGACGAGTCGGTACTGCCGCGCAACATCGCCAACTTCAAGGCGTTCGAAAACGCGATGATGCTCGACATCGCCATGGGCGGTTCGACCAACACCATCCTGCACTTGCTGGCCGCCGCCCAGGAAGCCGAGATCGACTTCGACCTGCGTGACATCGATCGTCTGTCGCGCAAGGTGCCGCAGCTGTGCAAGGTCGCGCCGAACATCCAGAAGTACCACATGGAAGACGTGCACCGCGCCGGCGGCATCTTCAGCATCCTCGGTTCGCTGGCCCGTGGCGGCCTGCTGCACACCGACCTGCCGACCGTGCACAGCCGCAGCATGGAAGAAGCCATCGCCAAGTGGGACATCACCCAGACCGACGATGAAGCCGTGCACCATTTCTTCAAGGCAGGCCCGGCCGGCATTCCGACGCAAACCGCGTTCAGCCAGTCGACCCGCTGGGAAACCCTGGACGACGACCGTGAAAACGGTTGCATCCGCAGCTTCGAACACGCCTATTCGAAAGAAGGCGGCCTGGCCGTGCTGTACGGCAACATCGCCCTGGACGGCTGCGTGGTGAAAACCGCCGGTGTCGACGAGTCGATCCACGTCTTCGAAGGCAACGCCAAGATTTTCGAAAGCCAGGACAGCGCCGTGCGCGGCATCCTCGCCGACGAAGTGAAGGAAGGCGACATCGTCATCATTCGCTACGAAGGCCCGAAAGGCGGCCCGGGCATGCAGGAAATGCTCTACCCGACGTCGTACCTGAAATCCAAGGGCCTGGGCAAAGCCTGCGCCCTGCTGACCGACGGCCGTTTCTCCGGCGGCACTTCCGGTCTGTCCATCGGCCACGCTTCGCCTGAGGCTGCAGCTGGCGGCGCGATCGGTCTGGTGCAGGACGGTGACAAGGTGCTGATCGACATTCCGAACCGCTCGATCAACCTGTTGATCAGCGACGAAGAACTGGCGGCACGCCGGGTCGAGCAGGACAAGAAAGGCTGGAAACCGATCGAGAAGCGTCCACGTAAAGTGACCACCGCCCTCAAGGCCTACGCCCTGCTCGCAACCAGCGCCGACAAGGGTGCGGTGCGTAACAAGGCGATGCTCGACGGCCTGTAAGCGTCAAATCGCAGAAACAAAAATGCCCCGCCAAGTGCGGGGCATTTTTTTGCCTTGAGGCTTACTGGATCTCTTCCGGCTTCACGATCACCCAGTTCTTGTCCGCCGTCACCGGCAAACCTTCTTTCGCCTGGGCCGCTGCGTGCTTGGCCATCATGCCGTTGAGCTGGGTCATGTACTTGTCCTTGCGGTTGACCCACAGGTGAATGCCGCCCTTGGCCACGTCGACGCTGTGGAACAGCATGTAGCCGTCGCTGCTCGGGGTGTCACCGCCCACCAGCACCGGTTTTTTCCATTCGTCGATGTAGGTCAGGATCGCCGCATGCTTGCCGGCCATCCAGGTCGCCGGGGTCCACAGGTACGGGGTCAGTTCGAGGCCAAGGTTGGCCTTCTCGTCATACTTGCCGGCGGTGATCTGCTTGCGCGCAGTGGTCAGTTCGCCGGTCTCGCGGTTCTTCAGCAAGGTGCTCACGCCGATCACGTTCTGCGGTTTGACGTTGTAGCCGTACTTCGGATCGGCCGCGACCATGCGCACCAGCTCTTCGGAGGCGGCGGTCATCACGTAGACCTCGATGCCGTTCTCCATCAGTTTGTTGTACAGCTCGGCCTGACCGGTGAAGACTTTCGGCGGCTGCACGTCAATGTTCTTCACCACATCGCCTTCGTAATACGTCGCCGGCACCGGTTTGCCCGAGGCCATCATTTCGTCGACGTAGCCTTTGAGTTCCTTGAGGGTGAAGCCGGAGAACACCTGCGCCACCCATGGGTAGCAGACCATGTCGTCGACTTCGCAGAGGCGGTAGTAGTAGCTGAACAGGCTTTCCTTGTGGTCGGGGGTGTCCTTGAACGGGATCAGTTTCAGCGACGGGTCGAGCTTGTCACGGGTGATCAGGCCCTTGTTTTCCATGAACGGCAGCAACGACTCTTCGAGGTCGTAGCGGTAACTGGTGTTGTCCATGTCGAACACCGCGTAGTTACCCTTGTTGGCGTTGGCCGCGATCATCGCGTCGAGCGCCTTGGCCTGGTCCGCCGGCCAGTGCTTGAGGTCAGTGGCGAACGCTTGGCCAACAAGGCCGAAGCAGAGTGCGGCAGCCAGCAATTTAGGTGCGAACTTCATTCTGCGTTTCTCCCCGATTGAAAGAGATCGACGCTAACAAATCAGTGTGACAGTTACCGTCTGTCAGCGACCGTCCACGTCCCTTTTGCGCCAACTGCATCCCCGAGAGCGACACCCGCTTATTCCAAAAACGACGGACGACCTTTGATTTCGGTATTAAATCATTGGAAATCAAACTGTTAGGCTTGCCGGTTCGCAACAGCCCCGGAAGGTTGTTGGCACAGTCTTTTCTGGAGTCCTCATGAATCTGCCTCTGATTCTCAACTTACTGGTGTTCCTCGCCCTGCTCTTCGGTCTGGCGCAAACCCGCCACACCTCGTGGAGCCTGGCGAAAAAAGTCCTGCTCGCCCTGGTGCTGGGTGTGGCGTTCGGCGTCGCGTTGCACACGATCTACGGTGCTGGCAACCCGGTGCTGAAAGCCTCGATCGGCTGGTTCGATCTGGTGGGCAACGGTTACGTGCAGCTGCTGCAGATGATCGTGATCCCGCTGGTGTTCGCCTCGATCCTCAGCGCCGTAGCCCGTCTGCACAACGCGTCGTCGCTGGGCAAGATCAGCTTCCTGACCATCGGCACGTTGCTGTTTACCACGGCGATTGCGGCGCTGATCGGCATCGGCCTGACCAACCTGTTCGGCCTGACCGCCGAAGGCCTGGTCGCCGGCACGCAGGAAATGGCCCGTCTGCAAACCATTCAGACCGACTACGCCGGCAAGGTCGCCGACCTGAATGTGCCGCAACTGCTGCTGTCGTTCATCCCGCAGAACCCGTTCGCCGACCTGGCACGGGCCAAGCCGACCTCGATCATCAGCGTGGTGATCTTCGCCGCGTTCATGGGGGTTGCCGCGCTGCAACTGCTCAAGGATGACACCGAGAAAGGTCAGAAAGTGATCAACGCCATCGACACCCTGCAAGCCTGGGTGATGCGCCTGGTGCGCCTGGTGATGAAGCTTACCCCGTACGGCGTATTGGCGCTGATGACCAAAGTGGTGGCCGGTTCCAACCTGCAGGACATCATCAAGCTCGGCAGTTTCGTGGTGGTGTCGTACCTCGGTCTGGGCCTGATGTTCGTCGTGCACGGTCTGCTGGTCTCGGCGGCCGGGATCAACCCGCTGCGTTTCTTCCGCAAGATCTGGCCGGTGCTGACCTTCGCCTTCACCAGTCGCTCCAGCGCGGCGAGCATCCCGCTGAGCATCGAAGCGCAGACCCGTCGTCTGGGCATTCCGCAATCGGTGGCAAGCTTCGCCGCGTCCTTCGGCGCGACCATCGGCCAGAACGGCTGCGCCGGCCTGTACCCGGCGATGCTGGCGGTGATGGTTGCACCAACGATCGGCATCAACCCGCTGGATCCGCTGTGGATCGCGACGCTGGTGGCGATTGTGACCTTGAGTTCGGCCGGTGTGGCGGGCGTGGGCGGCGGCGCGACCTTCGCGGCACTGATCGTGCTGCCGGCCATGGGCTTGCCGGTTTCGCTGGTGGCGTTGCTGATTTCGGTCGAGCCGCTGATCGACATGGGTCGTACGGCGCTGAACGTAAGTGGTTCGATCACCGCTGGCGCGATTACCAGCCAGGTGATGCAGCAGACCGACAAGGCCCTGCTGGAGGCCGATGAGCATGCGGAGCTTGCTCAGGCGTAAGTAGCGTCTGACAGATTGCTATCGCGAGCAGGCTCGCTCCCACAGGGAAATGCATTCCAATGTGGGAGCTGGCCTGCCAGCGATGCTCTTAGGCTTTTTCCCAGACTTCGAAGTGGTAAGCCGGTTTGTCGCCTTCAGCCGGATTCGGCACGTCCGATACCAGTTTCCACTGGCTCAGATCGAACTCCGGAAACCACGCATCGCCTTCCGGGCTCAACGCGACACGGGTCAGATACAGACGATCCGCCTGGGCCAGTCCCTGCGCATACAGTTGCGCCCCGCCAATCAGCATCAACTCGTCGACGCCCTGTTCTTTCGCCCATTCTTCGGCGCGAACCACGGCGGCTTCCAGCGACGGATAGACTTCCGCACCTTCCAGCACCAGATCCTGCTGACGGCTGACTACGATGTTCAGACGGCCCGGCAACGGACGACCCAGCGAATCCCAGGTCTTGCGACCCATGATGATCGGTTTGCCGAGCGTCGTGGCCTTGAAGTATTTGAAGTCCCCCGGCAGGTGCCAGGGCATGCTGTTGTCGACGCCGATCACGCGGTTTTCACCGAGGGCCGCGATCAGGCTGAGGGGGAGTGATTTAGTCATGCCGGCGAGGATACCAGAGCCGCGCTTACCCCGATAAGCGCCACAGCGGTTATGCTCACGGCTCAATCAAGCATCGGGATGCCGCGTGACTGAACTGACTCCACTGCAAAACCTCTGGCTCACCGAAACCGTGCGCCTGCGCGAAGAACACGCAGGCCCGCTGGACGATCAGGAAGCCAATCGCCTGGCCCGCGCGGCCGGCGGCGACCTGCCGGGACGCATTCAACGCCGCGCCCTCTGGCTGGCCGAGCGCGATGGCCTGACCTCTGCGCTCAAACACTGGCTGCAAGGCGCGCGTCTGGCGCTGGTGCTGCTGGCGATCTTCGCGGTACTGAGCGGTGCCGGCCTGGCTTTCGCCGCACTGGGACAGACGCCGGTCAATGTGTTCTGGGCCCTGGGCAGTCTGCTCGGGCTGAATCTGATCTTGCTGTTGAGCTGGGCGCTGGGGCTGGTCTTCGCTGGCGAACACGGCGCCACCCTCGGCCGCTTGTGGCTGTGGCTCAGTGAAAAACTCGCCCGCGACGCCAAGGCGGCGCAACTGGCTCCGGCCTTGTTGCTGATGCTGCAACGCAAGAAACTCAATCGCTGGGCGCTCGGCACACTGGTCAATGGCCTGTGGTTGCTGGCGATGGTCAGCGCGCTGGTTCTGCTGCTGACGCTGATGGCGACCCGGCGCTACGGCTTCGTCTGGGAAACCACGATTCTCAGCGCCGACACGTTCATCAACATGACCCAGGCCCTCGGCGCATTGCCGGCGCTGCTGGGCTTCAACGTGCCGACCGTGGACATGATCCGCGCCAGCGGCGACACCGCGCTGAACATCGAAAGCGCCCGTCAGGCCTGGGCGACCTGGCTGGTCGGCGTGCTGGTGGTGTACGGCGTGCTGCCGCGTCTGCTGCTGGCGCTGTTTTGCTTCTGGCGCTGGAACAGCGGCAAGGCTGCGTTGCGCCTGGACTTGAACCTGCCCGGCTACGCCCAACTGCGCGAACGCCTGATGCCGACCAGCGAACGCCTCGGCATCACCGACCCCGAGCCTGCGCAATTGCACCGCGTCGAAAGCACCGTTGGCGAACACGCCAGCGATGGCGCGTTGCTGGTGGCAATCGAGCTCGACGATCAACACCCATGGCCACCGGCGCTGCCGAAAAACGTCAGCAACGCCGGCATCCTCGACAGCCGGGAATCGCGCAACAAACTGCTCGAACAGCTCAGCCGTTTCCCGCCGGCACGTCTCGCGATTGCCTGCGACCCACGACGCTCGCCGGATCGCGGCAGCCTGGCACTGATCGCCGAACTGGCGCGCAATGCCGCCGCGACCCGGGTCTGGCTGTTGCAGGCGCCACAAGGACAGGCGCTGGACGCCGAGCGCCTCGGTGACTGGCACGTGGCGCTGCAACAGCTGGAGCTGCCGTTTGCCGATTGCGCCCCGTTGAACTGGCTGGAGCACGGACATGACTGATGCCTGGAAAGCGCCGCTGAAACTGGCGGTGGTCGGCCACACCAACGTCGGCAAGACGTCGCTGTTGCGCACCCTGACCCGCGACGTCGGCTTCGGCGAAGTCTCCCATCGGCCGAGCACCACGCGGCATGTCGAAGGCGCTCGGTTGTCGGTGGATGGCGAACCGCTGCTCGACCTCTACGACACACCGGGCCTGGAAGACGCCATCGCCCTGCTGGATTTTCTCGAGCGACTGGAGCGCCCCGGCGAACGCCTCGACGGCCCGGCGCGGCTGGCGCGGTTTCTCGATGGCAGCGAAGCGCGCCAGCGTTTCGAACAGGAAGCCAAAGTGCTGCGGCAACTGCTCGACTCCGATGCCGGCCTGTATGTGATCGACGCCCGCGAACCGGTGCTGGCCAAGTACCGCGACGAACTGGAAGTGCTGGCCAGTTGCGGCAAACCGTTGCTGCCGGTGCTGAATTTCGTCAGCAGCGCCAACCACCGCGAACCGGACTGGCGTGAAGCGCTGGCGCGTCTCGGCCTGCATGCACTGGTGCGTTTCGACAGCGTCGCCCCGCCCGAGGACGGAGAGCGGCGGCTGTATGAAAGCCTCGCGTTGCTGTTGGAAAACGCCCGTCCGCAACTTGAACGGCTGATCGCCGATCAACAAGCCCAACGCCTCGCCCGCGAGCAAAGCGCGGCGCGCCTGATCGCCGAACTGTTGATCGATTGCGCCGCGTGCCGACGCAGCGTGGCGAGCAACGCCGAGCAGGAACAACAGGCCATCAGCGAACTGCGCAAGGCCGTGCGCCAGCGCGAACAAAAATGCGTCGAAGCACTGCTCAAGCTCTACGCCTTCCGCCCGCAAGACGCCGCCGCCAGCGATCTGCCGTTGCTCGACGGCCGCTGGGGCGATGACCTGTTCAACCCGGAAACCCTCAAACAACTGGGCGTGCGGGTCGGCGGCGGGATTGCGGCCGGTGCGGCCGCCGGTGCGGGGGTGGATTTGCTGGTGGGCGGCATCACCCTCGGCGCCGCCGCCCTGGCCGGCGCGATTGCCGGCGGCGCTCTGCAAACCGCCCGCAGTTATGGCAATCGTCTGCTGGGCAAGATCAAAGGGCAGCGGGAACTGACGGTCGATGACAACGTGCTGCGCTTGTTGGCTCTGCGTCAGCGACAACTGCTGCAGGCGCTGAATGCTCGGGGTCATGCGGCACTGGACAGCATTCAGGTGGCAACGCCGCAGGACAAAACCTGGCGCGAAGGCAAGCTGCCCGAGGCTTTGGGCAAGGCCCGGGCGCATCCGCAGTGGTCTTCGCTCAATCCTCATCCGAAGCTGAATCAGGCGGAACGGCAGGAGCAGATCGAGTCGTTGGCTGTAGATTTGTAGCGGCTGACCTCAGGCCGCCAGAACCCGCGCCGCTTTGTCTTTCAGCACGCCCAAATCCATCACCGGCACGGCCATCTCCTTCGCCAGCTCATCCCACTGACGCATCCGCAGGCTGACGGCACACAGCGGGTCCTGCTCGAACGCATCGGCTTCAGCCTCGGTCATCACCCCGCCCTGATATTCCAGGGTGCGGCGGCTGGCTTCGCTCAAGCGTTCGTAATAGCCCGGTTCCCTGAGCGTCAGATAGCGCTTGGCCTGGACGTGATATTCCACCAGCCGTGCCAGGCGCTCGCTGAATCCGGCCTCTCGCAAATAATCTGCACCGAGGCGTTCGTGGCTGACCACGCCATAACCGCCCATGTTCTCCGCGCCTTCGGCACACAAATGGCCGATGTCGTGGAAGAACGCGGCGAGTACCACTTCATCGTCAAAGCCTTCGGCGATGGCCAGTTGCGCCGCCTGGGACATGTGCTCGATCTGCGACACCGGTTCGCCGATGTAGTCGCTGGCGCCGAACCGCTCATAGAGCCCGAACACCCGGTCAATGACTTGCTCGTGATTCAACATCAACGCTCTCCAAAAAGCTGTGCGACATTGCGCTCGGCCATGGCCGGGCCGACGCTCATGCCGACGCCGCTGTGCATCAGCGCCACACTCAGCCCCGGCGCCGGACGCAGGAACGAAAACGGCCCCGGCCCCCGGGAACCATAGACACCCTGCCAGCGCTCGACCACTTGCACCTTGCAGCCGAGGGTCTGTTCGGCCAGTTCGAGCATCCAGTTGTCGACCTGCTCGGCGTTGAACGGTGACGGATCGCTGCCGTAATGGTGCGAGTCGCCGATGATCAGTTCGCCGTAAGGCGTCGGGCTGATCAGCAGGTGAATGCCGTTTTCCTGCAAGTGCGGTTGCTCACGCAGGATCTGCGCCTGCACCGCCGCCGCTTCCGGCAAGTCGGCGAAGGCACCGTAATGCACGCAGCTGAGGCCGGTGAGCAAGGCGTGTTGCAGGTTCAGGTCAATCTGCGGCCGGGCGCGGAGCATTTGCAGGCGGCAGATCTGCGGGTCGAGGGCGGCAATCGGCTCGGCCAGCAGGGTCTGATAATCGTGGCCGGAGCAGACGATGATCTGCTCGGCGGTGAAGATCCCGGCGGTGCTGTGCAGGTTCCCCGGTTCGACATCGCGTACCAGCGTCGAGAAGTGAAACTCGACGCCGAGTTCGCGGCGCAGGTATTCGATCAGCGCCGGAATCGCTTCCCGGGAATACAGCTGTTGATCGTCCATGCCGTGCAGTGCGGCGCGGTGATGGCTGAACTGGCCGCCGTACAGATCACGCAGCGCGGCACCGCGCAGCAATTCGACGCGGTAGTCGTGCTCAACGGCGCGACCGGCGCAGAAGGCTTCGAGCAAATGTTCTTCGGCCTCGGTGCGGGCGAACAGGTACGAGCCGTTGCGCTTGAGTTGCAGGCCGGCGAGCTGCGCCCACTGGCCCCAGATTTCGCGGCTGGCCTTGGCCAGTTCGAGCATCGGGCCCGGTGGCTGGCCGGTGACCAGGGCCTGGCCGAAGTTGCGTACCGAGGCGCCGATTGGCGTGGCGGTGCGCTCGAAAACCGTGACTTTGAGACCGCGTCTGGCGGCGGCATAAGCGTGGGACAGGCCCAGGATGCCGGCGCCTACAATCAGCAAGTCTTTGTGTTGTGTCATTGAGAAGTGCTCTGAATGCGAGACCGCCATCGCTGGCAAGTCGAATCGTCGAACCGCAGCTCCCACATTGGCCGGTGTGAAACACACATTGTGTGAGCACCGCCAAATCTGTGGGAGCTGGCTTGCCAGCGATGGGGCCCTGTCAGTCGATGAAGATCTTACTTGGCAGCGACTTTTTCGGACTTGCCGTCATAGCGCTTGCGCCATTCGGTCAGGATCTCGTCGCGGTTCTTCGAGGCCCAGGCAAAGTCGTTCTTGATCAGGCGCTGCTCGTAGTCGGCCGGCAGTTCGGTCTGCGGCTTGGCAATGCCCGGCTGGGCGAGGACGGCGAAGTTTTCCTTGTACAGATCCATCGCCGGGGCGCTGGCGGAGAAGTCGGCCAGTTTCTTCGCAGCCTCTTCATGCGGCGTACCTTTGATCACGGCAGTCGCTTCGATCTCCCAGCCAAGGCCTTCCTTCGGCAGGATGATGTCCAGTGGCGCGCCCTGGCGCTTCAGCTGAACGGCCGGGTACTCGAAGGAAATCCCGATCGGGAATTCGCCCGCCGCCGCCAGTTTGCAAGGCTTGGAACCGGAGTGAACGTATTGGCCGATGTTCTGGTGCAGACCGTCCATGTAGGCCCAGCCCTGTTTCTCGCCGAAGGTTTGCAGCCAGGCGCTGACGTCGAGAAAACCGGTGCCGGACGAGGCCGGGTTCGGCATCACGATCTTGCCTTTGTACTCAGGCTTGGTCAGGTCCTGCCAGCTCACCGGTTTGGTCAGGCCCTGCTTCTCGGCCTCGACGGTGTTGAAGCAGATGGTCGCGGCCCAGACGTCCATACCGACCCAGGCTGGCGGGTTGGCGGCGTCGCGGTAGTTTGCGCCGATCTTGCCCAGGTCCTTCGGCGCATAGCTTTGCAGCATGCCTTGCTGGTCGAGGATCGCCAGGCTCGACGCCGCCAGGCCCCACACCGCGTCAGCCTGTGGACGCTCTTTTTCGGCCAGCAGTTTGGCGGTGATGATCCCGGTGGAGTCGCGTACCCACTTGATCTCGACGTCCGGGTTGGCTTTTTCGAACGCAGCCTTGTAGGCGGTCAGCTGTTCGGCTTCGAGGGCGGTGTACACCGTCAACTCGGTTTTTGCCGCGAAGGCATTCAGGCTGAAAGTAGCGAGCACAGCAGCGGCCAGGGCCATAGGCTTGAACATGATCGTTTTCCTGTAGGTGAGTTGAACGGGGTTGGAATCAGTGACCGGGCGCCGTTTGCCGCCAGGCCTGGGAACGGCGCAGCAAGCCGCGCGAAGCCCACGCCAGCAGCAAGGACACGCCCGCCGAGGTGAACAGAATCAGGGTCGACATCGCCGCCGCGCCGCCGACGTTGCCGGCGTCATCCATGTTCAGCACCGCCACCGCCGCGAGGATGGTGTCGGGGCTGTAGAGGAAGATTGCGGCGGAAACGGTGGTCATCGCCGAGACGAACAGGTAGCGCACGATGTCCAGCAGCGCCGGCAGGCAGATCGGCACGGTGACCCGCAGGTAATGCCGGTAGAGAGGCGCCTTGAGCGACAGCGCGGCGGCTTCGAATTCGGCATCGAGTTGACGCAACGCGGTGGTGGCGGTCATCTGCGCAGTGGTCAGATAGTGAGCAATGGTGCAGACGATCAGCAGGGTCATGGTCCCGTACAACACGTGCAGCGGGTTGCCGGTGAGGTTGAAGAAGAAGACATAACCCAGACCCAGCACCAGGCCCGGCACCGCCATCGGTACGAAACTGAGCATGCGCAGCGTCAGATTCAGCCCGCGCTGGCTGCGGGTCTTTTCCATCAGGTAGGCGCCGGTGAAGATCAGCACGCTACCGATCAACGCCGTGCCCAGCGCCATCTTCAAACTGTTGCCGTAGGCCAGCCAGCCACCGCCGGCGGTTTCGTTGAACTGGTAGTGGTTGAGCGACAGCGACAGGTTGTACGGCCAGAACTTCACCAGCGACGAGAACACCGCCATGCCGAACACCAGCAGCAACGCCGCGCTGATCAGCAGGACGATGGCCAGATAACAGGCGTCGCGCTTCTTCGACGGCGCCGGTTTGAACACCTGGGCGCGGCCGCTCATGGAGTCGCCGTGACGACGACGCAGCCAGGCATCGACACCGAAGCTGAACAGTGCCGGCAGCAGCAGAACCATGCCGATCAAGGCGCCGCGACCGAATTGTTGTTGGCCGACCACCGCTTTGTAGGCTTCCAGCGCCAGCACTTGATAGTCGCCACCGACCACCACCGGCACACCGAAATCGGTGATGGTCAGGGTGAACACCAGACAGAACGCGGCGAACACGGCCTGGCGAGTCGCCGGCCACGTAATGCTGCGAAAGGCTTTCGCAGGACTGGCGCCCATGCTCGACGCAGCGTCGAACAGTCGCGCATCCGCCAGCGACAGGGCTGACAGCAAAATCATCAAGGCGTGTGGGAAGGTGTAGATCACCTCACCCAGAACAATCCCCCAGAAGCCGTAGATGTTGTCCGACAGCAGCCCGCGCAACATGCCCTGATTGCCGAACAGATAGACCAGCGCAATCCCCGGCAGCATCGATGGAGCCATCAGCGGCAGCAGGGAAATCCCGCGCCAGATGCCTTTTGCCGGAATCAATGTGCGTTGCAAGGCGTAGGCAAACAGGTAGGCCAGCGGTACGACGATCGCCGCCACGCTGAGGGAAACTTTCAGGCTGTTACCGAGCAGCCAGTGGAAATTGTCGCTGGTCACCAGCTCCTTCGCGGCGAGCCAGCCACCGCCCTGCCCGGCTTCGCTGCTGAAACCGCGCCAGAAGATCGCCAGCAATGGCAACAGCACCGCCACACCGAGCAGCACCAGCAGCAGGAGTTTGCCGCCGTGGACGAAGATCCGGTCACCGACCTCGGCCCCGGACACCTGCCGCGCCTGCTTTTGCGGTAGCGGCAGTGCGAGGTTGCTGTTCATCAGGCAAACACCTGCAGGCTGCGTGGCGGCAAGGCGACCATGATCTGCTGGGCGCCGAGGCGCGGCATGGCTTCAGGCGCCAGTTCGGCGAGCAAGGCGTGGCCGGGCAATTGATCGAGTTCGAAGCTCATGCGGCAGCGGTTGCCGAGGAAAGTGATCTCGCGGACCTTGGCCGGGAACAGGTTTTCCTCATGCACCAGCGGATTGACGTTGATCGCTTCCGGGCGGCAGAACAGTCGGCCCGACGGGCTATGGACGCTGCCGTCGGCCAGGCGCAGGTTCATCCCGCCGACCTTGGCGTGGCTGTCGCTGCTGCGCTGGAACGGCAGCCAGTTGCCCTGGCCGACAAACTCGGCCACGAACGGCGTGGCCGGGCGGTTGTAGATTTCCTGCGGGGTGGCGTACTGCTCGACCTTGCCGTTGTTCATCACGGCGATGCGGTCGGCCATCAGCATGGCTTCGTCCTGATTGTGGGTGACCATCAGGGTGGTGATGCCGAGGTTGCGTTGCAGTTGGCGCAGCTCGGTGCACAGATGCTCGCGGACCCGGGCATCGAGGGCCGACATCGGTTCGTCGAGCAACAGCAGCGACGGCGCCGGCGCCAAGGCACGGGCCAGCGCCACACGCTGCTGCTGGCCGCCGGACAACTGGCCCGGGTACTTTTTCTCACTGCCGCTGAGGCCGACCAGCTCCAGCATCTGACCGACACGACGGCGCACTTCATCGCGACCACTGCCGGCGAGGCCGTAGGCAATATTCGCTTCGACGGTCAGATTGGGAAACAGCGCGTAGGACTGGAACAGGATGCCGTAGTCCCGGGCCTGCGGCGCGAGGTGGGAAACGTCGCGATCGCCGAGGTACAACTCGCCGCTGTCCTGCTTCTCCAGACCGGCGATGCAACGCAGCAGCGTGGTCTTGCCGCAACCCGACGGGCCGAGCAGACACACCAGCTCACCGGCCGCGACATCGAGGGAGACGTTATCCAGCGCCGTGAAGGCGCCGAAGCGCTTCTGCACGCCGCGCACTTTCATCGGGGCGCCGGGGTTGGTCAGGGCAGTTGCGATTGCAGGGTTCATGGACAGGCCTCATCAAGCAGATGAGACGAATCCTAGAGTTGTAATGCGTCGGTCATATGGCAACAAGGCAAAAACGACCGATAGTGGTATTCAGGGATTTGGGTTGATCAGGCCGGAGACATTTCCTGCGCCAGCCCGAGAAACGCTGCCGGCAACCGGGCGTTCTTGCGTTCCTTGAGACAGTAGAGATATTCAGGAATCTGCGGTGCATTCTCCAGGGTCAGCACCCGCAACTGCGGATCGTGCGGCACTTCCTGACGGGCGATGATGCTGATGCCGATGTTGCGCAGCACCGCTTCGCGGATCGATTCGCGGCTGCCGATCTCCAGCAACGGCCCGAAACTGACTCCCGCGCCGGCCAGCAACTCTTCGGTCAGGCGACGGGTGGTCGAGCCCGGTTCACGCATCAACAGGGTATGCCCGGCCAGCGCGTTCAGCGTCACATGGTCGTGCGTCGCCAGCGGGTGATTGCGATGCACCGCCAGCACCAGCGGATCGCTGCCGAGCACCCGGCGGATCAGCCGCGCATCGTCGAGCAACTGCGACGAGGCCGCGACATCCACCCGGTAATCCTCCAGCGCTTCCAGCACTTGCTGTGAATTGCCGATTTCCACCGACACCTCCACCTGCGGCAGGCGCTCGCGAAAGGTCTTCACCAGATCGAGGATGTAATACGGCGCCGTGGCGGCGATGCGCAGCGTGCCCTGCACCTGGCCGCTGTTGCGCAGGAAGAATTCGATATCGGCCTCCTGCTGCAACAGCGCCTTGACCATCGGTAACAGCCGCGCGCCTTCGTCGCTGACACTCAGGCGCCGGCCACCACGGTAGAACAGTTCCACCGAATACTGGCTTTCCAGATTGCGGATCTGGGTGGTCACGGTCGGTTGGCTGAGGCCGAGCTTTTTCGCCGCCAGCGTGATGCTGCCCAGGCGGGCCACCATGTAAAACGCTTTCAGCTCGGCACTCAGCACAACTGTCCCTCTTCCTCTATTTGCGCAGCAGGCGCAAACCGTTGAACACCACCAGCAGGCTTACGCCCATGTCGGCAAACACCGCCATCCACATGGTGGCGAGCCCGGCGAAGGTTACCCCAAGAAAGATAGCCTTGATCACCAATGCCAACGCAATGTTCTGTTTCAGGATGCTGGCCGTGTTGCGGGACAGGCTGATAAAGGCCGGAATCTTGCGCAGATCGTCGTCCATCAGGGCGACATCGGCGGTTTCAATCGCCGTATCTGTACCGGCCGCTGCCATCGCAAAACCGATCTCGGCCCGCGCCAGTGCCGGCGCATCGTTGATGCCGTCGCCGACCATGCCGACCCGACGGCCCTGCGCATACAGGTCTTCGATGGCTTGCAGTTTGTCGGTCGGCAACAAGTCGCCTTTGGCCTGATCGATCCCGACCTGCGCCGCAATCGCCTGCGCGGTGTGGACGTTGTCGCCGGTCAGCATCAGGGTTTTCACGCCCAGATCGTGCAACTGGCGGATCGCCTCGCGGCTGGTTTCCTTGACGGTGTCGGCCACGGCAAACAGCGCCAGCGGGCCGGAACGGTCGAGCAGCAACACCACGGACTTGCCCTGTTTCTCCAGCGCGAACAGCTTTTCTTCCAGTTGCGGCGAGCACAGGCCCAGTTCTTCCACCAGTCGGTGATTGCCCAAATGGTAGGCCTGCCCGTTGACCTCACCTTTCACACCGCGCCCGGCCAGGGCTTCGAAGTTACCCACAACCAGCGGCGCGAACCCTTTATCCACAGCCGCATTGGCGATGGCCAGCGACACCGGGTGATCGGAACGCCCGGCCAGCGCGGCGGCAATGGCCGGGGCTGTGGCGTCGGCTGTCGGGTCGAGGGACAGGTAATCGGTCTGCACCGGTTTGCCGTGGGTGATGGTGCCGGTCTTGTCGAGGGCCAGATAGTCGAGCTTGAAACCACCCTCCAGGTACACGCCGCCCTTGACCAGAATGCCTTTGCGCGCCGCTGCGGCGAGGCCGCTGACGATGGTCACCGGGGTGGAAATCACCAGTGCGCACGGGCACGCGACCACCAGCAGCACCAAAGCGCGGTAGATCCAGTCGAACCATGCAGCGCCCATGAACAGCGGCGGGATGATCGCCACGGCCAGGGCCAGAACAAAGACCACCGGGGTGTAGATTTTCGAGAACTGATCGACGAAGCGCTGAGTCGGCGCCCGCGCGCCTTGCGCCTGTTCCACGGCGTGGATGATCCGCGCCAGGGTGGAATTGTTCGCCGCTGCGGTCACTGTGTATTCCAGCGAACCGGCCTGGTTGATGGTGCCGGCGAACACTTTGTCACCGACAGTTTTTTCCACCGGCAGGCTTTCACCGGTGATCGGCGCCTGATCGATGGTCGAGCTGCCGCTGACGACTTCACCGTCCAGCGCAATACGCTCACCGGGCTTCACTCGCACACGGGCGCCGAGATCGATGCTTTTCACATCCAGTTCGACCCAGTTGCCGTCCGCCTGCAACACAGTTGCCTGTTCTGGCGTCATCTGCATCAGACCACTGATGGCGTTGCGCGCGCGGTCCAGCGAGCGTGCTTCGATCAGCTCGGCCACGGTGAACAGGAACATCACCATCGCCGCTTCCGGCCACTGGCCGATCAACACGGCGCCGGTCACGGCGATGCTCATCAGGGCGTTGATGTTGAGGTTGCGGTTCTTCAGGGCGATCCAGCCCTTCTTGTAGGTGGTCAGGCCGCCGCTGAGGATCGAGATCAGCGCGATGATCGCCACCACCCAGGTCGGGGCAGTGCTGGTGAAGTGGATCACTTCGGCAGCGAGCGCACCGACGCCGGACAGCGCCAGTGGCCACCAGTGTTTTTTCACCGGGGCGGCGGCCGGGGCATCAACGCCCGCTTCCAGTGGCTCGGCCTGCATGCCGAGGGATTTGATCGCGTCGATGATCGGCGCGGTGTCCGGCAGGCTGTGAGTCACGCCGAGCACGCGGTTGATCAGGTTGAATTCCAGCTGCTGGATCCCGGCCAGTTTGCCGAGCTTGTTCTGGATCAGCGTCTGTTCGGTCGGGCAATCCATCGCTTCGATACGGAAACTGCTCAACCGGGCGTCGGCGCTTTTCGCCTCGCTAAGTTGAATCAGCGACGGGGCTGCGGCTTTTGATGCACAGCAGGAATCAGCGCCGTGGTCGTGTTTATGCACAGGCTGCAATTTGTGGCTGTGGTCGTGTCCCGCGTGGGATTTGTGGGTGTGCTGGGAATCGCTCATTGGTCGCGTCCATGAAGGTGCCTGTTGCCAAGTAAAGACCCTGTAGCCACTATAGGGTCAAGCACCCTTTTGGAGATTGCCGTCATGAAGATCGGAGAACTGGCGAAACAGACCGATTGCGCCGTGGAAACCATCCGCTACTACGAGCGCGAAAACCTGCTGCCGGAGCCAGCTCGCAGCGACGGCAACTACCGCGTCTACACCCAGGCCCACGCCGAACGCCTGACCTTTATCCGCAACTGCCGCACCCTCGACATGACCCTCGAAGAAATCCGCAGCCTGCTCGCCTTGCGCGACAGCCCGCAGGATCAGTGCGAAAGCGTGAATGCGCTGATCGACGAGCACATCCAGCACGTCAAGGCGCGGATCGACGGGTTGCTGGCGTTGCAGACGCAACTGCTCGACCTGCGCCAGCGTTGTGGCGAAGGGCCGGAAGCGGATCAATGCGGGATCTTGCAACGGCTGGAGGTGAGTGGCGGGGTTGTGGCGACGGAGGTCGAGCATTCCCACGTGGGCCGCAGTCACGGCCATTAAGAACCCCGGAAACGACTGAGGGAGCCATCTGGCTCCCTCAGTGTTTTGTCACTCGTGCATCAGACCGCCATCGGCGCAGTCATCGGTGCATGGTGCTCGTAGCCTTCCAGCGAGAAGTCGCTCGGTTCCACCAGCTCCAGCCATTCCGGCTGGTACACGCCCGTCTTGGCAAACTCCGGCACACGATCCGAAATCTTCAGCTTCGGCATGGCGAACGGCTCGCGCTTGAGCTGTTCGTTGAGCATGTCGAGGTGGTTTTCGTAAACGTGGGCGTCACCGATGAAATAGGTGAACCAGCGCGGCGTGTAGCCGGTCAGGCGACCGATCAGGCTCAGCAGCGCAGCGCCTTCGGTGAGGTTGAACGGCGTGCCCAGACCCAGGTCGTTGGAGCGGATGTAGAGGGTCAAAGAAATCTCTTTGGTCTCGACATTCGGGTGGAACTGGTACAGCAGGTGGCACGGCGGCAGAGCCATTTCATCGAGCTGGGCGCAGTTCCAGCCGTGGAACAGGATGCGGCGGCTGCCCGGGTCCTTGATGATCGTGTCGACGCACTGGCGCACCTGATCGATGGCTTTGTACAGCACCACGTAGGCCTGGCCGTCTTCTTCGCCCTGGGCAATCTGCTTGTAGCCGTTGCTCAGGGTTTGTTCGATGGCGGCGGTGTTGCTCAGCGGGATCTGCTTGTACGCCGGCCATTTGCGCCATTGCACGCCGTAGATTTCGCCGAGGTCGTCTTCGCCCTGGCGGAACGGGTTGGCCAGCCACTGGGCGTTTTCGTTGGCGTTCTGATCCCAGACCTTGCAGCCCAGCGCACGGAATTCGGCGGCGTTGTTCACGCCACGCAGAAAGCCGCACATCTCGCCGATGGCCGATTTGAAGGCCATCTTGCGGGTGGTGATCGCCGGGAAACCTTCCTGCAGATCGAAGCGCAGCATCGCGCCCGGAAAGCTGATGGTGTTCACGCCGGTACGGTTGGCCTGTTTGGTGCCGTTGTTGATGACGTGCGACACCAGATCGAGATATTGCTTCATGAGTTACCTGTGTCCTTGAGCCCCGGCCAACTGCGCCGGGGTTCGAATATTTAAGCTGTCGGTGCAACCGGCGCCGACGGGGCACGGCGGTAGGCCAGCCAGATCAGGAACAGCCCGCCGATGATCATCGGTACGCAGAGGATCTGACCCATGGTCAGCCAGTTCCAGGCCAGGTAGCCCAATTGCGCGTCCGGCACGCGGACGAATTCGACGATGAAACGGAAGATGCCATAGAACAGAGCGAACATGCCCGAGACCGCCATGGTTGGGCGCGGCTTGCGCGAGAACAGCCAGAGGATCAGGAACAGTGCCACGCCTTCGAGCGCGAACTGATACAGCTGCGACGGGTGACGCGGCAGTTGCGCCGGGTCGCTGAACGGCGGGAACACCATGGCCCACGGCACGTCGGTGGCCTTGCCCCACAGCTCGGCGTTGATGAAGTTGCCGATACGCCCGGCGCCCAGACCGATCGGCACCATCGGCGCCACGAAGTCCATCAGCTGAAAGAACGACTTGCCGTTACGCTTGCCGAACCACAACGCCGCCAGCATCACGCCGATGAAGCCGCCGTGGAACGACATGCCGCCCTTCCACACTTCGAAAATCAGCGTCGGGTTGGCGATGTAGGCGCTCAGATCGTAGAACAGCACATAGCCCAGTCGCCCGCCGACAATCACCCCCATCGACAGCCAGAACACCAGGTCGGAGAGTTTTTCCTTGGTCCAGGTCGGGTCGAAACGGTTGAGCCGGCGCGACGCCAGCAGCCACGCACCGCCGATGCCGACCAGATACATCAGGCCGTACCAATGGATTTTCAGCGGACCGATGGCCAGGGCCACCGGGTCGATCTGCGGGTAAGGCAGCATTGCGACTCCTCGTTAGAGTTCAAATCTTCAAAATTCCCGGGCGACGCTGCCACCTCAGGATTAAGCCAGGATTGTGGCCTGCTCGGAACAGACGCCTCAGAACAGAAAGCTCAGCCCCACGCAGAACAGCAAAGCGGCGAACAGCCGTTTCAGCAACTTCGGCGACAACTTGTGCGCCAGCCGCGCGCCGATCCGGGCGAACACCATGCTGGTCAGCGCAATGCCCAGCAGCGCCGGCAGATACACAAACCCGAGACTATGGGCCGGCAGCAACGGATCATGCCAGCCCAGAATCATGAAACTTATTGCACTTGCCAAGGCGATCGGCAGGCCACAGGCCGACGAAGTCGCCACGGCCTGCTGCATCGGCACGCTGCGCCAGGTCAGGAACGGCACGGTCAGCGAGCCGCCGCCAATGCCGAAAATCGCCGACGCCCAGCCGATCACACTGCCGGCCACGGTCAGACCGAATTTGCCCGGCACCGTTCGACTGGCCTTGGGTTTGACGTCCAGTGCCAGCTGCGCCGCGATCACCAGGGCGAACACACCGATGATCTTCTGCAGGTTGGGCCCGGAGATCGCTTCAGCGGTCAGCGCACCGAAACCGGCACCGAGCAGGATCCCGACGGTCATCCAGGCGAAAATCGGCCAGCGCACCGCCCCGCGCCGATGATGCTCACGCACGGCATTGACCGAGGTGAAGATGATCGTCGCCAGCGACGTGCCGACGGCCAGGTGGGTCAGGATCGACGGATCGAAGCCCTGCAAGGTGAAACTGAAAACCAGCACCGGGACGATGATGATCCCGCCGCCAACCCCGAACAGCCCCGCCAGTACGCCTGCACAGGCACCCAGCGCCAGATAGAGCAGAAATTCCATGACTGCCTCCAGAGGCGCATCCCAAAACCGGAGCGGCATGGTAACGGATGCATGGCCTTCGGCTCCACTGGCGATGGATGCACGGACGATGTCTGCGTAGAGTGGGCAAAAAACACACAAGGACCACCTTATGTGCCTGATTGTTTTCGCCTGGCGGCCCGGGCATGCCCAGCCGCTGATCGTCGCGGCCAACCGTGACGAATTCTACGCCCGGCCCAGCCTGCCGCTGGCCCAGTGGCCCGAGTCGCCGCAGGTTCATGCCGGACGGGATCTGGAGGCCGGCGGCACCTGGCTCGGCCTCGGCGCCAGCGGCCGCTTTGCCGCGCTGACCAATATCCGCGATCCGCATCAGCCTCCGGCCCGGCGTTCCCGGGGTGAACTGGTGGCGGGGTTTCTGACCGGAAACCTGTCGATCGATGACTATTTGTCCGACGTTGTCGCCCGTTCGCCGGAATATGCCGGGTTCAATCTGCTGCTGGGCAATGCCCACGAGATGTGGCATTTCAACGCCCGGTCTTCGGAACCGGTGATGTTGCAGCCGGGCATTTATGGACTTTCAAACGCGGGGCTGGATACACCGTGGCCGAAACTGCTCAAGGCCAAGGCGGCATTGAGTGCGGTGCTGGATGATCCGCAGCCCAAGCAATTGCTCGCGTTGCTGGGGGATGCGCAGACGGCACCTTTCGCCGAGCTGCCGGATACCGGCGTGGGGCTGGCGACCGAATCGCTGCTGTCGAGTGTGTTCATTGCCAGCCAGAGCTACGGAACGCGGGCGAGTACGGCGCTGATCGTGCAGGCGGACGGGACGCGGCGGATGGTGGAACGCAGTTTCGGGCCGTACGGCGGGCATCTGGGGGAAGTGGAGATCAATCTCTGAAAATCGCAGCCCGAAGGCTGCGATCTTTTGTTCAGAGCGGTTTGACCATCCGCGATAACCCGAGACTCTTCAGCGCCAGTTGCAGCGAGCTGTGGATAACTTGCGGGTTGTCGATGGTCATCAGTTCCGCCAGCAGATCCTTGGCCTTGCTCAGGTTGATCTGACGCAGCATCCACTTCACCTTCGGCAGGTTGGTGGCGTTCATCGACAGGCTGTCGAAGCCCATCGCCATCAACAGCACCGCTGCCGCCGGGTCACCGGCCATCTCGCCGCAGATGCTCACCGGCTTGCCTTCGGCATGGGCGTCGCGCACGACGATCTGCAAGGCTTGCAGCACCGCCGGGTGCAGGTAGTCGTAGAGGTCGGCCACACGCGGGTTGTTGCGGTCCACGGCCAGCAGATACTGGGTGAGGTCGTTGGAACCCACCGACAGAAAGTCCACCATCCGCGCCAGCTCTCTGGTCTGGTAGACCGCCGCCGGAATCTCGATCATCACGCCCACCGGCGGCATCGGCACATCGGTGCCTTCGTCGCGCACTTCGCCCCAGGCCCGGTGGATCAGGTGCAACGCTTCTTCGAGCTCGTGGATGCCGGAGATCATCGGCAACAGGATCCGCAGGTTGTTCAGGCCTTCGCTGGCCTTGAGCATCGCACGGGTCTGCACCAGGAAGATTTCCGGGTGGTCGAGGGTGACGCGGATCCCGCGCCAGCCAAGGAACGGGTTGTCTTCCTTGATCGGGAAGTACGACAGCGCCTTGTCACCGCCGATGTCCAGCGTACGCATGGTCACCGGTTGCGGGTGGAACGCGGCGAGCTGCTCGCGATAGATCGCCAGTTGTTCCTTCTCGCTCGGGAAGCGCTGGTTGATCATGAACGGCACTTCGGTGCGGTACAGACCGACACCTTCGGCACCACGCTTCTGCGCCCGCGCCACGTCCGCCAGCAGGCCGGTGTTGACCCACAGCGGCATGCGGTGACCGTCGAGGGTCACACACGGCAAGTCGCGCAGGGTATCGAGGCCCAGCGCCAGTTGCTTCTCTTCTTCCACCACGTCGGCGAATTGCTTGATCAGCACTTCACTCGGGTTGGTGTAGATTTCGCCCTTGATCCCGTCGACGATCATCGGGATGCCATCGACCTTGGCGTACGGCAAGTCGACGACACCCATCACCGTCGGAATACCCATGGCCCGGGCCAGGATCGCGACGTGGGAGTTACCCGAACCCAGTACCGAGACCAACCCCACCAGCTTGCCTTCCGGCACTTCACCGAGCTGGGTGGCGGTCAGCTCTTCACTGACCAGGATGGTGTTGTCGGGGAAAACCATGTTGGTCGTGCGGTCTTCCTGCAGGTAGGCCAGCAGACGGCGACCGAGGTCACGCACATCCGACGCCCGCTCACGCAGGTATTCATCGTCCATCAATTCGAAACGATTGACGTGGTCGGTCACCACCTGACGCAGCGCGCCCTGGGCCCACTGACCCGTCTTGATCACGGTTTTGACTTCGTTCCCGAGGGACGCGTCGTCGAGCATCATCTGGTACACGTCGAACAACGCGCGTTCTTCGGGACGCAACTGGGTGGCCAGTTTGGTCGACAGGTTGCGCATGTCGGCGCGCACGCCTTCAAGCGCCTTCTTGAACAGTTTTATTTCGGCATCGATGTCGTCGACAGACTTGTCCGGCACGACATCGAGGTCGGCTGGCGGCAGCATGACCACCGCCGTACCGACCGCCGCACCCGGCGAGCCCGGAACACCGACGAACTTGGCTTCCTGGATGCCCTTGCCCTGACGGCCCAGGCCACGGATCGAACCGGTGGCCTCGGCATGGGCGATTACACCGGCGAGCTGCGCGCTCATGGTCACGAGGAAGGCTTCTTCACCTTCATCGAACTGGCGGCGTTCTTTCTGCTGGATGACCAACACGCCGACGACGCGGCGGTGGTGAATGATCGGCGCCCCGAGGAACGAGGCGTAGCGCTCCTCGCCGGTCTCGGCGAAGTAGCGGTAGCGCGGGTGATCCGCGGCGTTTTCGAGGTTCAGGGGTTCTTCACGCGTGCCGACCAGGCCGACCAGACCTTCGTTGGGTGCCATGCTGACCTTGCCGATCGAGCGCTTGTTCAAGCCCTCGGTGGCCATCAGGACGAAGCGGTTGGTCTCGGGATCAAGCAGATAGACCGAGCAGACCTGGCTGCCCATGGCCTCTTTGACGCGCAACACAATAATCCCCAACGCCGCCTTGAGATCCTTGGCGGAGTTAACTTCCTGGACGATCTTGCGCAGCGTATTGAGCATGGCTCGGGGTCGAACTCCGTCGTCAGTCGCGCGCTAAAAGGCGCGGGGCAAGCTCTTTGAGAGCGCGGCGATACACCTCGCGCTTGAATGTCACCACCTGGCCCAGCGGATACCAATAGCTGACCCAGCGCCAGCCATCGAACTCCGGTTTACCGGTCAAATCCATCCGCACCCGCTGCTCGTTGGAGATCAGGCGCAGGAGAAACCACTTCTGTTTCTGGCCGATGCACAGCGGTTGGCTGTGGGTTCGCACCAGACGTTGCGGCAAACGATAGCGCAACCAGCCCCGGGTACAGGCGAGAATTTCAACATCTTCGCGTTCCAGGCCCACTTCTTCGTTCAACTCGCGGTACAAGGCGTCTTCCGGCGTCTCCTCGGGATTGATTCCTCCCTGTGGAAACTGCCAGGCATCTTGATTGATACGGCGAGCCCATAGCACCTGTCCGGCGTCATTCGTCAGAATGATCCCGACATTAGGACGGAAACCATCGGGGTCGATCACGGCAACAACCTCGCAAACGCATGTCGCCGCATTGTTCCACAAAGCTTGTGAAGGCGGCAACGAAGGTTCCGAGCTTATGTGCACTCTTGTGAAAAGACCGTATTCTTGTGGCCTTTTTACTGACTTTTCAGCGGGTAACTGCAATGCGCCTGGCTTTATTCGATTTGGACAACACCCTTCTGGGCGGCGACAGCGATCACGCCTGGGGCGACTATCTGTGTGAACGCGGCTTCCTCGACCCGATCGCCTACAAGGCGCGCAACGACGAGTTCTACCAGGATTACCTGGCGGGCAAACTGGATAACGCCGCGTACCTGAACTTCTGCCTGGAAATCCTCGGCCGCACCGACATGGCCGTGCTCGAGCAATGGCACAGCGATTTCATGCGCGACTGCATCGAGCCACTGATGCTGCCAAAAGCGGTCGAGCTGCTGAAAAAGCACCGCGACGCCGGCGACAAACTGGTGATCATCACCGCCACCAACCGTTTCGTCACCGCACCGATCGCCGTGCGCCTGGGCGTTGAAACCCTGATCGCCACCGAGTGCGAGATGCAGGACGGCCGCTACACCGGGCGCAGCACCGACGTGCCGTGCTTCCGCGAAGGCAAGGTGACGCGCCTGAACCGCTGGCTGGAAGAGACCGGGCATTCGCTGGAAGACAGCTACTTCTACAGCGACTCGATGAACGACTTGCCGCTGCTGGAGCAGGTGGTGAATCCGGTCGCTGTTGATCCGGATCCGAATCTGCGGGCCGAAGCCGAGAAGCGTGGCTGGTCGGTCATCTCGCTGCGCGATTGATCTCGAGATCGGGCGCCGGGCTTTAAACCGGCTTGGCGCCCATCAACCCGGCAATCGCGACAAAGCAGACAAAACTGAACAGCGCCAGGGCAAAGCTGAACCTGCCCACACCGCCCGGCGTCTTGCGCAAGCGGTTCAAGCGCACCAGCAGCCAGAACCACGCCAGCGCCGCCACGGTGTACAGCACGCTGGAGGCCAGAATCCACGTCTGCCCCAACGGCCAGCCCACCAGATGCACCATCCACCAGCCGGTGAACGGCATGCTCAGCAGCGCCAGGCCCATCAGCAGCCAGACGAACACCCGTGGCCGCTGCAAGGTGCGGCTGCCCGCCGTCGCATCACCCTTGCGCCGGGCCAGCAAAACCCAGACGCCCAGCCCCAGCGCACTCGCCAGCAAAACCACGGTAGCGACCATGTGCGCCGTTTTCAGGGCAGTTAACGTTTCCATTGTCGAATTTCCTTATGGCCTGCCCATCAGCGTAGCCGCTCAGCCAAGAAACAGCTGATAGGCCGGGTTGTCGCTTTCGTCCCAGTACGGGTAGCCGATTTCCGCCAGTGCTGCGGGAACCAGATGTCGCTCGTCGTGAGGCACCTGCAGGCCGGCGACCACACGACCGTCCGCCGCGCCGTGGTTGCGGTAGTGGAACATCGAGATGTTCCAGCGCCCGCCGAGCTTGTTGAGGAAGTTGAACAGCGCGCCCGGACGCTCCGGGAACTCGAAGCGCAGCACCACTTCATCGACCACCTGCGCCGCACGCCCGCCGACCATGTGACGGATGTGCAGCTTGGCCAGTTCGTTGTCGGTGAGGTCGAGTACCGGGAAACCTTGCTCGGTCAGGCTCGCCAGCAGTGCGCTGCGCGGATCGTTTTCCGGGTGAGTCTGCACGCCGACGAAGATGTGCGCTTCGCTGCCGGTGTTGTAGCGGTAGTTGAATTCAGTGATCTGGCGCTTGCCGATGGCTTCGCAGAACGCCTTGAAGCTGCCGGCCTTCTCCGGAATGGTCACGGCGATGATCGCTTCGCGGCCCTCGCCCAGCTCGGCGCGCTCGGCAACGTGGCGCAAGCGGTCGAAGTTGACGTTGGCCCCGGAATCGATGGCGACGAAAGTCTTGCCGCTGACGCCGCGCTGTTCGACGTACTTCTTGATCCCGGCCACGCCGAGGGCGCCAGCCGGCTCGGTGATCGAGCGGGTGTCGTCGTAGATGTCCTTGATCGCCGCGCAGATCTCGTCGGTGCTGACGGTGATCACCTCATCAACGTAATCCTTGCAGATATCGAAGGTGTGCTGGCCGATCTGCGCCACCGCCACGCCGTCGGCGAAGATGCCCACGGTCGGCAGTACCACGCGTTCGCCCGCCGCCATCGCTGCCTGCAGGCAGTTGGAGTCGTCGGGCTCGACGCCGATGACCTTGATGTCCGGCCGTAGGTATTTCACGTAGGCCGCGATGCCGGCGATCAGGCCGCCGCCGCCCACCGGCACGAAGATCGCGTCCAGTGGCTGCGGGTGCTGGCGCAGGATTTCCATCGCCACGGTGCCCTGCCCGGCAATGGTGTGCGGATCGTCGTACGGGTGGATGTAGACGTAGCCTTTTTCATCGACCAGTTTCAGCGAGTAGGCCAGGGCTTCCGGGAACGAATCCCCGTGCAGCACCACTTTGCCGCCACGGGAACGCACGCCTTCGACCTTGATTTCCGGGGTGGTCTTGGGCATCACGATGGTCGCTTTCACGCCCAGCACTTTCGCCGCCAGGGCCAGGCCCTGCGCATGGTTGCCCGCCGACGCGGTGACCACGCCACGGGCGCGTTCTTCGTCGCTCAACTGGGTCAGCTTGTTGTAGGCGCCGCGAATCTTGAACGAGAACACCGGCTGCAAGTCTTCGCGCTTGAGCCAGATGTCGTTGCCCAGCCGCTCGGAGAGCTGGCGAGCGTTCTGCAGCGGGGTTTCTACGGCAACGTCATAAACGCGCGAGGTGAGGATCTTCTTGACGTACTGTTCGAGCATCGGAAAGCATCACTGGCGATTGGGCGGGACCAACGAGTCTAACCCGGCTTTTGGGCGCACGACCACACGAATCCAGAGGTTTTAGCCCGGCTTGCGGCTATAATGCCGGCCTTTCCGTTCTTACCTTGCCCGCTTCCGGAGCCCGCATGACCCAGGATCAACTCAAACAGGCCGTAGCCCAGGCCGCCGTCGACTTCATCCTTCCGAAACTCGACGACAAGAGCATCATCGGCGTCGGCACCGGCTCCACCGCCAACTGCTTTATCGACGCCCTGGCCCAGCACAAGGGTGCGTTCGATGGCGCGGTCGCCAGCTCCGAAGCCACCGCCGCGCGCCTCAAGGGCCACGGGATTCCGGTGTACGAACTGAACACCGTCAGCGACCTGGAGTTCTACATCGACGGCGCCGACGAAAGCGACGAGCACCTGAACCTGATCAAGGGCGGCGGCGCAGCCCTGACCCGCGAGAAGATCGTCGCGGCCGTGGCCAAGACCTTCATCTGCATCGCCGACGGCAGCAAACTGGTGCCGGTGCTCGGCGCGTTCCCGCTGCCGGTGGAAGTCATTCCGATGGCGCGCAGCCACGTCGCCCGCCAACTGGTGAAGCTGGGCGGCGATCCGGTCTACCGTGAAGGCGTGCTGACCGACAACGGCAACATCATCCTCGACGTGCACAACCTGCAGATCACCAACCCGGTGGAGCTGGAAGCGCAGATCAATGCGATCGTCGGCGTGGTCACCAACGGCCTGTTCGCGGCACGTCCTGCGGATCTGCTGTTGCTGGGTACCAGCGAAGGCGTGAAGACTTTGAAGGCCGAGTAAGCCTGAAGATCCTGTGGGAGCCTGCCCGCTCCCACAGGGGGTCAAAGAAGAATGTCAGTTCTGCTCTGGCTTTCTGAAGACATAAAACAGATTCGGCTCGCTCACCAGATACAACGTCCCGTCATCATCCATCGCGATACCTTCCGCCTGCGGCACGGTTTTCTTCAGTCCTTGCCGGCCACCGCTCAACGACATCGTGCTCAACGGGCGCCCGTCCACATCCAGTTCCAGAATCAGCCGCGACTCGTCCGACAGCGCCAGCAGATGGCCGCTGCGCTCGTCGTATTGCAGGCTCGACAGGTCACGCACGAACATCCCGGCGTCGCGCTTGGGGTTGTTGATCACATGCACCGCGTAGGATTTCTCCGGATTGAAGTGCGGAAAGCCGTGCACTTCGTAGATCAGCATCGGATCGCGCTCCTTGGCCACGAACAGACGCTTGCCCACCGAGTCGTAGGCCAGGCCTTCGAATCCCTTGTTGCCGCTCATGTGCACGCCGAGCGTCATCTGCTCGGCGTCCGCCGCATCAAGGAACGTCGTGCCCTGCTCCAGATGAATCTTGATCAGACGCTGTTGACGCTCGTCGCTGATGACGTAGGTATCGGCGCTGATGAATTCCACCGCTTCCGCATCGCCGAAGCCGATCAACGCGACACGACGCAGGATCCGGCCCTCCAGCGACAGCTCGATCAGCTCGGCATTCTTGTTGGTGACGGTGAACAGGCTCTTGCGCACCGGATCGTAGGTCAGCGCGGAGACGTCATCGTTAAGCCCCTCGATGACCCGGGCCTCGATGTCCACGCGGTACTGATCCAGATTGATCGCTTCAATGCTGTGGGGCTGCCAGTGACTTTGCAGGTTGAACCAGGCGCGCTCGAACAGACGCAGGTATTGGCCGATCGCAATCAATGCGATCAGGGCAATCACCGAAAGGATGATCAGAAGTGGCTTGGGACGGGCAAATCGACGCATGCGGACAGGGCTCGGGATCAAAACAGGCGGATGAAATATCACGCCTGTCTGAATCGAAGCTTAAAGGCCACTTGCCCGGAACGACAACCTTGCGGCGGCGGGCTGGTTATTTCTGCTTTTCGAAGCGGTAGAACAGGTTCGGCTCGCTGACCATGTACAGCGTGCCCTGCTCGTCCATGGTCACGCCTTCGGCGCGGGGAATGGTGTTCTTGAGGCCGTTGAAACCGCCGAGCAGGGTCATGAAGCTGACTTGCTCGCCCTTCTCGTCCAGCTCCAGCAGCAGGTGCGAGTCGGCGGACAGCACCAGGGTATGGCCGGTGCGCGGGTCAATCGCCAGCGCCGAGAGGTTGCGGATGTCCAGATCGTCGTTTGGCAGCTTCTGCTTGTCGCCGGTGAGGGTCTGGCTGCCGTCGCTTTTCCAGGTGAACAACGCCGGTGGACGCTCTTCGCCCAGCAACAGTCGTTGATTGCGGGCGTCCCAGGTGATGGCTTCGAAGGCCTTGTTCTGGTTTTTCGACGGACCGAGGTCGTATTTCGGGAAATCGTCGCGCTTCAGCTCGCGGGTATCGGCATCGACCTTGACGATCGACAGCATGTGCTCACGCTCGTCGACGATGGCCAGCAAGCCATTGCCCATGACCGTCACGCCTTCCGGATTGATCCAGCCCACCAGCGGCATCTTGCGCAGCACGTCGCCCTGCAAGGTCAGCTCGACCAGGAACGGATTCTTGCCCATCACCGAAAACAGGGTCTTGGTCTGCGGGTCGTAGGACAGGTCCGAGGCCTCGTCCTTTTCCATGCCCGGCAGCAGTTTGCCGTCAATCACCACCCGATAGTCCGGCAGCCAGACACTTTCCTTGCGCTCGGTCGGGCTTTCAAATCGCTCGCGCACCCAGAGCAGGCCGCGGTCATCCCAATGCATGGCATGCGCCAGACCGTAAGCGGCAGCAACCACCAGCAACAGCCAGTAATACCAGCGCAGGGCGAAACGTGAACGACGGGCAGGGTTGAGCTGAGTTTGAGATGACATCAGAGGACGCGTTCCGAAAATTCAGGCTATGGGTAATAGCACAAAGAGGCCGGCTCAGACGCCAGGATGACCGGAATTATCCGGACAAGATGTGAAAAAAACGGCAAATGGCGGGATTGCCCTGCGTCTTTGCAGGCTCGATCACAAAACAAAAACGGGAGGTTGCCGGCTTGAGCTTTCAACTCAAACCGGCGACCTCCCGCTCGGGAACGCGATGCCCGGATCAGCGCACGCTGCTGGTGAAGCGACTGGCGCCCGGCAGTTCCAGCACGATGTCATCGCCAACGTTCAGCGGCCCCACGCCCACCGGCGTGCCGGTGAGGATCACGTCACCGGCCTGCAGCGAGAAGCAACCGGCCATGTGCTGGATCATCGGCACGATCGGGTTGAGCATCGCGCTGCTGTTGCCGTCCTGGCGCACTTCGCCATTGATGGTCAGGCGGATGCCGATGTCGGTCAGGTCGGCAAAGGTGCTGCCGGCCACGAACGGGGCAATCACCGCCGCGCCGTCGAACGACTTGGCGATTTCCCACGGCAGGCCCTTGGACTTGAGTTCGGCCTGCTTGTCGCGCAGGGTCAGGTCCAGCGCCGGGGCGAAACCGGAGATCGCGTCCAGCACTTCTTCACGACTCGGTTTGGTCGACAGCGGCTTGCCGATCAACACGGCGATTTCCGCTTCGTAATGCACGGAGCCGCGCTCGGTCGGAATGCTGAAACCGCCTTCCAGCGGCACCACGCAACTGCCCGGCTTGATGAACAGCAGCGGCTCGGTAGGGACCGGGTTGTCCAGTTCCTTGGCGTGTTCGGCGTAGTTGCGGCCGATGCACACCACTTTCCCCAGCGGAAAATGAATCCGCGTACCGTCGACATACTGGTGCTGATAGCTCATTACCGACTCCTGCCTTCATTGATTCATCAGGGATTGCCAATCAAACCGCGAAGATCTTGCCCGGGTTCATGATGCCGTTCGGGTCGAACACTGCCTTGACCGCTTTCATGTATTCGATTTCCACCGGCGAGCGGCTGTAGGTCAAGTAATCGCGCTTGGTCATGCCCACACCGTGTTCGGCGGAGATCGAGCCGTTGTACTTCTCGACGGTTTCGAACACCCATTTGTTGACGGTGGCGCACTTGGCGAAAAACTCGTCCTTGCTCAGGTTGTCCGGCTTGAGGATGTTCAGGTGCAGGTTGCCGTCGCCGATGTGGCCGAACCAGACGATTTCGAAATCCGGATAGTGTTTGCCGACGATCGCGTCGATTTCTCGCAGGAATGCCGGGACTTTCGACACGGTGACCGAGATGTCGTTCTTGTATGGCGTCCAGTGGGAGATGGTTTCGGAGATGTACTCGCGCAACTTCCACAGATTCTGCAACTGGGTTTCGCTCTGGCTCATCACGCCGTCCAGCACCCAGCCCTGCTCCACGCAATGCTCGAAGGTTTCCAGGGCACTGTTTGCCACTTCTTCGGTGGTCGCCTCGAATTCCAGCAAGGCATAGAACGGGCAGTCGGTCTCGAACGGTGCCGGCACGTCGCCACGACCCATGACCTTGGCCAATGCCTTGTCGGAGAAGAATTCGAACGCGGTCAGGTCGAGCTTGCCCTGGAAGGCGTGGAGTACCGGCATGATCGAGTCGAAATCGGCGGTGCCGAGGACCATCGCGGTGAGGTTTTTCGGTGCACGATCCAGGCGCATGGTGGCTTCGACCACGAAACCGAGGGTGCCTTCGGCGCCGATGAACAGTTGTCGCAGGTCATAGCCGGTAGCGTTCTTGATCAGGTCCTTGTTCAGTTCCAGCACATCGCCCTTGCCGGTGACCACTTTCATGCCCGCCACCCAGTTGCGGGTCATGCCGTAGCGAATGACCTTGATTCCGCCGGCATTGGTGCCGATGTTGCCGCCAATCTGGCTGGAACCGGCCGAAGCGAAGTCCACCGGGTAGTACAGGTGATGTTCCTCGGCCGCGTTCTGCAATTGCTCGGTGACCACGCCCGGCTGGCACACGGCGGTGCGGTCGGTGAGGTTGATGTCGAGAATCTGGTTCATGTAGTCGAACGACACCACCACTTCGCCATTGGCGGCAACGGCAGCGGCGGAAAGACCGGTGCGCCCGCCCGATGGCACCAGCGCCACTTTATGTTCGTTGGCCCAGCGGACAATGGCCTGCACCTGCTCGATGCTCTTGGGAAACACGATGGCGCTTGGCGCCGGGGCGAAGTGCTTGGTCCAATCCTTGCCGTACGCGTTCAGGGAGTCGGCATCGGTCAGGACCTTGCCAGGCTCGACCAGGGTCTTCAGTTCATCAATCAGGGCAGGATTGGTCATCGACAGAACTCTCGAACAATTCATGGTCATCCTGAGAACGCTTCACGTCGCAGGAATGAGTGATTAGCGGGGCGGCTATGCTAGCATACCGACCCCGCAGGCCAGTGCCCAAGGCCTGTTCTGCGGCGACGGCATTCTTGCCGTGCGGGTCAGCTCCAGGCTGCTCCCCTCCCTGCCATTTTTCTCCGGGATACAGGTTTACGCAGATGAGCAAGACTTCTCTCGATAAGAGCAAGATCAAGTTCCTTCTTCTCGAAGGCGTCCACCAATCGGCTGTCGACGTCCTCAAGGCGGCGGGCTACACCAGCATCGAATACCTGACTGGCTCCCTGCCGGAAGACCAGCTCAAGGAAAAGATCGCTGACGCTCACTTCATCGGCATTCGTTCGCGCACCCAACTGACCGAAGAGATCTTCGATCACGCGAAGAAGCTGGTGGCAGTCGGCTGTTTCTGCATCGGCACCAACCAGGTCGACCTGGAAGCGGCCCGCGAGCGCGGCATCGCCGTGTTCAACGCACCGTACTCCAACACCCGCTCCGTGGCCGAGCTGGTGCTGGCCGAAGCGATCCTGCTGCTGCGCGGCATCCCTGAGAAAAACGCTTCCTGCCACCGTGGCGGCTGGATCAAGTCCGCAGCCAACTCCTTCGAGATCCGTGGCAAGAAACTGGGCATCGTCGGCTACGGCTCGATCGGTACTCAGCTGTCGGTCCTGGCTGAAGGTCTGGGCATGCAGGTGTTCTTCTACGACACCGTGACCAAGCTGCCGCTGGGCAACGCGACCCAGGTCGGCAACCTGCACGAGCTGCTGGGCATGTCCGACATCGTCACCCTGCACGTTCCGGAAACCGCTGCGACCCAGTGGATGATCGGCGAGAAGGAAATCCGCGCCATCAAGAAGGGCGGCATCCTGATCAACGCGGCACGCGGCACCGTGGTCGAGCTGGATCACCTGGCTGCTGCGATCAAGGACAAGCACCTGATCGGCGCCGCCATCGACGTGTTCCCGGTCGAGCCACGCTCCAACGACGAAGAGTTCGAAAGCCCGCTGCGCGGCCTGGACAACGTGATCCTGACCCCGCACATCGGTGGCTCCACCGCTGAAGCGCAGGCCAACATCGGTCTGGAAGTGGCAGAAAAACTGGTCAAGTACAGCGACAACGGCACCTCGGTATCGTCCGTGAACTTCCCGGAAGTGGCCCTGCCGGCTCACCCTGGCAAGCACCGTCTGCTGCACATCCACGAGAACATCCCGGGTGTGATGAGCGAGATCAACAAGGTCTTCGCCGAAAACGGCATCAACATCTCCGGTCAGTTCCTGCAGACCAACGAGAAGGTCGGCTACGTGGTGATCGACGTCGACGCCGAGTACTCGGAGCTGGCGCAAGAGAAGCTGCAACACGTCAACGGCACCATCCGTAGCCGCGTGTTGTTCTGATCCGGCGCTGAGCCACAAAAAAGGGAGCCCCTCGGGGCTCCCTTTTTCATGCCGGTGGAAAAATCATTCCACGGTGATGGTGATTTTCTTCGAGACCACGGGCGGGTCGAAAGCCATGTGGTTCTTGTCGCCCAGCTCCAGCTGCAGGGTGTGCTTGCCTGGGGCCAGTTTGATTTCCGCGAACGTCTGGGCCTTGCCGAAGTGCATGTGGTTGGCGTCGGTCGGCACCACTGCGCCGGCCGGAACGATTTCCTTGGCGTCGATCAGCAGATGGTGGTGACCGGTATTCGGCGTGGCATCACCGGCCGGTGCCAGCGCGACATCCTTGGTGCCGAACTTGACGGTGAAGGTCTGCGAAACCTTTGCTCCGTCTTCGGGAGAAACGATGAACACTTCGGCCCCCTTCGGCGCAGGCGTGGCCGCACTGGCCAGCACCGAAACGCCCATCAGCAAACCAGCCAAAGCAGCACGTGACATGAATGTTTTCATTCTCTTCTCCAGTTTTTCCGTAAAATCCGCGCGGTCATGACAACTTCATGACCATTCGTTGTCGAAGGCACTCGACAACCATAGCAAAGCGAGCCTGACCAACAGGCCGCGACAATGATTTCAAAGGAGTGACCATGCGTTTTCTGCCTGGCCTGATCTGCCTGCTACCCCTTCTGAGCCCTCTGGCTCAAGCCGAACTGATTGATGACGTCAACGACCGTGGCGAGTTGCGCATAGCCCTAGAGGCTAATACACCGCCCTTCAATTTCAAGGACGGCGACACACTCACGGGGTTCGAGGTCGAGCTTGGGCAACAGCTGGCCAACGAGCTGGATGTGCGCGCCGACTTCATCGTCACCGACGAAGCCGATCTGCTCCAGGGCGTCGAAAGCGGCAAGTACGACGTCGCGCTCAACCACATAGCACTGACCCCGGAACTCAAGGATCGTTTCGACGTGAGCCAACCTTACACGCAGGTCAATGCGCAGTTGCTGGCGAAAAAGGATGAACAGCCCCGCCCGCTGGTGCTGGTCCAGGCGCTGACGGAAGAGAAACCGAAGGTCGGGCCGCCGGTGGATCTGGCGATTCCGTTTCAGAAGGGCAACCCGGCGTTTCAGGCGAGTTTAGAGAATGCGTTGCAGCGGATCAGGGCGGATGGGCGGCTGGAGGCGTTGTCGCAGAAGTGGTTGAGCGTGCAGGCCTCTGAAGACCTGAAGTGACGGTGTCTAGTCGAGTGCCTTGAGCGCTTGTGCAGCCTGCGGCAGTTCGAGTTCGCTGAAGACCTGCACGCCATGGCGCTTCAGCAACGCAGCAGTAACCCCTTCGCCACTCACCTTCACCCCACTGAACGTCCCGTCATAGGTCAGCAGATTCCCGCACGAAGGGCTGTTGGCCTTGAGCACCGCCACCCGGATCCCGTGCTTCTGCACCAGCTCCAGTGCCTGGCGAGCACCGTTGAGAAATTGCGTACTGACGTCCTCGCCTTCGGTGGTGATCACCGCCGCAAGGCCATCGAGCACTTCACTGCCCTGCCCGCCCGGAATCTCCGCCGCCGCCCGAGGCGTCGGCAAGCCGCCGGCCACTTCCGGGCACAACGGTACGACGCGTCCCTCACTGATCCACTGTTCCAGCAGATCGAACGGCCCGCTGGCCCCACCGTCGTAACGCACGCGATGGCCGAGCAGGCAGCGACTGACGAGGATCTTCTGCATCTCAGAACGGCTCGTTGCCGCGACGACGGAACCAGCCGGTCAACGACAAGCGCTCGCGTTGCGCCGGCAACACTTCGTGGGGCACTTCACCAGAGAGGAACACCACCAGACAACCGCCGGAGGGTTGCACGTCATGGACCCGGTCACCTTCCAGATACATGCGCAACTGCCCGCCATCCTCCGGCAGCCAGCCATCGTTGAGGTAGATCACCGCCGAAACCATGCGCCGGTCATCGTCGCGAAAACGGTCGACGTGCTTGCGGTAGAACGCACCCGGCGGGTACAGGGCGAAATGGCATTCGAAGTCTTCCAGACCGAGGAACAGCCCGCGATTGAGCGCCTCGCGCAGGCTGTCCATCAGGTTCAGATAACGGTCGCTGGCCTCGGCCTGGCCGGGATCGATCCATTGGATATGGTCGCCGCGAATGCCCTCGCGGACCTCCGAAAACGGCCCGCGCCCGACGCCCGCCGGTGCCAGTTCACCTTCGGCCTCACGTTTACGGCACTCGGCGGCCAGCGCGCGGGTCAGATCCGCAGGCAGGAATATGTTCTGCTGCGACCAGCCACGCTCGGCCAGGTCGTCGACGATACGTAACAGCAGCGGGTGTTCAGAGGATATTTGCATGGCGCGCATAGTATGCCTGCGGCAAGAATTCCGACAGAGCCACGCGGCGGCTTGATACGAATTCTCGACAAGTACTGGCACCGCACGGAGAATAGTCCGCTGCCGACAGGAGTCCCTATGCGCCGTTTGCTTTTTTCACTGTTGATGTTCTGCGTTTTGCCCGCCTGGGCAGACGGCCACGACCAGTTGTACAAGGTCGCCGGCTGGCCGGACCAACGTGCGCATTTCAATGACGCCCTGAGCGCCGCGCAACAGCGTTACCAGAGCAGCCTGCCGCCGGCGGTGTTTCAGGCGCTGGTGAACAACAGCAATCAGCGTTTTGCTCCGCAGGCCGTGGATCAACGGGCCGAAGCGCAACTGCGCAAGAACCTCGCCGATCCGAAACCGGCCCTGTCGTTCTTTCAGTCGCCGCTGGGCAAGAAGATCGTCGCCGCCGAACTGCTGGCGACCCGTCGCGATCAATTGGCGAAAAACGCCAAGGGCCTGCCGAAGATGCCGGCCAGCGACAGCCGCCTGCTGATCATCGGCCACCTCGCCCAGGCCCTGCCTGCCCGCGAGGCCGGTGCCGAAGTCAGCCTGGCGATTGCCGGCGTGGCAGCGGACAGCCTGAGTTCGATGATTCCCGGCCTGCTCGGTGGCGGTCAGGCTCAGGGCATGTTGAACGGTCAACGTCAGCGCCTGATGGATCAGATCGGCGCCGACCTGAACAACACGCTGCTGTACGTTTATCGCGATCTGTCGGATGAAGAGCTGGAAGAGTTCGCGACCTTTGCCGAGTCCACCGAGGGCAAGGCCTACTATCAGGCCGCGCTGGCGGCGATTCGTGCCGGGCTGGCCGTCGGCCAGAGCACCTCGAACCTCAGTCAGTGATCTAGGGATTGCGGCCCTTGATCCGCTTGTTCAAGAACTCGAAATACTCCTCGCGCATCTCTGCCGTTTCATTGGCCAGGTGATGCCGCGCCTCGGCCAGCAGCAGAATCTGCGGCCGGTCGAACTTCCATTTCATCACTTGCAGGTTGTGCTGCCAGTCCACGGTCATGTCTGCCTGACCCTGGACGATCAGCGGCCGGCGCGGACTTTTCTTCGCATATTCCACCCGTTTGATCCAGCGTGACAACGCCCCGACCCACGCGGTCGGCAGGCGCTTTGGCTGCAACGGATCGGCCTGCAGGAACGGCAGGAAATCCGGGTCGTTGGAGTTCTCGCTGAAGCGCCGGGCGATGCCCCGAACGAAGGGCCGCAACAGGTAATAACTGAACTGCGACCAACCCCAGGCCCGTGGGCGCACCAGCGGCGCCAGCAAAATCAACTGACCCTGGGCCGGGCTGTTCTCACCGTGATTGAGCACGTGATCGACAATGATCGCACCGCCCGTGCTTTGCCCGCACAGGTGCCACGGCTGCGGCAACGCAATCGAGCGCGCCTCGGCGAACAACCCCTGCAGCGCATCCTGATACTCGGAGAAATCGCGGATGCTCGCCCGTGGCCCGCTCGACAGGCCATGCCCGGGCAAGTCACAGGCAATCACCGCAAACCCCAGATCCAGCGCCCACTCGATCACATGCCGGTAGAGGCCGGTGTGGTCATAAAAACCGTGCACCAGAAACAGCGTGGCCTTGGCCGTTTCCGCCGGCCACCAGCAATGGCTGACGAGTTCATAACCATCGACGTCGAAGCGGCCCATGCCACGCCAGACATCGCGCTCCGGGAAGTCGGTCTGGTAGAACCGCTGATACGCCTTCGCCTCCTCGGACAACGGCTGCCACTCGGCCAACGGCTTGAGGCTTGCGCGCAGATGATCGGGATCGAAAGCAACAGACATGGGCAATTCCAGAACGGTAAACAGACTTTATCGGCCTGCGATATTCATCTGTAGAAGCAAGCATGGCAAGCTAGCGCGCTCTCGAGGACCGAAAACCATGCGCCCGCCCTACCGCACCGCACTGTTTGCCAGCCTGCTCGCCATCGTGTGTGCCGGTGTGCTGTGGGCCGCGTACGACTGGTTTCAGGGCCGCTATCTGCGGGCGTTCAGCGAACACACCGCGGTGTTTTCCGGCGACCCGCTGCGCCTGCCCGACGACCTCGCCGGCCCCGGCAATATCCGCCTGGTGCATTTCTGGGACCCGGCCTGCCCGTGCAACGTCGGCAATCAACAGCACCTGACCGAGATGGTCGAACAGTTCGGCCCCAAGGGCGTGGAGTTCTTCGCCGTGCAGAAGGCCGGCAGCCACGGTCAGTTGCCCGCCACCCTCAGCAATCTCAAGACCATCGCGGTGCTGCCCGGCTCCGAACAGATCCCCGCCAGCCCGGCCGTGGCGATCTGGGACCGCAGCGGCAAACTGGCGTACTTCGGGCCTTACAGCGAAGGGCTGACCTGTAACTCCAGCAACAGTTTTATCGAACCGATCCTGCAGGCGTTGAGTGATGATCGTCCGGTGAATGCCACCCACACGCTCGCGGTCGGTTGCTACTGCCCGTGGCCGGTGGAGACGAAGTAAGGCATTCCGGACATTTCAAGGACAGCGATGCACGGCACACGAGGCGTGTGCTAATTGTTTGCAGCCCGACGGGCGGCAATCCCGAATGCACAAGGAGTCACCATGAAACGCGTCTTCACCGTTCTTGCCTTGCTCATCGTTGTCCTGCTCGCCGCCGGCGGCTGGTACGTGTACAGCAAGCAACCGACGCGTCAGGGCCAGGTGGAGTTGCGCAACCTGCAGGGATCAGTGACGGTGCGTTACGACGAGCGCGGCGTGCCGCACATCCGTGCCGAAAACGAAACCGACCTCTATCGCGCCCTCGGCTACGTGCACGCCCAAGACCGATTGTTCCAGATGGAAGCCATGCGCCGCCTCGCCCGTGGCGAACTGGCGGAAGTGCTCGGGCCGAAGCTGCTCGACACCGACAAGTTGTTCCGCAGCCTGCGCATCCGTGAGCGCGCCGCCAGTTACGTGGCCGGCCTCGACAAGCAGTCACCGGCGTGGAAGGCCCTGCAAGCCTATCTGGACGGCATCAACCAGTATCAGGACTCGCACGCAGCCCCGGTCGAGTTCGACGTGCTGGGCATCCCCAAGCGGCCGTTCACCGCCGAAGACACCATCAGCGTCGCCGGCTACATGGCTTACAGCTTCGCTGCCGCGTTTCGCACCGAACCGTTGCTGACCTACGTGCGCGATCAGCTCGGCGCCGACTACCTCAACGTCTTCGACCTCGACTGGCAGCCCAAGGGCGTGCTCGCCAAGGGCCGCGCCGGCACTCCACCGGCCCTCGCTGCCGATGACTGGAAAGACCTGAACGCCCTCGCCCGCCTCAGTGAGCAGGCGCTGATCGACAACGGTCTGCCGCAATTCGAAGGCAGCAACGCCTGGGTGATCGCCGGCAGTCGCAGCAAGGGCGGCAAGGCTTTGCTGGCCGGCGATCCACACATCCGTTTCTCGGTGCCGTCGGTGTGGTACGAAGCGCAGCTGTCGGCACCGGGTTTTGAACTCTACGGCCATCATCAGGCGCTGGTGCCGTTTGCGTTTCTGGGGCACAACCTGGATTTCGGCTGGAGCCTGACCATGTTCCAGAACGATGACCTGGACCTGATCGCCGAGAAGGTCAATCCGGACAACTCGAATCAGGTCTGGTATCACGGCCAGTGGACCGACATGGTCAGCACCGAGCAGCAGATCGCGGTGAAAGGCCAGGCGCCGGTGACCATCACCCTGCGCCAGTCGCCTCACGGGCCCATCGTCAACGACGCCCTTGGCACTGCGGCCAGGAAAACCCCGATCGCGATGTGGTGGGCATTCCTCGAAACGCCGAACCCGATTCTCGAAGGCTTCTACCAGCTCAACCGCGCCGACACCCTGGCCAAGGCCCGCGCCGCAGCGGCCAAGGTGCAGGCACCGGGGCTGAACATCGTCTACGCCAACGCCAAGGGCGATATCGCCTGGTGGGCTTCGGCGCTGCTGCCCAAGCGGCCGGCCGGGGTCAAACCCGAGTTCATCCTCGACGGCAGCAGCAATCAGGCGGACAAGGACGGCTACTTCCCGTTCAGCGCCAACCCGCAGGAGGAGAACCCGGCGCGGGGCTATATCGTCTCGGCCAACTTCCAGCCCGTATCGCCGACCGGCATGGAGATTCCCGGTTACTACAACCTCGCCGACCGTGGCCAGCAACTTAACCGCCAGCTCGCCGACAAGAATGTGAAGTGGGATAACGAAGCCAACCAGAAGCTGCAACTGGGCACCACCACCGGCTATGGCCCGCGCGTGCTGGCGCCGTTGTTGCCGGTACTGCGTGAAGTGGTGACCGACCCGGCGCAGCTGAAACTGGTCGAGCAACTGGCGCAGTGGCAAGGCGACTACCCGCTGGATTCGGTCAGCGCGACGGTGTTCAACCAGTTCCTCTACGACCTGGCCGACGCGGCGATGCGCGATGAGCTGGGTAACGACATGTTCGAGACTCTGCTGTCGACCCGGGTGCTCGACGCAGCGCTGCCGCGACTGGCGGCGAACGCCGACTCACCGTGGTGGGACAACCGCAACACCCCGGGCAAGGAAACTCGCGCCGACACCGTGCGCACCGCGTGGCAGGCCAGCATCACGCACCTGAAACAGACCCTCGGCGACGATGCCTCCGGCTGGCAATGGGGCAAGGCACACACGCTGACCCATGGTCATCCGCTGGGGCAGCAGAAACCGCTGGACCGGATTTTCAATGTCGGCCCATTCGCCGCACCGGGCTCCCATGAAGTACCGAACAACCTCTCGGCGAAGATCGGACCAGCGCCGTGGCCGGTGACCTATGGGCCGTCGACCCGGCGGCTGGTGGACTTCGCTGATCCTGCCCACAGCCTGACCATCAACCCGGTCGGCCAGAGCGGCGTGCCGTTCGACAGCCACTATGACGATCAGGCGGAGGCGTATGTGGACGGGATGTATGTGCAGGCGCATTTCAGTGATGAAGAGGTGACGGCGAATACGCGCAGCACCTTGAAGCTGTTGCCGGCGCGAGCGGCGCAATAAGCGCCGCTCAAACCATCGCCGCAAAATTCAACCGAAACTGCTGCGGCGTCACCCCCAGCCTCCGGTTGAACACGCTGCGCATATGTTGCGCATCACGAAACCCGCATTGATACGCCACGGTCTTCAGCGGCGCAGTGGTGCTTTCGAGCATCACCCGCGCCGCATCCACCCGCGCCCGTTCGACGAACTCCGCCGGGGTGACTTTCGCTTCCCGGGCAAACACCCGGGAGAAATTCCGCGCACTCATGTTCGCGGCATTCGCCAGGTCGGCGATGGTCAGGTCGCCGGTGAGGTTGGCCAGCACATACAACTGCACCATCGCCACCGCCGACGTCGGTTCGGCGTGGGGCGTGAGGAACGGGCTGAATTGCGACTGCCCACCCGAGCGCTGAGTAAACACCACCAGCCGCTTGGCCACGCTCAGCGCCACTTCGGCTCCGTAATCACGCGCCAGCAGGTACAGCGACAGATCGATCCCCGCCGTCACACCCGCCGAGGTGTAGAGCTGGTCATCCTCGACGTACAGCCGGTCAGCTTCGACCCGACTGGACGGGCACAACTGCGCCAGCGCCTCGGCGTCATTCCAGTGAGTGGTGACCGTGCGCCCGTCCAGCAACCCGGCACGGGCGAGCATGAACGCACCGTTGCAGATCGAACCGAACCGCCGGGCCCGCCCGCAAGCCTCGCGCAACCAGGCATCGAACGTGCTGCCGAAATCCAGGAACGGCAACTGCGGCCCACCCGCCACCAGCAGTAAATCGCAGGCTTCCTGCACGTCGCTGAAATGCCGATGAGCACTCAGGGTCAGCCCGTTGGAGCAAGCCATCAATCCGCGCTCCACACCAATCACTTCGAGCCGGTAATGATCCTCCAGCGCCAGGAAGCGATTGGCCTCGGCGAACACGTCCATGGGCCCGCTGACGTCCAGCGCCTGCACGCCGGGGAACACCACGATGGCGACGGTTCTGTTCATGGTGATGTCGGCTCCCTGGGAATGGCGGATCAGCGCCAACCCTAGCCAATCCGCGCGGCAGAAGCGAGCTGGCACGATTTGCAGGTGGAATGGCAAGGATCGCAGCCATGGATCGATTGTCCGGTTTTGCCCCCGGGAACAGACTTTCTCCATCAGCGCCGTGACGGCGTTTTCGACGAGGAAGCTCAACATGACCACGACCATCGCCGGTATCCAGATCCCCAACAGCGCCCTGGCCCGGGCCACCACCGAATACATCCGCGACATCGAATCCGACCTGCTTTACCACCACTCGCGCCGGGTGTTTCTGTTCGGCGCCTTGAGCGGCGAACGCCGGCAACTGGCCTACGATCCGGAGCTGCTGTACGTCGGCGCGATGTTTCACGATCTGGGTCTGGTCGAAGGTCACCGCAGCGATGACGAGCGCTTCGAAGTCGATGGCGCCAACGCGGCAGTGGCGTTTCTCAAGCCCTACGGGTTGAGCGACGACGACATCGAACAGGTCTGGCTGTCGATCGCCCTGCACACCACGCCGGGCGTACCGAAGCATCTGCGTCCGACCGTGGCGCTGGTGACGGCGGGTGTCGAGATGGATGTACTGGGCATGGACTACGCGGCGTTCACCACGGTGCAGCGCGAGGCGGTGGTGCATGCGCATCCACGGGGCGAGGGTTTCAAGGAGTGCATCATCTGCGCGTTTGCCGACGGCTTGCGTCATCGTCCGCAGACCACGTTCGGCAATGTGAAGACCGACGTGCTGAAGGATCAGGCGCCGGGGTTCAAGCCGATGAATTTCGTCGAGGTCATTCGCCAGTCGCCCTGGGTTTCCTGACGGGCATAAAAAAACCTCGCGGCCGTTACCGGTCGCGAGGTTTTTTGTGTTTGCAGACTTAAGCCGCTTCCGGCGTCTGCGCCCGGCGCACGTCCGGTTGTTTCCACGAATCGGCAGCGCCTTCTTCGATGGCTTGCTGGATCGCCTTGCGGCGCGACTCTTCGGCACGGCGGCTGAAGAACCAGACCATGAAGGTCACCAGCGACACCGCCAGCAGAATCAGGCTGGCCACGGCGTTGATCTCAGGCTTCACGCCCAGACGCACCGCCGAGAACACTTCCATCGGCAGGGTCGTCGAACCCGGGCCGGACACGAAGCTCGCCAGCACCAGGTCGTCCAGCGACAGGGCGAACGACATCATGCCGCCCGCTGCCAGCGACGGCGCGATCATCGGGATGGTGATCAGGAAGAACACCTTCCACGGCCGCGCGCCCAGGTCCATCGCCGCCTCTTCGATCGACAGGTCCAGTTCACGCAGACGCGCCGACACCACCACCGCCACATACGCCGCACAGAACGTGGTGTGGGCGATCCAGATGGTGACGATGCCACGCTCCTGGGGCCAGCCGATCATCTGTGCCATGGCTACGAACAGCAGCAACAGCGACAGACCGGTAATCACCTCGGGCATTACCAGCGGCGCGGTGACCAGGCCACCGAACAGCGTACGGCCCTTGAAACGGGTGATGCGGGTCAGCACGAATGCCGCCAGCGTACCCAGCGCCACTGCCGCGACGGCGGTGTAGCAGGCGATTTCCAGCGAGCGCACCACCGAGCCCATCAACTGGGTGTTGTCGAGCAGGCCGACGTACCACTTGATCGACCAGCCGCCCCATACTGTCACCAGCTTCGAGGCGTTGAACGAGTAGATCACCAGGATCAGCATCGGCAGGTAGATGAACAACAGGCCGAGCACCAGCATCAGGCTGGAGAAACGGAAGCGCTTCATTCTTTACCCTCCATTTCCTTGGCCTGACTGCGGTTGAACAGGATGATCGGCACGATCAGGATCGCCAGCATCACCACCGCCAGGGCGGACGCCACCGGCCAGTCACGGTTGTTGAAGAACTCTTGCCAGAGCACTTTACCGATCATCAGGGTTTCCGGACCGCCGAGCAGTTCCGGGATCACGAACTCGCCCACCACCGGGATGAACACCAGCATACAGCCGGCGATGATCCCGTTCTTGGACAGCGGAACAGTGATTTTCCAGAAGCTGTTGAAGGTGCTCGAACCCAGGTCGGACGCGGCTTCCAGCAGGCTGGTGTCGTGCTTCACCAGGTTGGCGTACAGCGGCAGGATCATGAACGGCAGGTACGAATAGACGACGCCGATGTACACCGCGAGGTTGGTGTTGAGGATCTGCAGCGGCTCGTCAATCAAGCCCATGCTCATCAGGAAACCGTTGAGCAGGCCGTTGTTGCTGAGGATGCCCATCCACGCATAGACGCGGATCAGGATCGCGGTCCAGGTCGGCATCATGATCAGCAGCACCAGCACCGTCTGCACTTCCTTGCGGGCGCTGGCGATGGCGTAGGCCATCGGGTAGCCGATCAGCAGGCACAGCAGCGTGCTGAAGAACGCCATCTTCAGCGAACCGAGGTACGCCGAGATGTACAGTTCGTCGTCTCCGAGCATCGCGTAGTTGCCCAGGTTCAGCAGCAACTGCAGCTTCTGCTCGGCGTAGGTGTAGATCTCGGTGTACGGCGGGATGGCCACGTCCGCTTCGGCGAAGCTGATCTTCAGAACGATGAAGAACGGCAGCATGAAGAACAGGAACAGCCAGATGAACGGCACCCCGATGACCAGTTGGCGGCCACCGGGAATTATTCGATTGAGCCGGCGTTTGAATTTGCGCATGTTCATGAGCGAAGTACCACGCCGCTGTCATCTTCCCAGTACACGTACACCTGATCGCCCCAGGTCGGACGTGCGCCACGGCGCTCGGCGTTGGCCACGAACGACTGCACCAGCTTGCCGCTCGGCAATTCGACGTAGAACACCGAGTGCCCGCCGAGGTAGGCGATGTCGTGCACCTTGCCGCTGGACCAGTTGTATTCGCAGGTCGGCATTTCGGCGGTGACCAGCAGCTTCTCCGGACGGATAGCGTAGGTCACGGACTTGTCCTGCACCGAGGTGCTGATGCCGTGGCCGACGTAAATCTGCCGGTCGAGGTCCTTGCAGGTGATGGTCGCGTGGCCTTCGGCGTCGTCGATCACTTCGCCTTCGAAGATGTTCACGTTACCGATGAATTCGCAGACCAGACGGCTGGTCGGGGTCTCGTAGATGTCGATCGGGCTGCCGATCTGGGCGATCCAGCCCAGGTGCATGATCGCGATGCGCTCGGCCATGGTCATGGCCTCTTCCTGGTCGTGGGTCACCATCACGCATGTCACGCCGACGCGCTCGATGATTTCCACCAGCTCCAGCTGCATCTGCGAACGCAGTTTCTTGTCCAATGCGCCCATCGGCTCGTCGAGCAGCAACAGCTTCGGCCGCTTGGCCAGGGAACGCGCCAGCGCCACACGCTGACGCTGGCCGCCGGACAACTGGTGCGGCTTGCGCTTGGCGTACTGGCTCATCTGCACCAGTTTGAGCATCTCGGCCACGCGGGCGTCAATCTCGGCTGCCGGGATCTTGTCCTGCTTGAGGCCGAACGCGATGTTCTGCGCCACGGTCATGTGCGGGAACAGGGCGTAGGACTGGAACATCATGTTGATCGGTCGCTCGTACGGCGGCATGTCGGTGATGTCGACGCCGTCGAGGAAAATGCGCCCCTCCGTGGGCCGTTCGAACCCTGCCAGCATCCGCAGCAGAGTGGATTTGCCCGATCCCGAACCGCCGAGCAGGGCGAAGATCTCGCCCTTCTTGATTTCCAGGGACACATCGTCCACGGCAACCGTCTCGTCGAACTTCTTCGTGACCCGGTCGATTTTAACCAGCACCTGTTTCGGTGTCTGGTCGCCCTCGAGGGCTTTCTTATAGGCGCCGGAGGCAACTGCCATTTACGAAACTCCCAGAAAAAAAAGAGTGCAGTTCGCCCACGCAAGACGAACCCAGGATGGTTTGCGCGTTATTTACCCGACTTGACCTTGGTCCAGCTGCGGGTCATCAAACGCTGAATATTCGGTGGCAACTCGATCGACACATAGGTCTTGTCGAGGACGGCCTGCGGTGGATAAACCGCTTCGTCGGTGCGGATGGACTGCTCCATCAGCTTGTCCGAACCCGGGTTGGGGTTGGCGTAACCGACGTAATCACTGACCTGGGCAATCACCTCAGGTTTCAGCAAATAGTTGATGAAGGCGTGGGCCTCTTTGACGTTGGCCGAATCCTTCGGAATCGCCAGCATGTCGAACCAGAGGGCGCCGCCCTCTTTCGGGATGGCGTAGGCGATGTTGACGCCCTTCTTGGCTTCTTCGGCACGGTGCTTGGCCTGGAAGATGTCGCCGGAGAAACCGATGGCCACGCAGATGTCGCCGTTGGCCAGGTCGCCGATGTATTTCGAGGAGTGGAAGTAGGTCACGTAAGGGCGCACCGCCAGCAATTTGGCCGTGGCTTTCTCGTAATCCTTGGGATCGGTGCTGTTGGCGTTCAGGCCCATGTAGTTGAGCACGGTCGGCATCATTTCATCGGCCGAATCGAGGAACGCCACGCCGCAGCTGTGCAGCTTCTTGATGTTCTCGGGTTCGAACAGCACGCTCCAGGAATCGATCTTGTCGACGCCGAGCACGGCTTTGACTTTGTCGACGTTGTAGCCGATGCCGTTGGTGCCCCACAGGTACGGCACGGCGTACTGGTTGCCCGGGTCGTTCTGTTCCAGGCGCTTGAGCAGCACCGGGTCGAGATTGGCGTAGTTCGTCAGTTGCGCCTTGTCGAGCTTCTGGAACGCGCCCGCCTTGATCTGCTTGCCAAGGAAGTGGTTCGACGGCACGACCACGTCGTAGCCGGTACGCCCGGCGAGCAGTTTGCCTTCCAGGGTTTCGTTGGAATCGAACACGTCGTAGACCGGCTTGATCCCGGTTTCTTTCTGGAAATCGGCCAGGGTGGTCTCGCCGATGTAATCCGACCAGTTATAAATATGCACAGTACCGGCGGCTTGGGCACCGACAGCGAACGTCAGGCCGGCAGCGGCCAGCAGGGCATTGCGCAAAGAAGAAAAAATAGGCAAGTGGAGGTCCTCTAATTTAGTTGGGCCCAAGTTGCCCCGCGCTGCATGACAGTCACGGTTGCCCGGCAACAAAACCGGCGCGCAACTTACCCTCGAAAAACCGTTCCAGCAAAACTTTCTGTCATTTAATTGCACCGCTGGCCGCCCGGGTGAAGGCGACGGCCAGCGGTTGCGGCTTCAAACCGGCTTATTTGCCGGATTTGATCTTGGTCCAGCTGCGCGTCATTTCACGCTGGGTTGCCGCCGGCAGATCGGCGATGGCATACAGCTTGGCCTGCACGTCGGCTGGCGGGTAGATGCCTGGATCGCTGGTGATGTCTTTCTCTACCAGTGGTGTTGCAGCAGCGTTACCGTTCGGGAAGCGTACGGCGTTGGTGATGCCGGCCATGACTTCAGGCTTCTGCAGGAAGGTCATGAACTTGTAGGCGCCTTCAACGTTTTCGGCATCCTTCGGAATGGCGACCATGTCGAAGAAGCTGCCAGCGCCTTCCTTCGGAATGGCGTAGCTGACTTTCACCTTGTCACCGGCCTCGGCGGCACGGGACTTGGCCTGCTGCACGTCACCCGAGTAGCCGACCGCTACGCAGATGTTGCCGTTGGCCAGGTCCGAGATGTACTTGGAGGAGTGGAAGTAGGTGATCGAAGGACGAATCTTGAGGAACAGGTCCTCGGCTTTCTTGATGTCTTCTTTCTTCTGGGAGTCGGTTGGCAGGCCCAGGTAGTGCAGCGCGACCGGCAGCATTTCGGTCGGCGAATCGAGGAAGCTCACGCCGCAGCCCTTGAGCTTGGCGATGTTTTCCGGCTTCAGCAGCACGTCCCAGGAATCGATCTTGTCGACGCCCAGCGCAGCCTTGACCTTCTCCGGGTTGTAGCCGATGCCGATCGAACCCCACATGTACGGGAAGGCGTGCTTGTTGTCCGGGTCGCTGACCGACACGGCCTTGAGCAGGTCCTGGTTCAGGTTCTTCCAGTTAGGCAGCTTGGAGCGATCCAGTTCCTGGTACACGCCGGCCTTGATCTGCTTGGCCAGGAAGTTGTTGGACGGCACGACCACGTCGTAGCCGGACTTGCCCGCCAGCAGCTTGGCTTCCAGGGTTTCGTTGGAATCGAATACGTCGTAGACCACCTTGATCCCCGACTCTTTCTCGAAGTTCGCGATGGTGTCCGGAGCGATGTAGTCGGACCAGTTGTAGACGTGCAGCACTTTGTCGTCCGCGTGAACCGCGCCCGCCATCATGCCCGCGACGGACAGGGCCAGAAGTGTCTTGCCAGCAAGCTTTTTACCTAATGCCTTCATGCGTCATGCTCCAAATTTTTCTTTTTTGAACCACTTTGTTCAGCGGCCGAACCCGGACAACTGGAACCGCGGCTAGTCTGGCAAGATACGAGGCGGTCTTTCAAGAAAAGACCAGCCTTTCCAACTGCTCCGAGCGACAGCGCAACAGCTCCATCGCTCAGAGCCTAGCACTTAGCCCTGCAATGCACTGAGGGTCAGGTCCAGGCACTTGCGTGCCTTGGTCACCAGCTCATCGATCTCCGCCTTGCTGATCACCAGCGGCGGCGCAATGATCATGGTGTCGCCCACGGCGCGCATGATCAGTCCGTTGTCGAAGCAGAACTGGCGGCAGATCATGCCCACACCCTTGCCTTCGTAACGCTTGCGAGTGGCCTTGTCCTGCACCAGCTCGATGGCCCCCAGCAGACCGACTCCGCGCACTTCCCCCACCAACGGGTGATCGTTCAGTTCGCGCAGACGTTTCTGCAAATACGGTGCCGTTTCTTCATGGGCGCGCTCGATGATTTTCTCGTCGCGCAGAATCCGGATGTTTTCCAGACCCACCGCCGCCGCCACCGGGTGACCGGAGTAGGTGAAGCCGTGGTTGAAATCGCCGCCCTCGTTGAGCACCGCCACCACTTCGTCACGCACGATCAGGCCACCCATCGGGATGTAGCCGGACGTCAGGCCCTTGGCGATGGTCATCATGTGCGGCTTGAGGTCGTAGAAATCGCTGCCGAACCATTCGCCGGTACGGCCGAAACCGCAGATCACTTCGTCCGCCACGAACAGGATGTCGTACTTGGCGAGGATTTCCTTGATGCGCGGCCAGTAGGTGTCTGGCGGAATGATCACACCGCCGGCGCCCTGGATCGGCTCGGCAATGAAGGCACCTACGTTGTCGACGCCGACTTCCAGAATCTTCTCTTCCAGCTGATTGGCGGCCCAGATCCCGAACTCTTCCGGGGTCATGTCGCCGCCTTCGGCGAACCAGTACGGCTGGGCGATGTGGACGATGCCCGGAATCGGCAGGTCGCCCTGTTCGTGCATGTAGGTCATGCCGCCCAGGCTCGCGCCGGCCACGGTGGAACCGTGGTAGCCGTTCTTGCGGCTGATGATGACTTTCTTGTTCGGCTGGCCCTTGATCGCCCAGTAGTGGCGAACCATGCGCAGCATGGTGTCGTTGCCTTCGGAGCCGGAGCCGGTGAAGAACACGTGGTTCATGCCTTCCGGCGCCACGTCGGCGATGGCCTTGGCCAGTTCCAGTGCCGGCGGGTGCGCGGTCTGGAAGAACAGGTTGTAGTAAGGCAGTTCGCGCATCTGTTTGGCGGCAGCATCCGCCAGCTCATCGCGGCCATAACCGATCGCCACGCACCACAGACCCGCCATGCCATCGAGGATTTTGTTGCCCTCGCTGTCCCACAGGTACACGCCCTTGGCGTTGGTGATGATCCGCGGACCCTTTTCTTTCAGCTGCTTGAAGTCGCTGAACGGGGCCAGGTGGTGATCGCTGCTGAGGGCTTGCCACTCACGGGTTTGCGGGTTGTTGCTGGTCATGCCAATTCTCCTTGTTATCGGTGAAGGCGCGGCGGCTGGCCGCCGCGCCCGGCGTATCAGACGGCGAAGAGCAGGTACTCACGCTCCCAGGAACTGATCACGCGCTTGAAGTTTTCATGCTCGGCCCGCTTGACCGCGACATAGCCGGTGATGAAGGTCTTGCCGAGGTATTTCTCGATGGTTGCGCTGTTTTCCATACGCTCCAGCGCGTCTTCGATGGTCAGCGGCAGGCGCAGGTTGCGGCGCTCGTAACCACGGCCCACCACCGGCGCGCTCGGGTTGATGCCTTCGACCATGCCGATGTAGCCGCAGAGCAGGCTCGCGGCAATCGCCAGATACGGGTTGGCGTCGGCGCCCGGCAGGCGGTTTTCCACCCGGCGGTTCTGCGGGCCGGCATCCGGTACGCGCAGGCCCACGGTGCGGTTTTCTTCGCCCCACTCCACGTTCACCGGTGCCGAGGTGTCCGGCAGGAAGCGGCGGAACGAGTTGACGTTCGGTGCGAACAGCGGCAGCAGTTCCGGGATCAGCTTCTGCAAGCCACCGATGTGGTGCAGGAACAGCTGGCTCATGGTGCCGTCGTCATTGGAGAACACGTTCTTGCCGGTCTCGATGTCGATGATGCTCTGGTGCAGGTGCATCGCACTGCCCGGCTCGCCGGTCATCGGCTTGGCCATGAAGGTCGCGGCCACGTTGTGCTTGAGAGCAGCCTCACGCATGGTGCGCTTGAACACCAGAATCTGGTCGGCCAGAGACAGGGCATCGCCGTGACGGAAGTTGATTTCCATCTGCGCGGTGCCGTCCTCGTGGATCAGCGTGTCGAGGTCCAGCTCCTGCAATTCGCACCAGTCGTAGACGTCTTCGAACAGCGGATCGAATTCGTTCGCCGCTTCGATCGAGAACGACTGGCGACCGATTTCCGGACGCCCGGAGCGGCCGACCGGTGGCTGCAACGGATAGTCCGGGTCGTCGCTGCGCTTGGTCAGGTAGAACTCCATTTCCGGCGCCACGATCGGCTGCCAGCCCTTGTCGGCATAGAGTTTCAGGACTTTCTTGAGCACGTTGCGCGGCGACAGCTCGATCGGGTTGCCTTGCTTGTCGTAGGTGTCGTGGATCACCTGGGCGGTCGGCTCGATGGCCCATGGCACCAGGTACACGGCGTTCTGGTCGGGGCGGCAGATCATGTCGATGTCGGCCGGGTCGAGCAGTTCGTAATAGATGTCGTCTTCGACGTAGTCGCCGGTCACCGTTTGCAACAGAACGCTCTCTGGCAGGCGCATGCCTTTTTCGGCGATGAACTTGTTGGTCGGCGAGATCTTGCCCCGGGTAATGCCGGTCAAGTCGCCGATCATGCATTCGACTTCTGTGATCTTGTGGTCTTTCAACCAATCGGTGAGCTGGTCGAGGTTGTTGCTCATAAATGCCTCTGGGCTGAGTCTCCTGACACGTGTCAGGCAGGTTTGACGCACGGGGCGTCGCGTTAAAGGGGGCTTGTTTGCGCGCAGTACCGGCTTACGCCTGGCACCGCGCATCGACAATGAAGGAGGAGCTTACCTGCCCTTTACGCTGGCGTTGCATTTCCTGTGCACATCCAGGGTGTGCAGAATCACGGGCACGGCGACGGGCGCGGTGCAGGCCGGGAGCAGGAAAGAGATCTATATTGAAAGGAGAACCGCTGAAGAGGATGCCCTTCCCCGCGTCCAGAATATCGGACGCCGGCGCCTGATCCGCCATGGACAAAGAGATCGCTGGCAGAATGCGAGCCTGGCTGTCGGCTGCGCTGCGGACGGACGTGTCGCCACTGATGTGATAAGCATGCAGACCGCACTGCACGGAGCAGTCGGTGACGCCGATTAACGGCAGGCGAGACATGAAGCACCCCGGTATTATTGCTGTTATGGGTTTGACCCGAGCTTAGCCTTGTTCATTTTTTTACACAACACCCCCGTAAAAAATACAACACGGCCTGCTCAAGCCTGCGGGTGGCGCGTCTTTCACGGATGAAAAAATGCCCCAAAGTGCCCCATAAATGCCCTCGCGGCGCTTTTTCGGGGCAAAAAAGGCCTCGCTTGACTTCGGCATGCCGTTCGGGTTGACTGAAACCAGAAAAGATCAATGATTGATATTTTTAACAACAAAGGTGTTGCATCATGTCGGTACCCCCGCGTGCCGTTCAGCTTAACGAAGCGAACGCGTTCCTTAAGGAACATCCTGAGGTTCTGTACGTTGACCTTCTGATTGCGGATATGAATGGTGTGGTGCGCGGCAAGCGCATCGAACGCACCAGCCTCCACAAGGTTTACGAGAAAGGCATCAACCTGCCGGCCTCTCTATTTGCTCTGGATATCAATGGTTCGACGGTGGAAAGCACCGGCCTGGGCCTGGACATCGGCGACGCCGACCGTATCTGCTATCCAATCCCCGATACCCTGTGCAACGAGCCATGGCAAAAGCGTCCTACCGCGCAACTGCTGATGACCATGCACGAACTCGAAGGCGACCCTTTCTTCGCCGATCCGCGCGAAGTGCTCCGTCAAGTTGTTGCAAAGTTTGACGAGCTTGGCTTGACCATCTGCGCCGCATTCGAACTCGAGTTCTACCTGATCGACCAGGAAAACGTGAACGGCCGCCCTCAGCCGCCACGCTCGCCGATCTCCGGCAAACGCCCGCATTCGACCCAGGTCTACCTGATCGACGACCTCGACGAATACGTCGACTGCCTCCAGGACATTCTGGAAGGTGCGAAAGAGCAAGGCATCCCGGCCGACGCCATCGTCAAGGAAAGTGCCCCGGCGCAGTTCGAAGTGAACCTGCACCACGTCGCCGACCCGATCAAGGCCTGCGACTACGCGGTCCTGCTCAAGCGTCTGATCAAGAACATCGCCTACGACCATGAAATGGACACCACCTTCATGGCCAAGCCGTACCCTGGCCAGGCAGGCAACGGTCTGCATGTGCACATTTCGGTTCTCGACAAAGATGGCAAAAACATTTTTGCCAGCGAGGATCCCGAGCAGAACGCCGCGCTGCGTCACGCGATCGGCGGTGTGCTCGAGACCCTGCCCGCGCAGATGGCTTTCCTCTGCCCCAACGTCAACTCCTACCGTCGTTTCGGCGCACAGTTCTATGTGCCGAACTCGCCGAGCTGGGGCCTGGACAACCGCACCGTGGCCCTGCGCGTACCGACCGGCTCCGCCGACGCGGTCCGCCTGGAACACCGCGTTGCCGGCGCCGACGCCAACCCGTACCTGCTGATGGCTTCGGTACTGGCGGGCGTGCATCACGGCCTGACCAACAAGATCGAGCCACCGGCCCCGACCGAAGGCAACAGCTACGAGCAGAACGAGCAGAGCCTGCCGAACAACTTGCGCGATGCCCTGCGCGAGCTGGACGACAGCGAGGTGATGGCCAAGTACATCGATCCGAAATACATCGATATCTTCGTCGCCTGCAAGGAAAGCGAGCTGGAGGAGTTCGAACACTCCATCTCCGACCTTGAATACAACTGGTACCTGCACACCGTTTAAGCGGACTGCAGCACATGAAAACGCCGTTGGCTTCACAGCCCGCGGCGTTTTTTTATTGGCCTCTGTGGCAGAGATTCAAGCTCTGCGTACAATGCCCGCTGCCCCGCAGGAGACTTTCATGACGCGTCCCGCCCCCGTCCGCAAACCCCGTGCCCGCAGTCAGGCACGAATCGATTCGATACTCGACGCCGCGCGCACGCTGCTGGCCGCCGAGGGCGTGGCGAGCCTGTCGGTCTACAGCGTGGCCGAACGGGCGCAGATCCCGCCCTCCTCGGTCTACCACTTCTTCGCCAGCGTCCCGGCGTTGCTCGAAGGTCTGACGGCAGATGTCCACGCCGCCTTCCGCGCCTGCCTGCAAGCGCCGATCGATCACGACGCCCTGCGCGACTGGCGCGACCTGTCCCGGCTGGTCGAGCAACGGATGCTGGAGATCTACGACGAAGACGCCGCCGCCCGCCAACTCATCCTCGCGCAGCACGGCCTTACCGAAGTTACCCAGGCCGACCGCCAGCACGACCTCGAACTGGGCGACCTGATGCACAAGCTGTTCGATCATCACTTCGAACTTCCCAAGCTGCCGGATGACGTGGACGTGTTCGCGCTGGCGATGGAACTGGGCGACCGCGTCTACGCCCGCTCGGTGCAGCAGCACGGGCAGATCACCCCGCGCATGGCCGAGGAAGGGATGCGCGTGTTCGATGCCTACATCGGCTTGTATCTGCCGCCCTATCTGCCCAAAAGAATCCTCTAGCACATTCGCCGGCCTCATCGCGAGCAAGCTCGCTCCCACAGGTTCAGTGCCACCCACAGATTCTGCGAGCACCACAAATCACTGTGGGAGCGAGCTTGCTCGCGAAGGCAGCACCACCGATCTCAAGCCAAGAAAAACCCCGAAGGGCTCACACCCTCCGGGGTTGTTTTTTACTCACAGGCTTATAACTTGGCGATGGACACCTCGGTGGATTTCACGAAGGCGATCACTTCGCTGCCGACCTCCAGCTCCAGCTCCTTGACCGAACGGGTGGTGATCACCGAAGTGACGATGCCGGAGGCGGTCTGCACGTCGATTTCCGACAGCACGTCGCCGAGAACGATCTCCTTGATCGCGCCTTTGAACTGGTTGCGTACGTTGATGGCTTTGATAGTCATGGCATTGATTCCTGTCGTTTGCTTGAGTTATTGAGCCCAACGCAGTTGCGTAGGCAAGGGTGAAACGGGTTCCGGCGCCGGCGGCTCGCCGGGCAGGGACAACACTCGGTTGAGTACTTCGGTTTCCAGCGCCGCCAGCCGATGGGAGCCACGGACCCGAGGGCGCGGCAGCTCCACTTGCAGGTCGAGACCGACTTCGCCGTCCTCGATCAGAATCACCCGGTCGGCAATCGCCACCGCTTCGCTGACATCGTGGGTCACCAGCAACACGGTGAAGCCATGCTGTTGCCAGAGACGCTCGATCAGTTGCTGCATCTCGATCCGGGTCAGCGCGTCCAGTGCGCCCAGCGGCTCGTCGAGCAACAGCAGACGCGGTTGATGGATCAAGGCCCGGGCCAGCGCCACACGCTGCTTCTGCCCGCCGGACAATGCCGCCGGCCACTCATTGGCGCGATCCGCCAGGCCGACGGCATCCAGCGCTTCCAGGGCTTGAGGACGCCAGTTGCCCTTGAGGCCGAGACCGACGTTGTCGATGATCTTTTTCCACGGCAGCAGCCGCGCTTCCTGGAACATCAATCGGGTGTCTTCACGGGCATCGCTGAGCGGTGCAGCCCCGGCCAGCAAATCGCCGCCGGAGGGTTGATCGAGGCCGGCGAGCAAGCGCAGCAAGGTACTTTTGCCGCATCCGCTGCGCCCGACCACGGCGACGAACTGCCCCGCCGGAATGTGCAAGTCGATGTCACGCAGCACCTGCCGCGCGCCGAAGGTCTTTTGCAGGTTGCGCACCGCCAGCGGAATCCCGCGCAGCAGGCGTGGAGGTTGTTGAGCCGTCATGCCGCACCTCCTTTCGCCACTTGATACGCCGGATGCCAGCGCAACCACACACGCTCAAGTCCACGGGCCGCGAGGTCGGCCAGTTTGCCGAGCACCGCGTAGAGCAGAATCGCCAGTACCACCACGTCGGTCTGCAGGAACTCCCGGGCGTTCATCGCCAGATAACCGATGCCGGAGCTGGCGGAGATGGTTTCCGCCACGATCAGCGTCAGCCACATGAAACCCAGGGCGAAGCGCACACCGACCAGAATCGAAGGCAGTGCACCCGGCAGAATCACCTGCCAGAACAGGCTGAAACCGGACAGGCCATAACTGCGGGCCATTTCCACCAGCGCCGGGTCGACGTTGCGGATGCCGTGATAGGTGTTGAGGTAGATCGGGAACAACGTGCCCAACGCCACCAGGAAAATCTTCGCCGACTCATCGATGCCGAACCACAGGATCACCAACGGAATCAGCGCCAGATGCGGCACGTTGCGGATCATCTGCACCGAGCTGTCGAGGAGGCGCTCGCCCCATTTCGACAGACCGGTGATGAAGCCCAGCGCCAGGCCGATGCTGCCACCGATGGTGAAGCCCAGCGCGGCGCGCCAGCCGCTGATTGCCAGGTGCGTCCAGATTTCGCCGCTGCGCACCAGGCTCACGCCCGCTTCGATCACCGCCACCGGTGCCGGCAGAATCCGCGTCGACAACCAGCCCGCCGACACCGACAACTGCCACACCGCCAGCAGCAACACCGGCAACGCCCAGGGCGCGAGGCTGTGGATAAATTTCTTCATGGCGGCGCCTCAGCTCTGGGACGCGGCTTTGGGAAGAATGTCGTTGGCCACCATCTCGCCGAACGGGCTGACGTAACCCGCGCTTTTCGGCAGTTCCGGACGCTCGACATTGAGGTGCGGGAACAGCAGCTCGGCCACGCGATACGACTCTTCGAGATGTGGATAACCGGAGAAGATGAAGGTATCGATGCCCAGCGCCGCGTACTCCTTCACGCGAGCGGCCACAGTCGGGCCGTCGCCAACCAGTGCCGTCCCGGCACCGCCGCGCACCAGACCGACGCCGGCCCAAAGGTTGGGGCTGACTTCGAGGTTGTCGCGGCTGCCACCATGCAGCGCGGCCATGCGCTGCTGGCCGACCGAGTCGAACCGCGCCAGCGAAGCCTGGGCACGCTTGATGGTGTCGTCGTCCAGATGCGAGATCAGACGGTCCGCCGCTTGCCAGGCTTCGGCGTTGGTTTCCCGCACGATCACATGCAGACGAATACCGAAGCGTACGGTGCGACCGAGCTTGGCCGCTTTGGCGCGAACCTGTTCGATCTTCTCGGCCACCGCTGCTGGCGGCTCGCCCCAGGTCAGGACCATTTCCACTTGTTCGGCGGCCAGATCCTGTGCGGCTTCCGAAGATCCGCCGAAGTACAACGGCGGGCGCGGTTGCTGGATCGGCGGATAGAGCAATTTGGCGCCCTTCACGCTGATGTGCTCGCCGTCGTAATCCACGGTTTCGCCTTCCAGCACCCGGCGCCAGATCCGGGTGAATTCCACCGACGCCTGATAGCGCGCTTCGTGATCAAGGAACAGACCGTCGCCGGCCAACTCTTCCGGATCGCCACCGGTCACCAGGTTGAACAGCGCACGACCGCCAGACAGACGATCCAGGGTCGCGGCCTGACGCGCTGCCACCGTCGGGGAAATGATCCCGGGGCGCAGGGCGACCAGAAACTTCAGACGCTGAGTCACCGGGATCAGCGATGCGGCCACCAGCCACGAGTCCTCGCAGGAGCGGCCGGTGGGAATCAGCACGCCGCCGAAGCCCAGGCGATCCGCTGCTTGCGCGACCTGTTGCAGATAGCCGTGGTCGACGGCGCGGGCGCCTTCGGCGGTGCCAAGGTAATGGCCGTCGCCGTGGGTAGGCAGGAACCAGAAGATGTTGAGGCTCATGGAGTGGTCTCCTTGGGGATTCGATTTACTGGGCTTGGGTGACCGAGCTTTGGGCCACAGCGGCCGGTGGGGTCCAGATCACGTCCTTGATGCTCAACGGCTTGGGAATCAGCTTGAGCTGGTAGAAGGTGTCGGCGATTTTCTGTTGCGCGGCGACCACTTCCGGGGTCAGGAACAACGCGCCGTAGCCCTGGCGTTTCACCGAGGTCAGGGTGATGTCTGCCGGCAAGCCGAGCAGCGGCGCGACCTGTTGGGTGACGTCTTGTGGATTGGCCTTGGACCACTCACCGACGGCGCGCACTTCTTCCACGAGGGTCTTGATCACCTCTGGATTTTTCTGTGCGTAGGGTTTGGTCGCCAGGTAGAACTGGTGGTTGTCGACGATGCCTTTGCCGTCGCGCAGGGTGTGCGCTTGCAGCTGTTGCTCGGCGGCGGCCTGGTACGGGTCCCAGATGACCCAGGCGTCGACGCTGCCACGTTCGAACGCGGCGCGGGCATCGGCCGGCGGCAGGAATACGGTTTGAATGTCGGTGTACTTGAGGCCGGCGTCTTCCAGCGCACGCACCAGCAGGTAGTGGACGTTGGAGCCTTTGTTCAGGGCGACTTTCTTGCCCTTCAGATCCGCCACCGATTTGATCGGCGAGTCTTTCGGCACGAGGATCGCTTCGCTGTTGGGTGCGGGCGGCTCGTAAGCGACGTAGAGCAGGTCGGCACCGGCCGCCTGAGCGAAGACCGGCGGGGTTTCGCCGGTGACGCCGAAGTCGATGGAACCGACGTTCAGACCTTCCAGCAGTTGCGGGCCGCCGGGGAACTCAGTCCATTGCACGTCGACGCCTTGGGCGGCGAGACGTTTTTCCAGGGTGCCCTTGGCCTTGAGCAGCACCAGAGTGCCGTACTTCTGATAACCGATTCGTAACGTCTCGGCTTGGGCTTGAGTGATGGCGCCGAAGGTGACAGCCGCAGCAAACAGAGCGACCAGACCACGACGCAAAAATACAGTGCGCATAGCGCTCTCCTTTTTGCTGTTGGGTTTTGGCTGCACCTGCTTGCCCGTTGGCGGGCGAGTAAGGCCAGTACTTCAAGTTTCGATGTGGCTCAAATGCTCCAGCGAGCACTCAACAAACGTTCATTCAACAGACCCGGCTCCAGCGGCTTCGGCCGGCGGGCCATGGCGCTGACAAACTGGTCCAGCGCTTCGTGCAGCCGCTGTTCCAGAGCCGGCGCCAGCTGCGCCGCAGCACTGCCTTCGCCGTAAGCGATCTGGCTGTCCTCGGCAAAAATCCCTTGCAGCATTTCCTGGGCCTTCAACGCCGACAGCACCGGTTTGAGGGCGTAATCGACCACCAGCATGTGGGCGATGCTGCCGCCGGTGGCCATCGGCAGGACAATCTTGTGGTTCAGTGCGCGTTCCGGCAGCAGATCCAGCAGGGTCTTCAGTGCGCCGGAGAACGACGCCTTGTAGACCGGCGTCGCGATCAGCAGGCCATCGGCGTTTTCAATCTGTTGCAGCAGGTCGAGCACCTTCGGGCTGTCGAAGCGGGCGTGGAGCAGGTCTTCGGCGGGGAAGTCCCGCACCTGATAACTCACCACTTCCACCCCTTGCTGCTGTAACCAGCGTTGCGAGCGCTCCAGCAACACCCCGGAACGGGAGCGTTGACTGGGACTGCCACCGAGTGAGACGACCAGCATTCAGACGATTCCTTGAGCATTACCGGCGATTCGCGGGTTGCGATCTCGCTTCAATGAGAGTGACCTTATCAGCTGATTCATATATCCATAAATCATATTTATTCATTTGGTTATTCTTTATGGAGATATGCGTTTCACTTTTCTCCGGGCAAAAAAACAGGCCGTGAAAACGGCCTGAAACCCTGCATCGTGGTTTTTGCCGATCGCTCCTACGCAGAGCCTGGGAGCGATCCGAGAAAGGTTATTTGTTCGGCTGTGGCGTGAGGCGCAGGTACGGCTTCACCGCGCGATAGCCTTTCGGAAAGCGTTGCTTGATTTCGTCTTCATCCTTGAGCGACGGCACGATCACCACTTCGTCACCGTCCTGCCAGTTGGCCGGGGTGGCCACCTTGTAGTTATCGGTGAGTTGCAGCGAGTCGATTACCCGCAGGATTTCGTGGAAGTTGCGCCCGGTGCTCGCCGGGTAGGTGATGGTCAGGCGGATCTTCTTGTTCGGATCGATCACGAACAGCGAGCGCACGGTCAGGGTGTCGCTGGCATTCGGGTGAATCAGGTCGTAGAGATCGGACACCTTGCGATCGGCATCGGCCAGGATCGGGAAATTGACGAGGGTGTTCTGGGTTTCGTTGATGTCTTCGATCCACTTGTGGTGCGAATCCACCGGATCGACCGACAGCGCGATGGCTTTCACGCCGCGTTTGGTGAACTCATCCTTGAGCTTGGCGGTGAAGCCCAGCTCCGTAGTGCACACCGGGGTGAAGTCCGCCGGATGGGAAAACAGCACGCCCCAGCTATTGCCCAGCCATTCGTGAAAACGAATCTTGCCGGCGCTGGAATCCTGTTCGAAATCGGGGGCGATATCGCCGAGTCTGAGGCTCATGGTGCTGCTCCTGATGAGTTGTTGGAGACCTCAACTGTAGCTCGGGATTTGCAATTCATAAAAAGAATAAATAACTAGATATCTAGATCATTTACGAATATTAAACTTCTGTTCACTGGACGCTCGCCGGCAACGCGCCGAACATCGGCCCCAAGGTTCGAGAAGGCCTTGAGTTGCTGTAAAGAGGGAAATGTCGGGAAAGGTCTACGGGGGTGGGCCTGACCCGAAAACACAAAAGCCCCGTCCGGCGCGATGCCGGACGGGGCTTTTTTACGTCGGTTGCTCGAGCGCTATTACAGCAGCGGGATCGAGTAGCTGACGATCAGGCGGTTTTCGTCCTGGGAACGGGTGTTCGCCAGGTCGGTGCGCCACATGGCGTTCTTCCAGGCAACGCCGAGGTTCTTCAGCGGGCCTTCCGGAATCACGTAACCAACGGTCAGGTCACGTTCCCACTCGGTTTTTTCGCCCAGCGGAGTGTCGATGTTATCGCCACGCAGGTAGATCACACCGGCGGTCAGGCCAGGTACGCCGACCTTGGCGAAGTCATAGGCGTAGCGAGCCTGCCAGGTACGCTCGCCGGCACGACCGAACTTCTGGATCTGCATGTCGGTGATGGTGCTGTTGGACGAACCGTCACCCTGGTTCAGCCAAGGGAAGTCGCTGTCGCCCTTGGTGTACTGGTAGCCGGCGCCGAAGGTGTGACCTTCAACCGAATACAGTGCCAGGTAGCTGTACAGATCGTTGTCGACCTTGCCCTTGACGGTCTTGCCGCCGTAGTAGCCGCTGGTGAAGTACGCAGGCGTGTCACCGTTGTTGCCGTTGTCACGGCTGCGGTAGTAGCGCAGGTCGCTTTTCAGTACGCCCGGACCGATGGCCCAGTTGTGTACCAGACCCAGGAAGTTCTGCGAGTAGAACTCTTTCAGCTCGCCGTAGTAGTACGAGGCGGTCAGGTCCTTGGTCAGCTTGTAGTCAGCACCGGCGTAGTAGAACTTGTTGCTGAACACGCCCTTGTCGTAGTTCGAACCGGCGTTCGCACCAGCGATCGACAGGTTTTCGTCGTTGCTGGAGTTACGGCCCTTGGCGGATTCGATCTGACCGGCAGTCAGGGTCAGGTCCTTGATTTCGTTGGACTTCAGCTCGCCACCGGTGAAGGTTTGCGGCAGCAGACGACCATCGTTGTACTTGATGACCGGGTTGTTCGGCATCAGGGTACCGACCTTCAGCTCGGTCTGGGAGATCTTGACCTTACCGGTCAGGCCCAGGCTGGCGAAGTCATGCACGGCACGGTTGCCATCGCTCGGGAAAATGGTGCCGCCGGAAGCGGTACCCGTCGAGTTGCCGCTCTTGTCCGGGCTGGAATCCAGACGCAGGCCGTACAGACCGATGGCGTCAACGCCGAACTGGACGGTGCCCTGGGTGTAACCCGAGATGAAACGCAGATCGAAGCCTTGGCCCCACTCTTCGTTCTTGTTCGGACCAGTGCCATCACGGTTGTCGGTGTTGATGTAGAAGTTACGCAGCCCCAAGGTGGCCTTGCTGTCTTCGATGAAACCGGCTGCGCCTGCCTGCTGCGCAATAACCCCTACGGCCACGGCCAGGGCCAAGGTGGACTTGTTCATGTATCGCTCCTCTCGTTTCTAATTCTTGTGTTCCTGGTCCGGAGTCTGATGCCCCTGGATCCTAAGATGCGCGATTAGCGCCAGACCGTGACTGACAAGTCAATCGTAACCTTGTGTGTCTACGACCAAGGTCTAATCGCAGTTATTTGGTCCTTGCAGGGTAAAGACTTCCAGATAAACCCAAAAAGAATTTATTAATTCTTTTTAATACCGTTAAGGAATATGTCCAAATAGTGGCCATCTGTACCGGGATACAGCGTATCGGCGCCTAAGCTCATTCCTAAATGGTATTTATTAGCCTTTTTTTAGATCGTTTAGCTTTGGCGAAACCCCGATTCGTCAAACCCTATCGAAAAGGCGACGCCATCATGGCCAAACGTGCACTATCTAGTCAATTTGTTACAGTTTGTGTGTCAGCGCTGATTTCTTTTTCTGTCCATGCTTCCAGCCTCACTGTCGGCTACCAGACCGGCATCGATCCAAGCAAAGTCCCCCAGGCCGATGGCGTTTACGAGAAGACCATAGGCGAGAAAATCGACTGGCGCCGTTTCAATAGCGGTCCGGAAGTAGTGACAGCCATCGCCTCCGGTGACGTACAAATCGGCAACCTCGGTTCCAGTCCGCTGGCGGCCGCCGCTTCGCGTAATCTGCCGATTGTTGCCTTCATCGTTTCGGCACAGATCAATGCCGCCGAAGCCCTGGTGGTGCGCAACGGCAGTGGTATCGACAAACCAGATGATCTGATCGGCAAGACCATCGCCACACCCTTTGTCTCCACCTCCCACTACAGCCTGCTTGGTGCACTCAAGCACTGGGGCCTGGACACCTCGAAAGTCAAAGTGGTGAACCTGCAACCCGCAGAAATCGCGGCAGCCTGGAAACGCGGGGACATCGATGGCGCCTTTGTCTGGTCGCCGGCACTGGGTGAAATCCGCAAGACCGGCAAAACCCTGACCGACGCCGCCCAGGTAGGCCAGTGGGGCGCGCCGACCTTCGAAGTCTGGGTCGCGCGCAAGGACTTTGCCGAGAAACATCCGGAGGTCGTGGCCAAATTCGCCAAAGTGACGCTGGACTCGTTCGCCGACTACGCCGCCCATAAAGACAGCTGGACTGCCGACTCGGTACCGGTGCAGAAAATCGCCAAACTGACTGGTGCCAACGCCGCCGACGTCCCGGAATTGCTCGCGGGTTCGGCGTTCCCCGATGCCAAGGCGCAACAGACCACGGCGCTGCTGGACGGCGGCACGGCGAAGGCGATTGGCGAGACGGCAAAATTTTTGAAGGAACAAGGCAAGGTCGAAAGCGTCCTGCCCGATTACTCACCTTATGTCAGTGCGAAGTTTGTAGCTGAATAAAAGCATTGCCCCCACGCATCCCGTGGGGGCAATCGCACATCACAGGGACTTTTCGAAGATCTTCGAATTGCGCTGATAGTTATAGAGAGAAGCCCGGGCCGCCGGCAGGCGCTCGACGCTGCTCGGCTCGAAGCCGCGCTCGCGGAACCAGTGGGCGGTGCGAGTGGTGAGGACGAACAGAGTCTTCAGGCCCTGCGCCCGGGCCCGGGTCTCGATGCGCTCGAGCAATTCATCACCGCGACCGCCATGGCGGTACTCAGGATTCACCGCCAGGCACGCCAGTTCACCGGCATCCGAATCGGCAATCTGATACAGCGCCGCACAGGCGATGATCATCCCTTCGCGCTCGACCACGCTGAACTGCTCGATCTCGCGTTCCAGCACTTCACGAGAGCGACGCACCAGAATCCCCTGTTCTTCCAGCGGGCTGATCAGGTCGAGCAAGCCGCCGACGTCTTCAATCGCCGCCTCACGCACCAGTTCGAATTGCTCCTGGGCCACCAGCGTACCGCCACCGTCACGGGTGAACAGTTCGGTCAGCAGCGCGCCGTCCTCGGCATAACTGACGATATGACTGCGCGCCACACCGCCACGGCAAGCTTCGGCGGCGGCATCCAGCAGTTCTGCCTGATAGTTGCTGCCCAGACGCTGCAAATGCGCCGGCACCTGTTGCGGGCGCAGCTCGCGCACCAGTTTGCCGTTTTCGTCAATCAGACCGAGGTCGGCACCGAACAGCAGCAGTTTGTCGGCGCCCAGGTCGATGGCGGCGCGGGTGGCGACGTCTTCGCAGGCCAGGTTGAAGATCTCACCGGTCGGCGAGTAACCCAGCGGCGACAGCAACACGATGGAGCGCTCGTCGAGCAGACGGTTGATGCCCTTGCGGTCGACCCGGCGCACTTCACCGGTGTGGTGATAGTCGACACCTTCCAGCACGCCGATCGGCCGCGCAGTCACCAGGTTGCCGCTGGCCACGCGCAGGCGCGAGCCCTGCATCGGCGACGAGGCCATGTCCATCGACAGCCGCGCTTCGATGGCGATGCGCAGTTGACCGACCGCGTCGATCACGCACTCCAGCGTCGCGGCATCGGTGATGCGCATGCCGTGGTGGTAATGCGGGGTCAGGCCGCGCGCGGCGAGGCGGGTTTCGATCTGCGGACGTGAGCCATGCACCAGCACCAGTCGCACGCCAAGACTGTGCAGCAGCACGATGTCATGGACGATGTTGCCGAAATTCGGATGCTCCACGCCGTCGCCGGGCAGCATGACGACGAAGGTGCAGTCGCGGTGGGCATTGATATAAGGAGACGCGTGACGAAGCCAATTGACGTATTCGGGCATGAACCTGGGCCTGTAATAAATAGCAGCCGGAAAAAGGGCGAAACGGAAAACGCACAGCGGGCTGATGGTTATCGTCGGAACAGGCTTGGCGACACGCGCGCTCTCCTCATGAATACGGGTTGGCAGGACGGCAATTTATACAGCTTTGAGACAGTAATGTTCGATCAACTGCCGCAATAGATGCACGGTAGGCTGCAAACGTGACATTTCAAGGTACTCGTCCGGCTGATGGGCGCAGGCGATGTCGCCGGGGCCGAGCACGATGGTTTCGCAGCCAAGGCGCTGAAGATAAGGCGCTTCGGTGCCGAACGCTACCGCTTCGGCCGTATGGCCGGTGAGTTTTTCGGCGATTCGCACCAGCTCGGCGTCCTCGGACTGCTCGAACGGCGGTACCTCGGGAAACAGCGGCGCGTAATCGATCTTCACCTGATGCCGCTCGGCGACCGGGTTGAGCTTGCGCAGGATTTCGGTGCGCAAGACTTTGGGGTCCATCCCCGGTAACGGTCGCAGATCGAACTCCAGCGAACACTGACCACAGATGCGGTTGGGGTTGTCGCCACCATGGATGCAGCCGAAGTTCATGGTCGGCTGCGGCACGCTGAACTGCGGGTTGTTGAATTCGCGCTGCCACAGCAGGCGCAGGCCACGCAGTTCGCCGATGGCGTCGTGCATGGCTTCCAGAGCGCTGTGCCCCAGACGCGGATCCGACGAATGGCCGCTCTGCCCGAGGATATCGATGCGCTCCATCATGATGCCCTTGTGCATGCGGATCGGCTTGAGCCCGGTCGGCTCGCCGATCACCGCCGCCCGGCCCAGCGGCCGCCCCGCTTCGGCCAGCGCCCGGGCGCCGGACATCGAGCTTTCTTCATCACAGGTAGCGAGGATCAGCAGCGGTTGCTTGAACGGCTGGTCTAGCAGCGGTTGCACGGCTTCGATGATCAGCGCGAAAAAGCCCTTCATGTCGCAACTACCGAGGCCGACCCAGCGGCCGTCGACTTCGGTGAGTTTCAACGGATCGGTTTTCCACAGCGCATCGTCGTAGGGCACGGTGTCGCTATGCCCGGCCAGCACCAGCCCGCCGGGGCCGCTGCCGAAACTGGCGAGCAGGTTGAATTTGCCGGGGCTGACCTGCTGGATGTCGCAGCTGAAACCCAGATCGCCGAGCCAACCCGCGAGTAGATCGATCACCGCCCGGTTGGATTGATCCAGGTTCGGCTGGGTGCAGCTGACCGACGGCACGGCGATCAGTGCAGCGAACTGGTCTTGCATGGATGGCAAAGGCATCGCTGACTCCAACTCCCGGATTGAAGTCCATCATAGAACCATCCGGCGCCGAGAATAAACCGCCGCAAAGCGTAGGAAGGTTCAGTCCTGTACACTGCACGACCTTGGCAGCCACACATTCCCCCGGCTGCGCTCCCGATCCTGGATTTTCCGGCCATGCAGAAAGAAACCGAAATCAAACTCCGCGTCAGCCGCGAAACCCTCGCCGCCCTGCGCGAGCACCCTCTCCTGAAAAAACGCAACAAAAGTGGCTGGGAACGCCGTGAGTTGATGAATCAATACTTCGACACGCCCGAGCGTGACCTGGCCCGGGCCAAGGTTGCCCTGCGCCTGCGCAAGGACGGCGAAGAAGTGATTCAGACCCTCAAGACCCGTGGCCAGAGCGTTGCCGGCCTGTCCGAGCGTAACGAATACGACTGGCACCTGCCCAAGGCCAAGCTCGACGTGAAGAAACTCGACGGCGAATGCTGGCCCGAGTCCCTCGCCGAGCTGGACAAGAAAACCCTTAAGCCGATCTTCACCACCGACTTCGTCCGCGAGCGCGCCGAAATCGCTTGGGGCCGTGGCAAGACCAAAGTGGTCATCGAAGCCGCGCTGGACCTGGGTCACGTGGTGGTCGGCAAACAGAAAGAAGAAATCTGCGAGCTGGAACTGGAACTGCGCGAAGGCGAGCCTGCCGCGCTGCTGGAACTGGCCGCCGAACTGGCCGAAACCCTGGTCCTGATGCCGTGCGACATCAGCAAGGCCGAGCGCGGTTATCGCCTGTACGACGCCAACAGCTACTCGCTGAGTCTGCCGGCGCCGGCCATCACCGCCGAAACCCCGCTGGACGATGCCTTCGCCGCCCTGAGCTGGCACCTGCTCGGCAGCAGCCAGCGTCTGGCCGAACAGTATCGCTTCAACGGCCACTGGCGCCTGCTGCAGGACTGGGTCGAGAGCCTCGCGGAAATGCGCGCCCTGCTGAGCAGCCTCGGCCAGGCCGCGCCGCGTCAGTCGACCCACGACCTGCGCGTGGCGCTGGATGCATTGCTGGAAGACTGGCGCCCGCTGGTGCAGGTCGGCCTTGAAGACGAAGACGTGCGCAAAGCCGCGCCAGAGCAGTTCCTCGAGGAACTGGAAGATCCGCGTTGGGGCCTGTTCTCGCTGAACACGTCGCGCTGGTTGCTGGCCCGCACCTGGGCTGCCGACCGCAACACCCGTGGCAATCGCCAGGGTGCCGCGCAATTGCAGAGCTGGCTGCCGCGCCTGCTGGGCGAAGAAGCCACTTCCCTGCAATTGCAGCGTTATCAGCAGCAGCCGGAAGATCTGGCCGAGCAGCTGCCGCGCATCGAACGCATCCAGGTCTGGCTGCACCACGCGCGCAACGTGCTGGAAATCCCGGAAATGGATCGTCTGTACGGCGAGCTGAACAAACTGGCGCAACTGGCCAACGAGCCGACCATCACCGATGAGCTGCTCGATGCACGCAAGCATCAGGCGATTGCGGTTTACCAGAATCGCGCCTGGAAAATGCTGCTGCGCATGTAACACCCCTTTCGCGAGCAGGCTCGCTCCCACAGAGAAATGCGTTCCAACTGTGGGAGCTAGCCTGCTAGCGATGAGGCCAGCATATTCAGCGCAGTACCGGCAGGCTCGTCGTCGACTTGATCTCCGACAGCGCCACAATCGAGTTCACTTCCTGAATCCCCGGCACCAGCGACAGCTTCTCGAAGAAGAACCGCTCATATGCCTCGATATCTGCCGCGACGATCCGCAGCAGGAAATCCACCGCCCCCATCAACACGTAACACTCCAGTACTTCCGGAAAACCGCGAATCGCCTCGGTGAATTCGGTGAAGTTCGAACGACCGTGGGCGTTGAGTTTGATTTCGGCGAAGATCTGCGTGTTCAGGCCGATTTTCTTGCGATCGAGCAAGGTCACCTGGCCGCGAATGATCCCCTCCTCCTTCATCCGCTGAATCCGCCGCCAGCACGGCGATTGCGACAGGCCCACCTGTTCGGCGATCTGTGCGCTGGACAGGGAAGCGTCCTCTTGCAGCAGGGCGAGAATGCGCCGGTCGTAGCTGTCCAGTTCGCTGTGCATAAATAATCCTCAGAATCAGCCAATACCGAATTGATCAACCCTATCAACCGGCCAATCGGCTCATCTTAGACAAGAAATGCCCGGCATCGAATGTAAAAATTTCTCCACTGATTCCGGAGACTCGCCATGCCACACCTCGAAGCCGTCAACACCCCAGCGCCCCGTGCCGATGTGTGGAACGTCAGCAACGCCCATTGCCTTGCGCAGTACCAGATACTGGCCGAGGCCGAACCGGATCTGCTGGTGCGGGTGCTGAACCTGTTCGCCCTGCAGTTCCTCACCCCGGAACAGGTCAATGTCCAGCGTCTGGACGACCTGCTGTCCATCGACATCGTCATGGGTGGCCTGAGCTGGCACCGCGCCCAGGTGATCGCGGAAAAACTTCGTAACCTGATCAGCGTCTGCTCGGTGAATCTGCAGAACCCCGATGCGGCGTGGGACGCGCCGGCTCAGGCGGCTGGCTGACAAAAGCGGAAACGCCTTTGTCGGGTAGTGGCCCAACGGTCGGCGGGGCCACGACTATCCTTTGCGGACTGTCGTTCAAAAGGAGCCCGCATGTCCGTTCAACTCGCCACTCAGGACCGCTGGCTGGATCTCAATGATGTCTTGCGTGAACTGGTCGCCCAGGGCTTCATCAGCCAGGACTCGGCCGAACACGCACTGAATGCCCGCCGTCGGCAGGCGACCCACGGTCAGATACATCCGCTGGAATTCATCGCCGGCCAGCAACTGGACGACCTCAGCCGCCCGGGCAAGCACCTGGACCTGGAAAGCCTGACCCTGTGGCTGGCGCAGCAGGCCGGCCAGCCGTACCTGCGGATCGACCCGTTGAAGATCAACGTCGCCGCCGTCACGCCGCTGATGTCCTATGCCTTTGCCCAGCGCCACAAGATCATGGCGGTGTCGGTTGATCGCGATGCGGTGACCGTGGCCAGCGCCCAGCCTTACGTCAGGGGCTGGGAAGCCGATCTGACCCACGTGCTGAAACTGCCGGTCAAACGGGTGGTGGCCAACCCGGCGGACATCCAGCGCTTCAGCGTCGAGTTCTTTCGCCTAGCCAAATCGGTCAGCGGCGCCAGCAATGCCGACCAGCCGGGCAGCAACCTCGGCAACTTCGAACAGTTGCTCAACCTCGGCGCCAGCGATCAGGAGCCGGACGCCAACGACGCGCACATCGTCAACATCGTCGACTGGCTGTTCCAGTACGCCTTCCAGCAGCGGGCCAGCGATATCCACATCGAGCCACGGCGCGAGCAAGGCACGGTACGGTTTCGCATCGACGGCGTGCTGCACAACGTCTATCAGTTTCCGCCGCAGGTGACGATGGCCATCGTCAGTCGCCTGAAAAGCCTCGGCCGGATGAACGTCGCCGAGAAGCGCAAACCCCAGGACGGCCGGGTCAAGACCAAGACCCCGGACGGCGGCGAGGTCGAGTTGCGCCTGTCGACCCTGCCCACCGCGTTCGGCGAAAAGATGGTGATGCGGATCTTCGACCCGGAAGTGCTGCTCAAGGATTTCGACCAGCTCGGGTTTTCCGCCGACGACCTGCGGCGCTGGCAGGACATGACCCGGCAGCCCAACGGCATCATTCTGGTGACCGGCCCGACCGGTTCGGGCAAGACCACCACGCTCTACACCACCCTGAAAAAGCTGGCGACCCCGGAGGTCAACCTCTGCACCATCGAGGACCCGATCGAGATGGTCGAGCCGGCCTTCAATCAGATGCAGGTGCAACACAACATCGACCTGACCTTCGCCGCCGGGGTGCGAGCGCTGATGCGGCAGGACCCGGACATCATCATGATTGGCGAGATCCGCGACCTGGAAACCGCCGAAATGGCGATCCAGGCTGCGTTGACCGGGCACCTGGTGCTCTCGACCCTGCACACCAACGACGCACCCAGCGCCATCAGCCGCCTGCTGGAACTCGGCGTGCCGCATTACCTGATCAAGGCCACGGTGCTCGGGGTCATGGCCCAGCGTCTGGTGCGCACACTGTGCCCGCACTGCAAGGCGCCGCTGCCTGTCGCCGAGGAGGACTGGCAAACCCTGACCCGGCCGTGGCAGGCGCCGCTGCCGGGCAACGCGCAACGGGCCATCGGCTGCCTGGAATGTCGAGACACCGGCTATCACGGCCGCGCCGGGGTCTACGAAATCATGCAGCTGACCGACAGCCTCAAGGGGCTGATCAGCCCCGATACCGATCTGACGGCGCTCCGCCGCCAGGCTTTCAAGGAAGGCATGCGCAGCCTGCGGCTGTCCGGCGCGCAGAAAGTCGCGGCGGGCCTGACAACCATCGAGGAGGTGCTGCGGGTGACGCCGCAGAGCGAGCAGAAATAGCCCTTCACGGAACCGGATCGTCGAAATGACGATCCAAGCCGTTATTCAACACCAGTGGAGTCATCCCTCATGCGTCTCAAACTTGCTGTCGCCACCCTTGCCCTGCTGTCTCTGCCCGTCGGTTCGGCAATGGCTGACAGCTTTTGGCGTAACGTCATTTCGTCCGGCGCCACCACCGGCTCGACGTACCTGACCTTCAAGGATCACAAGCTGATCGTCGCCGCCCAGGATGACGCCGGCAGTTTCGTTGCCAGCGATGGCGGCATCCGTGGCCCGTACCTGGAAGCCGCGATGCAGAAAGTCCGCGCCGACAACCCGGGCCTGCAGGCGACGGACATGGAACTGGCGAACGCGATCCTGGCGAAGAACGCCGTGGCTTCGGAATAAATCTGTCGCCCACAAAAATGCCGCTCATTTGAGCGGCATTTTTTTGCCCGCCGATCAGCGGTAATCGTCCACCGGCACGCAGGCGCAGAACAGATTGCGGTCGCCATAGACGTTGTCCACCCGGTTTACCGCCGGCCAGTACTTGTGCGCCTTTGTGTGCGCATCCGGCGTGATGCCCTGCTCGATGCTGTAGGGCCGTTCCCAGACGCCGGTGATATCGGCCAGCGTATGTGGCGCCCGCTTGAGCGGATTGTCCTCGGCCGGCCAGTTACCGTTCTGCACTTCGGTGATTTCCGCACGGATGCTCAACATGGCGCCGATGAAGCGGTCCAGTTCAGCCTTGGATTCACTCTCGGTCGGCTCGACCATCAAGGTACCCGGCACCGGGAACGACATGGTCGGCGCATGGAAGCCGTAATCCATCAGGCGCTTGGCGATGTCCTCCTCACTGATGCCGGTCTGCGCTTTCAGCGGCCGCAGATCCAGAATGCATTCATGGGCCACCCGATCATTGCGCCCGGTGTAGAGCACCGGGAAGGCGCCGGACAGATGCTGCGCCAGATAATTCGCCGCAAGGATCGCCACTTCGCTGGCGTCCGCCAGTTGCGGCCCCATCATGGCGATGTACATCCAGCTGATCGGCAAAATGCTCGCACTGCCCCAGGGCGCTGCGCTCACCGCGCCGTTCTGCGGCTGTGGGCCGTCGATCGGCACCACCGGGTGATTGGCGACGAACGGTGCCAGATGCGCGCGAATGCCGATCGGTCCCATGCCCGGCCCGCCTCCGCCGTGGGGGATGCAGAAAGTCTTGTGCAGGTTCATGTGCGAGACGTCGGCGCCGATGTCCGCCGGCCGCGCCAGCCCGACCTGGGCATTGAGGTTGGCACCGTCCATGTACACCTGGCCGCCGTGCTTGTGGATAACTTCGCAGATTTCGCTGATGCCTTCCTCGTACACGCCGTGGGTCGACGGGTAGGTCGCCATCAGGCACGACAACTTGTCTCCCGCCTCGGATGCCTTGGATTTCAGGTCATCCAGATCGACGTTGCCCGCCTCGTCGCACTCGACGATCACCACGCGCATCCCGGCCATCTGCGCCGAGGCCGGGTTGGTGCCGTGAGCCGAAGACGGGATCAGGCAGATGTCGCGCCCGCCCTGGTGGCGGCTTTCGTGGTATTTGCGGATCGCCAGCAACCCGGCGTATTCGCCCTGGGCCCCGGAGTTGGGCTGCATGCAGATCGCATCGAACCCGGTGATCGCGCACAACCAGCGTTCCAGCTCTTCGATCATCAGCGTGTAACCGACGGCCTGCTCCCGGGGCACGAACGGGTGCAGGTTGGCGAACTGCGGCCAGGTGATCGGGATCATCTCGCTGGTGGCGTTGAGTTTCATGGTGCAGGAGCCAAGCGGAATCATCGACTGGTTGAGCGCCAGATCCTTGTTCTCCAGTTGCTTGAGGTAGCGCAGCATCTCGGTTTCGCTGTGATGGGCGTTGAACACCGGGTGGCGCAGGTACGGCGAGCTGCGTTGCAGGTTGTCAGGAATCCCGGAAACCAAGGCTTCGGCCTCGAGTTCCTCGACGTTGAGCCCATGATCGACACCCAGCAGCACATCGAACAGTTTGCCGACGGTGCTCTCGTCACAGGTTTCATCGAGGCTCAGGCCCAGGTGGCCGCGACCGAGAATCCGCAGATTGATCTGCGCAGCCTGAGCGCTTTCGATGATCGCGGTCTGCGCGCCACCGACGTCCAGGGTCAACGTGTCGAAATAATGCTCGTTGATGCGTTTGATGCCATGCCGCTCGAGGCCGGCAGCGAGGATGCAGGTCAACCGATGGACTCGCTGGGCAATACGCTTGAGGCCTTCCGGCCCGTGGTACACCGCGTAGCAACTGGCGATGTTGGCCAGCAGTACTTGAGCGGTGCAGATGTTCGAATTGGCCTTCTCCCGGCGGATGTGCTGCTCGCGGGTCTGCAGGGCCATGCGCAGCGCAACGTTGCCCCGCGCGTCTTTCGACACGCCGATGATGCGCCCGGGAATCGCCCGTTTGTACTCCTCGCGACTGGCGAAAAACGCCGCATGCGGCCCACCGTACCCCATCGGTACGCCGAAACGCTGGGATGAGCCGAACACCACATCGGCGCCCAGTTCACCCGGCGGGGTCAGCATCAACAGACTCAGCAGATCGGCCGCGACACAGGCCAGTGCCTGTTGCGCATGCAGGTGATCGATCAACGGACGCAGGTCGCGGACCTCGCCGTGGGTGTCGGGATATTGCAGCAGAGCGCCGAATACCTGGTGCTGCTTCAAGTTATCCACAGCGTCGACGATCAGCTCGAAACCGAAGCCCTCGGCGCGGGTCTGCACCACCGAAATGGTTTGCGGATGACAGTTTTCATCGACGAAAAACAGATTGCTCTTCGACTTCGCCACACGCTTGGCCAGCGCCATGGCCTCGGCGGCCGCAGTCGCCTCATCGAGCAGCGAAGCGTTGGCCAGTTCCAGACCGGTGAGGTCGATGGTCAGTTGCTGGAAGTTGAGCAACGCTTCGAGCCGGCCCTGGGCGATTTCCGGTTGGTACGGTGTATAGGCTGTGTACCAGCCGGGATTTTCCAGCACGTTGCGCAGAATGACCGTCGGCGTGAGGGTGCCGTGGTAACCCATGCCGATCAGGCTGGTCCAGACCTGATTCTGCTCGGCGTACCCGCGCAGTTTCGTCAGCGCGGCCTGCTCGTCCAGCGCGGGCGGCAGGTCCAGTTCGCGGTTGAGACGGATGGCGGGCGGAACGGTCTGCTCGATCAGTTCGATCCGGCTGCCCAGGCCCAGACTGTCGAGCATGGCCTGCTGCTCGGCGGCATCGGGGCCGAGGTGACGGCGCAGGAAGGCATGGGGGTCGCGTAACTGGCTCAAGGACGGCAACTGGGACATGACGGGCTCTCTCTTGGCTGGCGCTCGGCGTCAATGCAACACGGTCAAACCAGCATAGCAGTCGATACTGTCGTGGACGGCTTGGCGGCGGGTGGTCGAACGGGGCATGCTGTGGCACCTGTAACACGCGCCCAACCCTTGGATGATCGAATCCTCATGAGCCAACTGCCGTTTCTGCCGTTTTCCAAACCTGTCATCGACGAAGCCACCATCGCTGCCGTCGGCGATGTCCTGCGTTCCGGCTGGATCACCAGCGGGCCGAAGGTCCAGGCCTTCGAAGCGCAACTGTCGGAGTATTTCGGCGGTCGTCCGGTACGTACCTTCAACTCCGGCACCTGCACCATGGAGATTGCCCTGCGCATCGCCGGCATCGGACCGGGTGACGAAGTGATCACCACGCCGATCTCCTGGGTGGCCACAGCCAACGTGATTCTTGAAGTGGGCGCCACCCCTGTGTTCGCCGACATCGATCCGGTCACCCGCAACATCGACCTGGATAAACTGGAAGCGGCCATCACGCCGCGCACCAAAGCCGTCATCCCGGTCTACCTCGCCGGGCTGCCGGTGGACATGGAGCGCCTGTACGCCATCGCCAAAAAGCACAACCTGCGCATCGTCGAAGACGCCGCCCAGGCCCTGGGTTCGAGCTGGAACGGCCAGCGCATCGGCGCCACCGGTGACTTCGTGTCGTTCAGCTTCCAGGCCAACAAGAACGTGACCTGCTCCGAGGGTGGCTGCCTGGTGCTGAACACGCCCGAGGAAGCGCGTCTGGCGGAGAAATATCGCCTGCAGGGCGTCACCCGCACCGGCTTCGACGGCCTGGACGTCGATGTGCTGGGCGGCAAGTTCAACATGACCGACGTCGCAGCGACCATCGGCCTCGGCCAGTTCGCTCACATCGAAGCGCTGACGGCCCATCGCCAGGAACTGGCCCGCCACTACTTCAAATGCTTTGGCGACGACTTCGAAGCCACGTACGGCGCGCAACTGCCGCCGGCCGATTTCACCAACAGCAACTGGCACCTGTTCCAGCTGGTATTGCCGGAGCGCAAAGACGGCTTGCCGGCGCGGGCCACGTTCATGGAGCAGATTCAGGCGCTGGGGATCGGCATCGGTTATCACTATCCACCGATCCATTTGCTGAGCCTGTACCGCGAGCGCGGTTTCAAGGAAGGGATGTTGCCGGTTGCCGAACGGGTCGGCCGGTTGATCGTGTCGTTGCCGATGTTCACGACCATGACCAAAGCCGATGTCGAGCGCTCGGTGGCGGCGGTCAAAGCGGTATTGGGCAACGCCTGAGCCGTCCCCGATAAAAAGCTGCGCCCACAAAAAAGCCCCGACGGATCGGGGCTTTGCGGTGTTGCGTGACGCTTACTCGCCGATGGACTGCTTGTAGGCAGCGGCGTCGAGCAGCTTGTCCAGCTCGGACTTGTCGCTTGGCTTGAGCTTGAAGATCCACGAGCTGTACGGTTCTTCGTTCAGCAGCTCCGGCGAATCCGCCAGCTCTTCGTTGACCGCAATCACTTCACCGCCGACCGGGGAGTAGATGTCGGAAGCGGCTTTCACCGACTCGACAACACCTGCCGCATCACCGGCAGCAAACACCTTGCCGACTTCAGTCAGCTCGACAAACACCACGTCGCCCAGCGCTTGCTGTGCGTGATCGCTGATGCCCACGGTGACGGTGCCGTCGGCTTCAAGGCGCGCCCATTCATGACTTTCGGCAAAACGCAGGTCGGCGGGGATATTGCTCATGCTCGGTGTCCTCAAGAAATTGTCAGCGGTCGTGCCCGCCGGAAAAGGTTAGATCAAGGTTTTGCCGTGACGGACGAAGGTCGGTTTGACCACTCGCACCGGATACCACTTGCCACGGATTTCCACTTCGGCGCGGTCGGCAGTCGCCATCGGTACACGCGCCAGGGCAATCGACTTGCTAAGCGTAGGAGAGAAACTACCACTGGTGATCTCTCCTTCGCCAACATCAGCGATACGAACCACCTGATGCGCACGCAAAACACCGCGTTCCTCGAGCACCAGACCCACCAGCTTGTGCTGCACGCCGGCGGTTTTTTCCGCTTCCAGCGCATCGCGACCGATGAAGCGGCGCGTGGCCGGTTCCCAGGCGATGCTCCAGGCCATGTTCGAGGCCAGCGGCGAAACGTCCTGATGGATGTCCTGTCCGTAGAGGTTCATCCCCGCCTCCACCCGCAAGGTGTCGCGGGCACCGAGCCCAATGGGAGAAATGCCGGCGCCCACCAGATCGTTGAAGAATCCGGGGGCCTGGTCGGCCGGCAGGGCAATTTCCAGACCATCCTCGCCAGTGTAGCCGGTGCGCGCAATGAACCAGTCGCCATCGACCTGGCCTTCGAATGGCTTGAGCATCTGGATCAGATTGGCGCGGGACTGGGTTACCAGTTCGGCAATCTTGTGCCGGGCATGGGGGCCTTGAATGGCGAGCATCGCCAGATCCGCGCGCTCTTGCAGCTGCACCTCGAAGCCGGTGAGATGAGCCTGCATCCAGGCCAGATCCTGATCGCGGGTCGAGGCGTTGACCACCAGTCGGTAACCGTCCTCGAGGCGATAGACGATCATGTCGTCGACGATGCCGCCGCGCTCGTTGAGCATCGTGCTGTACAACGCACGGCCGGGGCTGTGCAGGCGTTCGACGTCATTGGCCAGCAAATGCTGGAGCCAGGCCTTGGCCTGGTTACCGGCGACATCGATCACGGTCATGTGGGATACATCGAACACCCCGCAATCGCGACGCACCTCGTGGTGCTCCTCGACCTGCGAGCCGTAATGCAGTGGCATGTCCCAACCGCCAAAATCGACCATCTTCGCGCCGAGGGCGAGATGCAGGTCATACAGAGGCGTACGCTGTCCCATGGGTTTCTCCTTCCGGGCGTGGCGAAGGTGCGGAGCGCTGCTGCACGGTTTGAAAGCCCTGTAGAAGAAGGCTTTCAGCCGATTTCAGCGACAGGGTCTGTCAGACGGACCGCACCGAATGCCGCGCATTGTAGCCGCATGATTCAGGACTGACGACTAAGTGTTTCGGTGCGCCGAGCGGCGGATAAGTCCGATGACCGGCAACAACCCGACCAGCACCAGCGTCAGCGCCGGCAACGACGCCCTCGCCCATTCGCCTTCGCTGGTCATCTCGAAGATGCGCACCGCCAGCGTGTCCCAGCCAAACGGGCGCATCAGCAGGGTGGCGGGCATTTCCTTGAGTACATCGACGAACACCAGCAGCGCGGCGCTGAGCGTGCCGGGCAGCAGCAACGGCAGATACACTTTGAAAAACAGTCGCGGCCCACTGACACCCAGGCTACGTGCCGCTTCAGGCAAAGAAGGCCGTATACGCGCCAGACTGCTTTCCAGCGGCCCGTAGGCCACCGCCACGAAGCGCACCAGATAAGCCATCAGCAACGCCGCCAGACTGCCCAGCAGCAACGGTTTACCCGCACCGCCGAGCCAGCCGGACAGCGGAATCACCAGCTCACGATCCAGATAACTGAAAGCCAGCATGATCGACACCGCCAGCACCGAGCCCGGCAACGCATAGCCGAGGTTGGCCAGACTGACGCCGGAACGGATCGCCGGGGTCGGCGCCAGACGTCGGGCGAACGCCAGCAACATCGCCACGCTCACCGTGATCAACGCCGCCATGCCGCCCAGATACAGGGTGTGCAGAATCAGCCCGGCGTAACGCTCATCCAGATCGAAACGCCCGCGCTGCCAGAACCACACCATCAACTGCAGCACCGGAATGACAAACGCACAGGCGAACACCAGACTGCACCAGCCGGTTGCCGCCCAGGCCTTGGGCCCGCGCAGGTGATACAACGCCTTGACCCGCGGCCGCTCGTTGCTCGCCCGATTGGCACCGCGGGCGCGACGTTCGCCGTACAGCACCAGCATCACCACCAGCAACAACAGACTGGCCAGTTGCGCAGCGCTCGACAGACTGAAGAAGCCATACCAGGTCTTGTAGATTGCGGTGGTGAACGTGTCGAAGTTGAACACCGACACCGCGCCGAAATCCGCCAGGGTTTCCATCAGTGCCAGCGCCACGCCAGCGCCGATGGCCGGTCGCGCCATCGGCAATGCCACGCGCCAGAACGCCTGCCACGGTGACTGGCCGAGCACCCGCGCCGCTTCCATCAGGCCTTTGCCTTGAGCGAGAAACGCGGTGCGCGCCAGCAGATAAACGTAGGGGTAGAACACCAGCACCAACACCAGGATCACCCCGCCGGTGGAGCGCACGCGCGGTAGACGCAGACCGGTTCCGAACCATTCGCGCAGCAGGCTTTGCACGGGACCGGCGAAATCCAGCAGGCCGACGAACACGAACGCCAGCACGTAGGCCGGGATCGCGAACGGCAGCATCAACGCCCAGTCGAGCCAGCGCCGGCCGGGGAATTCGCAGAGGCTGGTGAGCCAGGCGAGACTTACGCCAATCAACGTCACACCGACACCTACGCCGAAGACCAGCGTCAGGGTGTTGCCCAGCAGGCGTGGCATCTGGGTTTCCCACAGGTGGGACCAGATCTGCTGGTCGATGGTCTGCCATGACAGCAGGAGGACGCTGAGAGGGAGCAGCACCAACGCGGCGATGGCGAAGACGATGGGGTACCAGCGGCGCTGGGCGGGGTGGGCCAAGGAAAAACTCTCGTTGAATGATTGTGCCCACGCGTTGCGTGGGCACGTATCGTGTGACGCTGCGCGTCACGCTTGCGGCGATTCGACTCGCAGCGTCAGTTCCAGCCCGCCCGATCCATCATCCGGATCGCCTCAGCCTGTCGCTTGCCCGCCACTTCGACCGGCAGCGTATCGGCGACAAACTGCCCCCACGCCGCCACTTCTTCCGAAGGTTTCACCGCCGGATTCGCCGGGAATTCCTGGTTCACGTCAGCGAAGATCTTCTGCGCCTCAGGCGTGGTCATCCACTCGACCAGTGCCTTGGCGGCTTCCGGGTGCGGCGCGTGTTTGGTCAGACCGATGCCCGACAGGTTGACGTGCACACCGCGATCCGCCTGGTTCGGCCAGAACAGCTTCACCGGCAGATCCGGTTTCTGCTTGTGCAGGCGACCGTAGTAGTAGGTGTTGACGATGCCGACGTCGCACTGGCCGGCGTTGATCGCCTCCAGCACCGCAACGTCGTCGGAGAACACGTCGGTGGACAGGTTGTTGACCCAGCCCTTGAGGATCTTCTCGGTTTTCTCGGCGCCGTGGACTTCGATCATGGTGGCGGTCAGCGACTGGTTGTAGACCTTCTTCGCCGTCCGCAGGCACAGACGGCCTTCCCAGTTCTTGTCGGCCAGCGCTTCGTAGGTGGTCAGCTCGCCCGGCTTCACGCGCTCGGTGGAATAGGCGATGGTCCGTGCGCGCAGGCTCAGACCGGTCCAGGCGTGGCTGGACGAGCGGTATTGCAGGGGAATGTTGGCGTCGATGGTTTTCGAAGTGAACGGCTGGAGAATGCCCATCTGTTCGGCCTGCCAGAGGTTGCCGGCATCAACGGTCAGCAGCAGGTCGGCGGTGGCGTTCTCGCCTTCGGCCTTGATCCGCTGCATCAGCGGCGCTTCCTTGTCGGTGATGAACTTGATCTTCACCCCGGTCTTGGCGGTGTAGGCATCGAACACCGGTTTGATCAGCTCATCGATACGCGACGAGTAGACCACCACCTCGTCGGCGGCCTGGGCGGCAGTGCTGCCGATCAGGGTCAGGGCCAGTGCGGTCAGAACACGCTTGGATGCCAACATGGGAGTGATCTCTCGGTCGGGAAAAGTGGTCCAAATGATAAGGACTCACATTTACCAGCTCAATCGAACACTTTCCCAAGGAGTTACCAGATGTTGCACGACGTTCGTCAGACCTTGGCCAGAGCTGGCAAGTCCCCGGTCAGCCCCAATGCTTCGCGTACGAACAGCGCTTTGGCCTCGGGCATCTGCTCGACGATTTTCAGTCCGGTGTTGCGCAACCAGCGCAGCGGCAGCGGATCGGCCTGGAACAACCGCTCGAAGCCTTCCATCGCTGCCATAAGCGCCAGGTTGTGCGGCATGCGCCGACGCTCGTAGCGGCTCAGCACTTTCACGTCCGCCAGGCGTTCGCCGCGTTCGTTGGCTTGCAACAGCACTTCGGCCAATACAGCGGCGTCGAGGAAACCGAGGTTCACGCCCTGCCCCGCCAGCGGGTGGATGGTGTGCGCGGCATCGCCGATCAACGCCAGGCCTTCGGCCACGTAGCGCTTGGCGTGGCGTTGACGCAGCGGCACGCACAGACGCGGGTCGGCGCTGATGACGTCGCCGAGGCAACCTTCGAAGGCACGCTCCAGTTCACGGCAGAAATCCGCTTCATCCAGCGCCATCAGCCGTTCTGCTTCGCTCGGCGTGGTCGACCAGACGATCGAGCACCAGTCCTGCTGGCCGTCACGCTCCAGCGGCAGAAACGCCAGCGGCCCGTGATCGGTGAAACGCTGCCACGCGGTCATGCGGTGCGGTTTGCTGCTGCGCACGCTGGTGACGATAGCGTGATGCAGATAATCCCACTCACGAGTGGCGACGCCGGTCAGACGACGTACGGCGGAATTGGCACCATCTGCCGCGATCACCAGCGGCGCGCGCAGGGTGCGACCGTCGGCCAGGGTCAGCAGCCAGTCGTCACCGGAGCGGCGCATCTGCTCCAGCCGCGCATTGGCCAGCAGGCCGAGATCGCAATCGTACAGACGGTCGAGCAAGGCATCCTGGACCACGCGGTTTTCGACAATGTGGCCGAGCACTTCGGCGTGCACGCTGCTGGCCGAGAAATGGATCTGCCCGGTGCCGCTGCCGTCCCAGACATGCATGTCGGTGTAAGGGCTGCTGCGTCGGTTGACGATGCCGTCCCACACGCCGAGGCGATCGAGGATCCGCTGGCTGGCCGCCGACAACGCACTGACTCGCGGCTCGAACGGCGCATCGCCATTGAAGGGTTTGACGCTCAGCGGGCTGCCGTCGAGCAGCATGACTTCCAGCCCGCTGTCCTGCAACGCCAGCGCCAGGGCGCTGCCGACCATTCCGGCTCCGACAATCAGCACATCTGCGCGCATTTCCATGCTTTAAGCCTGTCTCGCTTGCGGCTTGAGCCGCACGTAAAGGGTTTTACCGACCCGCGCCACCAGGTTGCCGGCGCCGTCATGAATGTCGACCTGCAACTGCGGCAGGTATTTCTCGCCACTGGCGGTCTGCCGACGGATCTCGTCGAGCAGGGTGTCGTCGATGTTGAACCGGGCGAACACCGGGCCTTTGCCCGGCGCAATGAAATCAATGTCGGCAGCCTTGTCCCAGACGATGTACTTCGACCCGAGGTTCTCCATGAGCATCAACATGAAAAACGGATCGACCATCGAATACAGACTGCCGCCGAACTGGGTGCCGACGTAATTGCGGTTGTACCAGCCCAGGCCCATCGAGACCTGGATGTCACGAAAGTCATCGCTGATGTGCTTCACCCGGACACCGGCGCCGAAGTACGGCGGGTAGAACGTCATGATCCAGCGCATCAGCCGCGCCTTGCCAAACTGTTTGATCAGCCACTCACGCATCCGGACGCGTCCCCAGCCCCATGGCCTGACGGGCGAACCAGCGTTTGGCCGGCGGCAGCAGATCGAGGCCGAGCAGGCCGATGTTGCGCCCCAGCGACACCAGCGGCTGAGTACTGCCGAACAGGCGCGTGACCTGATCGGAAAAACCTACGGTGAGGTCCTGATCGAGGCGCTGGCGCTCGCGATAGGCCTGCAGCGTGGCGAAATCCCCCAGCGGTTTATCGCTGGCCAGCAGCGCGGCGGCCAAGGCATCGGCATCACGCAGGGACAGATTGAAACCCTGCCCGGCAATCGGGTGCAGGCTGTGGGCGGCGTTGCCGAGGACGGCCAGATGCGATCGCACCTGCTCTTCGGCCTCTACCAGCGACAGCGGATACAGATGCCGCGCGCCGACCTGTTTCAAAGTACCGAGGCGATAGCCGAACACACCTTGCAGCTCGCTGAGGAAATCACGATCACTCAGCTCCGCCAGACGTTGCGCGTCCATCCCCAGACGGGTCCAGACCAGCGCGCAGCGGTTTTCCGGCAGCGGCAGCAGCGCCATCGGGCCTTCGTCGGTAAAGCGCTCGAAAGCCATGCCGTTGTGCGCTTCGCTCGGGGTGATGTTGGCGATCAGCGCGCTCTGGTTGTACGGGCGCTTGCGCACATTGATGCCCAGTTGTTCGCGCAGACCCGAACGGCCGCCATCGGCGAGCACCGCCAGATCGCATTCGACCGTGGTCTCATCGTTGAGGGTCAGGCGATAGCCGTCCGGCAGCGGCTCCATGCGGGTGACTTCCGCCGGGCAGCGCCAACTGATCACGTCTTTGTCGAGGTGTTGCCACAGGCTATGACCGAGCCAGGCGTTTTCCACCACATAGCCGAGCGCCGGAACGCCCTCTTCCATCGCCGACAGTCGGGCAGTGGAGAAACGTCCACGGTCGGACACATGAATCTGCTTGATCGGCTCGGCGCGGCGGGAGATTTCCTGCCACACGCCCAGCCGCTGATAAATCTGCCGCGAGCCAAAGGACAGCGCCGACGAACGTGCGTCGTAGCTCGGCTGCCAGCTGTCGCCGGGGGCGAACGGTTCGATCAGCACGATCTTCCAGCCCCGGGCCTTGGCTCCGGCCTGCAAGGCCAACGCCAGACTGGCGCCGACCAGGCCGCCACCGATGATTGCCAGATTGACCCGACTCATGCCGCGCAGGTCCGTGCTTGCGCCATCAGGGCTTCGATCTCGGCGACGGTTTTCGGCACACCGCCGGTCAGGATTTCACAACCGCTCTTGGTCACTACCACGTCGTCCTCGATGCGCACGCCAATGCCGCGCCATTTCTTCGCTACGTTCTGATTGTCCGGGGCGATGTAGATGCCCGGCTCCACGGTCAGCGCCATGCCGACTTCCAGCACCCGCCATTCGCCGCCGACCCTGTACTCGCCGACGTCATGCACATCCATGCCCAGCCAGTGGCCGGCGCGGTGCATGTAAAACGCCTTGTAGGCCTCGGAGGCGATCAACTCGTCCACCTCGCCCTGCAACAACCCCAGCTGCACCAGCCCGGCGGTGATCACCCGAACCGTGGCTTCGTGCGCCTGGTTCCAGTGCTTGTTCGGGGCGATTTCGGCGAACGCGGCTTCCTGCGAGGCCAATACCAATTCGTAGATCGCTTTCTGCTCGGCCGAGAATTTGCCGTTGACCGGCCACGTACGGGTGATGTCGCTGGCGTAGCAGTCGATTTCGCAACCGGCGTCGATCAGCACCAGGTCACCGTCCTTGAGCAACGCATCATTCTGCTGGTAATGCAGGATGCAGCTGTTGCGCCCGGCAGCGACGATCGAACCGTAGGCCGGCATCTTCGCCCCGCCCTTGCGGAACTCGTAATCCAGCTCGGCTTCGAGGCTGTACTCGTAAAGCCCTGCACGGCTGGCCTGCATCGCGCGGATGTGAGCCTGGGCGGAAATCCGCGCCGCTTCGCGCATCACCTTCACTTCTGCTGCCGATTTATACAGGCGCATGTCGTGCAGCAGGTGATCCAGGGCAACGAATTCGTTCGGCGGCTGGGCGCCGAGGTGCGCCTTGGAGCGGATCACGTTGATCCAGTCCATCAGATGACGGTCGAATTCCGGGTTGCTGCCCATGGCCGAATACACCCGGTCGCGACCTTCGATCAGGCCCGGCAGGATGTCGTCGATGTCGGTGATGGGGAACGCGTCGTCGGCGCCAAAGTCGCGAATCGCGCCTTCCTGGCCGGCGCGCAGGCCGTCCCAGAGTTCCCGTTCGGCATTGCGTTCACGGCAGAACAGCACGTATTCGCCGTGCTCACGACCGGGCATCAGGACGATGACTGCCTGCGGCTCGGGGAAACCGCTCAGGTACTGGAAATCGCTGTCCTGGCGGTAGACGTGCTCGACGTCACGGTTGCGAATGGCAACCGCAGCGGCGGGCAGGATGGCGATGCTGTTGGGTTCCATCTGCGCCATGAGTGCCTTGCGGCGACGGGCGTATTCCGCTTTCGGGATATGGATCATGGGCAGATGGCTTTCCCTGGCACGCGATCAGTGCAGCGACGGCTTGGCGGCTGGCGGCACGTCGGCTTTCTTGGTTTCGGAGAACAGCAGCAGCGGCGCTACACGCAGGTACTCCATGACTTCCATGTAGTCGCTTTCGCCGTCTTCGGATTCTTCCAGGGCATCTTGCACCTGGGAGATCGCTGCCAGATCCTGCAACACCTCGGTGGCCTCGGTGCTCAGCATGCTGCTGTCGCGGCAGTTCAGGCCGAAACCGGTGAGGAAGCCCTGGCACCATTCGCCCAGTGCGGCAGCGCGATCGGCCAGCGGCACGTCATCGGTCGGCAACAGCAGCACGACGGTCACGTCGTCGCCGGTGAGCTCGCCCTTGACCATTTCCTGCAGGCCGATGAGCGCGTTGCGAACGTTGTCCTGCGGCTCGCTTTCGAGCAGCTCGGCGGCGTCGATCAGCCACTCTTCGGCATTGAAGCCGGCACCGGCGCAGCTGCGGCCGAGCAGCAGGCCATGCAGTTCGGCAGGCGAGACGTTGTGACCGCTGGCAGTCAGCAGGGTGGCGAAGGCTTGGTACGGGGAATTCTGAATGGGCATGGGCAGCTAGGCGCCAGACGGCGCTATGTCTAGAATGAAGGCCTTGTATCCTACATCGACAGACTCGCCAAGACCATTAAAGGCTGTCCCCCAGCCAAACCCATCAGACCGAATCAGTGGACACAATGGAAGACACCGACCTGCAAGCGCTGATGGCCAGACTCGAACTGCTGATTACTCGGGTCGAGCAACTAAAGAGTCAAAACGCACTCTTACTAGCTCAGGAAAAGACCTGGCGCGAGGAACGCGCGCACCTCATTGAAAAAAACGAAATCGCCCGGCGTAAGGTCGAGTCGATGATTTCGCGCCTCAAGGCCCTGGAGCAAGACTCATGAGTTCAAGCAATAGCGTTACCGTGCAGATCCTCGACAAAGAATATTCGATCATCTGTCCCCAGGAAGAACGCAGCAATCTGGTCAGTGCCGCGCGTTACCTGGACGGCAAGATGCGCGAGATCCGCAGCAGCGGCAAAGTCATCGGCGCCGACCGCATCGCCGTGATGGCCGCCCTGAACATCACCCACGATCTCTTGCACAAAGAAGAGCGTCCGGACATCCAGGCCAGCGGCTCGACCCGTGAACAGGTGCGTGACTTGCTCGATCGTGTCGATCTGGTGTTGGCCGACGATCCGGACATCAGCAAGGGCTGATTCGCCAGGCCGCTTGAGGTATACTCGCCGCACTCCCTGGGGTGCTTGCCAGTTGACGATGTCCCTGAGCCGATTTGCACTACCCTGGGGGTTGCACGTTGGGCTGGTGTGCATGTCCGCCAGACGGAAAGCCTTAAAGCCTACTGCATCCTCCACCTTGAACTCTCGGGTTCAAGGGCTAAGTCGACAGCGGCTCATCCGGGGAGCCTGATTCGAATCCGATGCCGGTGCATGCCGGCATCGGATTTTTTATGCGTACGTTTTCGTCCCCACCCTGCCGAAGCCGACCATGACCGAACCCGCGCTGCTGCCCCGTCCCCAACTGCGCCGCCTGCTGCGCAAGGCCCGCCGCTCCCTGACGCCAAGTCAGCAACGTAAGGCCGCCGAAGGTCTGTACAAACAACTGGCGCAAGACCCGCACTTTCGCCGGGCGAAACACATTTCCCTGTACCTGCCCACCGACGGCGAGATCGACCCGCGCCTGTTGCTGCGCGCCGCCCAGCGCCGCGGCAAGAAAACCTACCTGCCGGTGTTGAGTGCCTGGCCGCGGACCAAAATGGTCTTTCAGCAGATCCGCCCCGGCGAAAAGCTGCGGCCCAACCGTTTCCGTATTCTCGAGCCTCGGGTCAATGTCGCCCGTCAGCGCAAGATCTGGGCACTGGATCTGGTGTTGTTGCCATTGGTGGGATTTGACGATGTCGGCGGACGCCTGGGGATGGGCGGCGGATTCTACGATCGCAGCCTCGCGTATCTGGCTCGCCGCCAGAACTGGCGCAAGCCGACGCTGCTGGGTCTGGCCCATGAATGTCAGAAAGTCGAACGACTGGCGCAGGCCAGCTGGGATGTACCGTTGCAGGGAACGGTGACCGACAAGGCGTGGTATTTCGCAGGGTAGACGCCGCGAGGGAATCAGCGGCGTCGGGAAGACGGGATCAGCGTTTGAACGCAGTCGACTGCTGTACTTGTTGCGCCACTTCAATCGGAGCATCGGCCTTGTTGGCCCACAGACTTTGCGCATAACCGGTGGTCACGACGCCAAGGCCGAACAAAATCACCAAAGTCCACAGCAAATCCGGTTTGCGTTTCATCGATTGCCCCCCTCAAGGCACATCATCACGATGACAGCAGCGGTTTCCATTCGTAGGCCGTGCAGCAGCGTCAAGCTTTAAAGGCCGGCATTTTGCGACAACGTGAACCTCTGCGCAAATGCTGGCGTCAACCGACTGTCGGTTTGTCATAAAATTGCCCGACAACCTGCCCAATGACCGTTTCAGGAGCAACCACCATGGCCTACTGGCTGATGAAATCCGAGCCCGACGAACTCTCGATCAAGGGTCTGGAAAAACTCGGCAAGGCGCGCTGGGACGGGGTGCGCAACTATCAGGCGCGCAATTTCCTGCGGGCCATGGCGGTGGGGGATGAGTTCTTTTTCTATCACTCCAGCTGCCCGGAGCCGGGGATTGCCGGAATCGGCAGGATCATCGAAGCCGCGTACCCGGATCCCACCGCACTGGAACCGGAGAGCCACTACTTCGACCCCAAAGCCACGCCGGAGAAAAACGCCTGGAGTGCGATCGATGTCGCCCATGTCGAGACGTTTGCCCGGGTGTTGAAGCTGGATTATCTGAAGCAGCAGACCGCGCTGGCCGAGATGCCACTGGTGCAGAAGGGCTCGCGGCTGTCGGTGATGCCGGTGACGGCCGAGCAATGGGCGGCGGTTATCGCGTTGAATCCGTAGACGGTTGGTGCCGCTCTAGATGCCATCGCGAGCAGACTCGCTCCCACAATGGATCTTTGTTGAATCACAACGTTGTGATCAACATGAACCCTGTGGGAGCGAGCCTGCTCGCGATTTGGCCAGCCCGGACAGCAAAGTTGTTATTGAATGATCAGGTTGTTGAACAACAGATCTTCAACCACCGGCTTGCCGGTCTCGTCATTCATCACTTGCTGGGTCTGTTTCAAGGCTTCCTGACGCAGCTTTTCCTTGCCTTCGATGCTGCCCATCGCGTCGGTGGTCTGCTGGGTGAACAGCGCCACCAGTTGATTGCGGATCAGCGGCTCGTTGGCCTTGACCAGTTTGGTCGCTTCGTCGCCGGTCACCCGCAACGCCACGTCGGCCTTGTAGACCTTGAGCTTCGGCGTGCCGTCCAGCCCGTAGTTGCCCACGAACGGCGGACTCAGGGTGATGTAGTTGACCTTCGGCGCCTCGCCTTCTTTGGCTTCTTCGGCCAGCGCTGCCACAGGCAGAGACAGGGCCAGCAACAACATGATCCACGCTTTCACAATTCGCTCCTTATCCGGTTTGCGGCCTAGCATAACGACCCGCCGCGCAAGCACAAGCTTATGGCGGACTATCAGGGCCGGGCATGCTCGTTGACCCGTTGACTGCCACACCTACACTTATCGGCCATCACTCCCAAAGGAATAGCCCTGATGAAAGCCGTGCTGTGCAAAGCCTTCGGCCCTGCCGAATCGCTGGTGCTGGAAGACGTCGCCAGTCCTGTCGCGAAGAAGAATGAAATCCTGCTGGACGTGCACGCCGCCGGGGTCAACTTCCCGGACACGCTGATCATCGAGGGCAAGTACCAGTTCAAGCCGCCCTTCCCGTTTTCCCCGGGTGGCGAAGCGGCTGGCGTGGTCCGCGAAGTCGGCGAAAAGATCAGTCACCTCAAGATTGGCGACCGGGTCATGGCCCTGACCGGCTGGGGCAGCTTCGCCGAGCAGGTGGCGGTGCCGGGCTATAACGTGCTGCCGATCCCGCCGTCGATGGATTTCAACACCGCCGCCGCGTTCAGCATGACCTACGGCACCTCGATGCACGCACTCAAGCAGCGCGGCAACCTGCAACCGGGGGAAACCCTGCTGGTACTCGGTGCCTCCGGCGGCGTTGGCCTGGCCGCCGTCGAAATCGGCAAAGCCATGGGCGCCCGGGTCATCGCCGCCGCCAGCAGCGCCGAGAAACTCGCCGTGGCCAAGGCTGCCGGTGCCGACGAACTGATCAACTACAGCGAAACCAGCCTCAAGGACGAAATCAAACGCCTGACCGACGGCCAGGGCGCCGACGTGATCTACGACCCGGTCGGCGGCGACCTGTTCGACCAGGCCATCCGCGCCATCGCCTGGAACGGCCGCCTGCTGGTGGTCGGCTTCGCCAGCGGCCGCATCCCCGAACTCCCGGTCAACCTCGCACTGCTCAAGGGTGCAGCGGTGCTCGGTGTGTTCTGGGGCTCTTTCGCCCAACGCCAGCCACAGGACAACGCAGCGAACTTCCAGCAACTGTTCGCCTGGTTCGCCGAGGGCAAGCTGAAGCCGCTGGTGTCGCAGGTGTATCCACTGAGCGAGGCGGCACAGGCGATCAATGATCTTGGACAGCGCAAGGCTGTGGGCAAGGTTGTGGTGCAGGTGCGCTGAAGCACCTCGGAGCCGTCATTTGTTGCCGGGAGAATCCACAGCGTCGCCCGGCAACAGGTGCTCCAGAACCTTCCGGCTATCAGCCTTGATGATCTGGCCCTTGTCATCGAAACGCAGCACGAGCATCCAGTCGTACACCTCGTCCGGCCATTTTTTCTGCCCCATCAGGGCCGTGCTGTCGCCACCAAACGCACCAATCAGTTTGTTGATGCGCCCGTGGTGCCAGGCGATCAGGATGACCGGCGCCTGATTGCTCTTGCGCAACAGCTTGACCAGCTCATGTACGTCGCCGTTGATGTAGGGCTGCTCGATAGACAGGTTCAGACGCTCGGCCAGCGGCGTCAGGGTCAAACGTGAGCGGGAGCTCTCGGGAGTGTCGCCGGCGGCAATCAGCCGTTCCGGAGTCAGTGTCTGGCCATCGAGCTTCAATGGATTGAAATAGTCGGCATAGGCGCGAGCCCGCTCTTCGCCCCGGGCATTGAGCACCGATCCTTCAGTCGGCTTTTCCGCATGACGGATGATCAGCACCGTGGCATTGCGCAAACCGGACCGGGCAGGGTGATCGGCGTAAATCAATCCCAGCACCGCAGCGGCGATAACCGCCACCGCTAATAATCGGCGCATGAGCATGCGAACCTTCAAAGCCATCATTCATCTCTGCTGATCAGTCGATCGACGGATCGCGAGTCTATGCCACCCCATGTTCATAAGTGGTGAAAACGCCCTGTTCTTACAGCAGAGCGACAGGTTCGTAAAAGAACATGCGACTTCCAACATTTTCCGCTGTTTTGCCGATGGGAACCGGTGCTATTTTCGGTAACGAAACTGTAACATTCGCATCCGCAGTCAAAACAAGAAATCTGGAGCTCTTGAATGTTTGCTTTCTTTCGACCTGCCGCACATCAGGCTCCATTGCCTGAAGAAAAAATAGACAGTACCTACCGACGCCTGCGCTGGCAGATCTTCGCCGGTATCTTCTTTGGCTACGCGGGTTACTACCTGCTGCGCAAAAACTTCTCCCTGGCCATGCCGTACCTGATCGACGAGGGTTACACCCGCGGCGAACTGGGTCTGGCGATGTCGGCCATCGCCATTGCCTACGGTTTGTCCAAGTTCCTCATGGGCCTGGTCTCCGACCGATCCAACCCGCGCTACTTCCTGCCGTTCGGCCTGCTGGTTTCGGCGGGGGTGATGTTCATTTTCGGTTTCGCACCTTGGGCAACGTCCAGCGTGACCATGATGTTCATCCTGCTGTTCATCAACGGCTGGGCCCAGGGCATGGGCTGGCCGCCGAGCGGACGGACCATGGTGCACTGGTGGTCGCAGAAGGAGCGCGGTGGCGTGGTGTCCGTGTGGAACGTGGCACACAACGTCGGCGGCGGCCTGATCGGCCCGCTGTTCCTGATCGGCATGGGCCTGTTCAACGACTGGCACGCCGCGTTCTATGTACCGGCGGCGGTAGCCCTGGCGGTGGCGGCATTTGCCTTCATTACCATGCGTGACACCCCGCAATCGGTTGGCCTGCCGCCGATCGAGAAGTACAAGAACGACTACCCGGAAGGCTACGACGCCAGCCACGAAGACGAATTCAGCGCCAAGGAAATCTTCGTCAAATACGTGCTGCGCAACAAAATGCTCTGGTACATCGCCATGGCCAACGTGTTCGTCTACCTGCTGCGCTACGGCGTACTGGACTGGGCGCCGACCTACCTCAAGGAAGCCAAGCACTTTGACGTCGACAAGACTTCGTGGGCGTACTTCTTCTATGAGTGGGCGGGCATTCCGGGCACATTGCTGTGCGGCTGGATGTCGGACAAGATCTTCCGTGGCAACCGTGGCCTGACCGGCATGGTGTTCATGGCCCTGGTGACCGTGGCGACCCTGGTTTACTGGCTGAACCCGGCCGGCAACCCGACCATCGACATGATCGCGCTGTTCTCGATCGGCTTCCTGATCTACGGCCCGGTGATGCTGATCGGTCTGCAGGCGCTGGAACTGGCACCGAAGAAAGCCGCCGGCACTGCCGCAGGCTTCACCGGCCTGTTCGGTTATCTGGGTGGTTCGGTCGCGGCCAGTGCCGCCATGGGCTACACCGTGGACCACTTCGGTTGGGATGGCGGTTTCGTGCTGCTGGTGGGCGCTTGCCTGCTGTCGATGGCCTTCCTGGCCCCGACCCTGTGGCACAAGCAAGTCGCCAGTCAGAGCCGCGAAGCAGTCGCCTGATCGGCTTTTGACTTGCAGCGCTTGAGCCGCGCCTCCAGATTCCGGTCTGGCATGGCGTGGCTGCGCAGGGCGTGAGCGGTCTGCTCGACATAATCGCGAGTGGTGCCGTAACGCCCGCAAGCGCTTTCGAACACCTGGCTCAGCACATGATCCGGCAGATTGCCGGCATAGCTGGGCAGGTGTCGCTCCAACACGAACCCCAAGGCCTGTACCTGGCTGCCATCTTCAAGACGGCAGTTGAGCCAGTGCGGGCGATAGGACGGGAACGGCATCTCGCGTTTCCACAGCGCATACAGCGCACTGTCGAGGTTGTCTTCCGGCAACCGGTAGGCAAAGCCGCTGCACGAACCGCCGCGATCCAGACCGAACACCAGCCCCGGCATTTCCGGCGTACCGCGATGTTCGTGGGACCACAGGTACAAGCCGCGATGGTAGCCATGTACTCGCCCGCGCACCCGTTCCACCGCCGAACACTCAGGCCGCCAGATCAGCGAACCATACGCGAACAGCCACACCGGCCCGCCCTTGTGGCGTGCCATGGTCGATTGCATGGAAGCGAGAAGTTGTTCGTGAGTCAGCTGCGGACCCAGATCGAGCCGCGGAGGGTAAGCCAGATTCAGAAAAGCAGATTCTATGGCTGTCATGACGGAAGTGTTCGGCCCCGCAAGTATTACAAGATGTAAGCACAATTCGCTTGATAGAACATATAGCAGTAACTGTAAAACGAAAAGTGCTAAAGGATGTATGACACCTTTGATAGCGCTAATTCGGGGTTATCCGCGAGGGCTATCTTGTTTGATATAGCCTAATACCATTGCGCAGATATCTTAAATACCCGAATGAAATATCGTTAAGCCCTCTCTTCGTTCAGGATTCGTTCATGAAGTCCCGGGATTTTTCCTACTAAAATTTCGGACTTCCCATATTTACCGTCGCTGAACGCCTGCGTAAAACGGCTTTCCTCTGGCGCAAGCCAACCCGTTCAACCGAGGCTGCACGATGAACACAACGAGGCTTTTGGCCGCACTTTTATTGATTCAGACCGGCCAGGCACTGGCCACGGATGACTCCCAGGAAGACAAAGGTTTCTGGTACGCACAAACCAGTGTCTACACCAAACATTACTCACCCGACCCCGAACACAATAATCATCAGGACTTGATCGGGATTGAACGCAATCAGGCTTCCGGCTGGGTATTTGGCGGGGCAACTTTCCGTAACTCGTTCAGTCAGCGCTCCAATTACGCCTATGCCGGCAAACGCTTCGAGAGCGCCGATTATCCGGTGTACGTGAAACTCACGGGCGGGTTGTTGCAGGGCTATCGGGGTGACTACAAGGACAAGATCCCGCTCAATCACTTCGGCGTTGCACCGGTGATCATTCCGTCGGTCGGCACCCACTATGGCCCGCTGGGCGCCGAGCTGGTGTTTCTCGGCGCCAACGCGGCCATGGTGACAACGGGCGTGCGGTTCTAGAAAGGTACAGCGCGGCTCAAGAGCGCGGCGCGTATGCAAACACATCGGCGCGCATCTGGTGGGCATCCATCCCGGCTTCCACCAGCGCATCCAGGGTGCCGTAGACCATCGCCGGCGAGCCGCTGGCGTAGACATGCAGGGATTTCAGATCCGGGAAGTCCTCGCACACCGCCTCATGCAACATCCCGCAGCGCCCTTCCCAGCCGCATTGATCGCTGACGACCTTGTGCAGGAACAGGTTGGGCAGCTTCAGCCATTCGTCCCAATGCTCGATTTCATAGAAATCTTCCGGACGACGCACGCCCCAGTACAAATGCACCGGATGCTTGAAGCCGTTGGCCCGGCAATGTTCGATCAGGCTGTGGATCTGGCCCATGCCGGTGCCGGCGGCGATCAGCACCAGCGGCCCGTCCGGCAACTCCGCGAGATGGGTGTCGCCGAACGGCAGTTCGACCCGCACCATGGAATTGCGCTGCAGTTGCTCGATCAGACTCAGGGCACTGGCTTCGCGCGCCAGTACGTGGATTTCCAGATCTCGACCGCCGTGGGGCGCCGAGGCCATGGAAAAGGCTGATTTCTCGCCGCTCTCGCGCTCGATCATCAGGTACTGACCGGCGTGATAACGCGGCGGCTTGCCGGCCGGCGCCCGCAGGCGCACGCGCCAGGTGTCGCCACCGACGTCCCGGCATTCGATGACCTGACACGACAGGCTGCGCACCGGCAGTTCTCCCAGCGCAAGCACGCCATCCCACAGCAGGATGCAGTCTTCCAGCGGCTGCGCTATGCAAGTGTAGAACTCGCCGTGGTCATGCACCTTGCCGGCCTGTTCGACCCGGCCTTCCACCAGCAGCGCTGCGCATACATGACAATTGCCGTTGCGGCAGCTTTGCGGGCATTCGTAGCCCAGGCGCCGCGCACCATCGAGAATCCGCTCTCCGGGCCGTATCTCGAGCACCGCTCCGGAGGGCTGCAGGGTTACACGCATCAATCTATTCCTAACTGATTCCAGATGGCATCGATCCGTTGGGTGACAGCGTCATCCTTGACGATGACGCGGCCCCATTCGCGAGTGGTTTCGCCCGGCCACTTGTGGGTCGCATCCAGGCCCATCTTCGAGCCGAGGCCCGACACCGGTGAAGCGAAGTCGAGGTAGTCGATCGGCGTGTTGTCGATCATCACCGTGTCGCGCTTGGGGTCCATGCGCGTGGTGATGGCCCAGATCACGTCGTTCCAGTCCCGCGCGTTGATATCGTCGTCGGTGACGATAACGAACTTGGTGTACATGAACTGTCGCAAAAACGACCAGACACCCAGCATCACGCGCTTGGCGTGGCCCGGATACGACTTCTTCATCGTCACCACGGCCATGCGGTACGAGCAGCCTTCCGGCGGCAGGTAGAAGTCGGTGATCTCCGGGAACTGCTTCTGCAGGATCGGCACGAACACTTCGTTCAGCGCCACGCCGAGAATCGCCGGCTCATCCGGCGGACGGCCGGTGTAGGTGCTGTGGTAGATCGGCTTGATCCGGTGGGTGATGCGCTCGACGGTGAACACCGGGAAGCTGTCGACTTCGTTGTAGTAGCCGGTGTGGTCGCCGTACGGGCCTTCGTCGGCCATCTCACCCGGATGGATCACACCTTCAAGGATGATTTCAGCGGTGGCCGGCACTTGCAGGTCGTTGCCGCGGCACTTCACCAGCTCTGTGCGGCTGTCGCGCAGCAGACCGGCGAAGGCGTATTCGGAGAGGCTGTCCGGCACCGGGGTGACGGCGCCGAGAATAGTCGCCGGATCCGCGCCAAGGGCCACGGACACCGGGAATGGCTGGCCCGGGTGTTTCTCGCACCACTCACGGAAATCCAGCGCACCGCCACGGTGGCTAAGCCAACGCATGATGACCTTGTTGCGGCCGATCACTTGCTGACGGTAGATGCCGAGGTTCTGCCGGTCCTTGTTCGGGCCTTTGGTGACGGTCAGGCCCCAGGTGATCAGCGGCGCCACGTCGCCCGGCCAGCAGGTCTGCACCGGCAGCATCGCCAGATCGACGTCATCGCCTTCGATGACCACTTCCTGGCACGGCGCGTCTTTGACGACTTTCGGCGCCATCGCGATGATCTTGCGGAAGATCGGCAGCTTCGACCACGCGTCCTTCAAGCCCTTCGGCGGTTCCGGTTCCTTGAGGAACGCCAGCAGCTTGCCGATCTCGCGCAGCTCACTGACGGACTCGGCACCCATGCCCATGGCGACCCGCTCGGGGGTGCCGAACAGGTTGCCGAGCACCGGAATGTCATAGCCGGTGGGTTTCTCGAACAGCAGCGCCGGGCCCTTGGCCCGCAGTGTGCGGTCGCACACCTCGGTCATTTCCAGCACCGGCGAGACGGGAATCTGGATGCGTTTCAACTCTCCGCGCTGCTCAAGCTGCTGCACGAAATCCCGAAGATCCTTGAATTTCATTGACGATGGCACCCTCAAAATAGGCGTACATCCTACCTGCTATGCCGGTCGCTGGCAGCCCGTCACTGCTTACTTGGCTGCATTCACCTGGCCGTTACCCGGATTTTTGCCGGCCTGCAGGCTGACAAACAGCGGTTCGAGGATCGGCGCCACGAATCGCGCGCCGACTTCCGACAGGTGATTGTCATCCTTGTACAGCGAATAGCCGTCGAGCTCGGCGCGACACAGACCGTTTTCATCGCAAAGCCGTGGCGCCGGATCGATCACCCGCACCATCGGATCCTGCGCCAGTTGGGCGAACAAGCGGCTGATGAATGCCTGACGCTTGTCATGTTCGCCGATGGTCAGGCCAACGCCATCCACCGGGTGGCCCAGCATTGCAAGGCGTGTCAGGCGATACGGCGGGCTGAACGCCTGCAATGGCACCTCCTTCACCAGCCAGACCCGATGCCCGCCCTCACGCAATTGAGCAAGCTGCGCGCGCAGACCATCGGCCAGACGTTGTTCAGCGACGGCACGGTCGTATTTGCCATCCGGCTTTCTGAGCACGTGGTCGAGATCGCCTTTGGCGTCGCCATACAGATAGAGGCTCCAACGTGCGACCAGCACCACATCGCTGATACGTTGCGCGCTCAACCGCTGCTCGACACGCCGATTGAAATGCGTGCAGGCCGCATCGGTTTCCAGCCCTTCGACCGGAATACAACCGGCAGAGCTGGCGAGGATCACACTGACGCCATGGGCTTGCGCACCGTCCTCCAGCACTGGAATGAATGCCGTAGCGTGGCTGTCGCCCCAGACCATCGCCTGGGCTGGCAGGTTTTCCACACCGTAATGGCAGAACAGTTTGTCGTCCGGTGCCTTGTCATCGGTCAGGCACGCCATCAGCTCCGGCCGCCACTCGCGGCCCTTGGCATATTGAAGCGCCTGTTCGGACAGACGCGACGGCAAGCCATCGGTCCAGCGCAGGGCTTGCCCGGCCAGTCCGAGCACCAGGATGCCGCAGAAACCGGCCAGCAGAACCTGTCGACGCCCGGCCAGCAGGCGACGCTCGCGGAACGGTGTTTCAACGAACTTCCATGACAGATAACCCAGCACCAGCGTCAGCAGGATCAACCCTGCGATGTCCGGCACACCCGGCTCCTCGACGCTGGCATAACTGGAAAACACAAACACCGGCCAGTGCCACAAGTACCAGGAATAGGAAATCAGGCCGAGGCCGACCATCACCCGACTGCTCAAGAATTGACCGATCAGCGTCTCTCGATGACCGTTGGCGAGGATCAGCGCCACCACGCCCAGCACCGGCAGCAGCGCGGCGACACCGGGAAATGGCGTGCGTTTGTCGTACCCGAAGACGGCCAGCAGGATCAGCGCCATACCCAGCAGGCTCAGCCACTGCGCAGCCATCGGTTTGAGACGCCATGAATGCCGGGGCGCGACGGCAAGCATCGCACCGGCCAGCAACTCCCACGCCCGCATCGGCAACAGGAAGAACGCCTTCTCCGGATAATGCTGGACCGCCCACACACTCAGCCCGAACGACAGCAGCAATACGCCGAACAGTGCCAGCCGCCAGTGTTTCAGTCGGCTCGACAACAGCGTCAGCAACAGCGGGAAAAGGATGTAGAACTGCTCTTCCACCGCCAGCGACCAGGTGTGCAGCAGCGGCTTGAGATCCGACGCGACGTCGAAATAGCCGTCCTGACGCATGAACAGAATGTTCGAGACGAAGGTCACCTGGTAACGCACCGAGCGCCCGAGTTCCTCGTAGTCCTTGGGCGCCAGCAGGAACCAGCCCACCGCCAGCACCGCGACGATCATCGCAAACAGCGCCGGCAGGATCCGCCGGGCACGCCGGGCCCAGAACTCGACGAAGCTGAAACGCCCAGCCTGGCGCTGGTTCCAGATGATCGAGGTGATCAGGTAGCCGGAAATCACAAAAAACACGTCCACACCGACAAATCCGCCGGTGAATCCCGGGACGCCAAAGTGGAACAGCACCACGGCAATCACTGCGACTGCGCGCAAGCCGTCGATATCCCTTCGATAAGCGAGAGTGCTCATAAATCCTTGATGCCAATCAGATGGTTGTTTTTTGTACAGCCTCGGGGGCTGATTGTTGTTTTGCCAACACACTGACCTTACCAGATCGCGAACCTCCCATAGCCAGGACAAAAAACAGGCAAAAAAAAGGCGTCCCCTGGGGACGCCTTTTTCCGGACTCTACCGACGATGTTACTTGCGCTTCATCGAAAGGAAGAATTCGTCGTTGGTCTTGGTCGTTTTCAGCTTGTCGACCAGGAACTCGATGGCCGCCACTTCGTCCATCGGATGCAGCAGCTTGCGCAGGATCCACATACGCTGCAGTTCGTCGTCGGCGGTCAGCAACTCTTCACGGCGAGTGCCGGACTTGTTGATATTGATGGCCGGGAATACACGTTTCTCGGCGATGCGACGGTCCAGAGGCAGTTCCATGTTGCCGGTACCCTTGAACTCTTCGTAGATCACTTCGTCCATCTTCGAGCCGGTTTCAACCAGCGCGGTGGCGATAATGGTCAGCGAGCCGCCTTCTTCGATGTTACGCGCAGCACCGAAGAAACGCTTCGGCTTCTCCAGGGCGTGGGCATCGACACCACCGGTCAGCACCTTGCCGGAGCTCGGGATCACGGTGTTGTAGGCACGGGCCAGACGGGTGATGGAGTCGAGCAGGATCACCACGTCCTTCTTGTGTTCGACCAGGCGCTTGGCCTTCTCGATCACCATTTCAGCAACCTGCACGTGACGGGTCGGCGGCTCGTCGAAGGTCGAGGCAACCACTTCGCCGCGCACGGTGCGCTGCATTTCGGTCACTTCTTCCGGACGTTCGTCGATCAACAGCACGATCAGGTGAACTTCAGGGTTGTTACGGGCGATGTTCGCTGCAATGTTCTGCAGCATGATCGTTTTACCGGCTTTCGGCGGAGCAACGATCAGACCACGCTGGCCTTTGCCGATCGGGGCGCACAGGTCGATCACTCGACCGGTCAGGTCTTCGGTGGAACCGTTACCGGCTTCCATCTTCATGCGCACGTTCGGGAACAGCGGGGTCAGGTTCTCGAAGAGAATCTTGTTCTTCGCGTTCTCAGGACGATCGAAGTTGATCGTGTCGACCTTGAGCAGGGCGAAATAACGCTCGCCTTCCTTCGGCGGCCGGATCTTGCCAACGATGGTGTCACCGGTGCGCAGGTTGAAACGGCGGATCTGGCTCGGCGAGACGTAGATGTCGTCAGGGCCGGCGAGGTAGGAAGCGTCAGCGGAGCGCAGGAAGCCGAAGCCGTCCTGGAGAATCTCCAGCACGCCATCACCGGAGATTTCCTCACCGCTTTTAGCGTGCTTTTTCAGCAGGGAGAAAATCACGTCCTGCTTGCGCGAACGGGCCATATTTTCTATGCCCATCTGTTCGGCCAATTCGAGCAGTTCGGTAATCGGCTTTTGCTTGAGTTCAGTCAGATTCATATAGGAATGACGTAATCATTTATGGAGGGGGGGAAATTAAGCTTTTGGCTTAATGAGGCCGCGCCGCGGAGAAGGCGACAGGATCGCGTACTTGTTCGAAAAGGAGTGCGTCGGCGACGGCTAGCAGGGGGCAGTGGAGAAACCAGTGCGGGGCCGAATGTATCACCTGAGTTTCGGAGCGTCTAGCCCTGAATACGCAAAAAGCCCCGCGATTTGCGGGGCTTTTTGAGGACAGTCTTTACCGCGACGCTTAGATGTTGGCGTCGAGGAAAGCAGCCAGTTGCGACTTCGACAGAGCGCCGACCTTGGTCGCTTCCACGTTGCCGTTCTTGAACAGCATCAGGGTCGGAATACCACGTACGCCGTGCTTGGCCGGGGTTTCCTGGTTTTCGTCGATGTTCAGTTTGGCAACGGTCAGCTTGCCTTTGTAAGTCTCTGCAATCTCGTCCAGAACCGGAGCGATCATTTTGCAAGGGCCGCACCATTCAGCCCAGTAGTCGACCAGGACAGCGCCTTCGGCCTTGAGTACGTCGGCTTCGAAGCTAGCGTCGCTAACGTGTTTGATCAGATCGCTGCTCATGGAATTCTCCAGGTTGTAAGCAAAAAAACGTGGCCCATCATAGCCGCCCTTCCCTTGTTCAGGAAGCCGCAGATGATTGAGTCTTGCTATGGCACTCGATGAGTTTGGGTATAGCTCAAGTCACGCGCCGGCGGGGGCAATGAAGGAAATTCCGGTGCGCAGCGCTGCGTTGCGCACGTGCTCCTGCATGGCTTTCTGGGCGGCTGCGGAGGCCCGGCGGGCCAGGGCGCGGAGGATCTTGCGGTGTTCCTGCCAGGTTTCCATGGCCCGTTCGGCGCGGATGAACGGTAGTTTCTGGCTCTCCAGAAAGATCTCGGCGCTGGCGGTGAGGATGCTCAGCATGGCCTGATTGCCGCTGGCCCGCAGGATCCGCTGGTGGAATTCGAAGTCCAGTTTCGCCGCCGCCTCGAAGTCGCCGGCACGCAGTTGCTCACGCATGGCGGCGACATTGTCCTCCAGTTCGTCCAGATCGAACGTGCTCAGCGTCACCGCCGCCAGCCCGGCCGCGAACCCTTCCAGCGCATAGCGCAACTGGAAGATCTCCAGCGGCGAGGCCTGGGCTGCGAACGGCCAGGCCGGCGCGCCCTCCCCGCGTGGCAGCTCCACCGGCGACTGCACGAATACGCCCTTGCCCGGCTGGATGCTGACAACGCCCAGCGCACTCAAGGACGACAACGCCTCGCGCAGCGACGCCCGGCTGACCCCCAGCTGCACCGCCAGATCCCGTTGCGAGGGCAGCGCATCGCCGGGGCCGAAGCCCTGCTCGGTAATCAGTTTACGGATCGCTTGCAGCGCCACTTCGGGTACGGCGCGGGAGATCGAGTTCATGGTTTTCCAGACGGACCAGGCCAAGGTGCGGCCAGTTGTAAAGCTATTCGAGGCATCAGGCAAGTCGTGCCCCAGCGGGGTTCGACGGTGCGCATGGATGCGCTATCGCAGTGCGAAACCCGACCTGACTGTTCAGACCAGTAAGACCGAACAAACCCGCTAAACCCGTGGCTTTGCGGGACCAGATTGCTGGCTTGGCACGGCCCGTGCTCTGTCCGATCGCAGATTTCACTTCCCGCCGATCCGGAGATTGTCCATGACGAAGCGTTACAGCGCCCTCCTCGCCGCCCTGTTTGCCGGTCTGATGCTGAGCCAGGCCCCCGCCCATGCCGACGGTCTGGACGACGTGGTCAAACGCGGCACCCTCAAAGTCGCCGTGCCTCAGGACTTCCCGCCCTTCGGCTCGGTCGGCCCGGACATGAAGCCGCGCGGCCTCGATATCGACACCGCGAAACTGCTGGCCGACCAGCTCAAGGTCAAACTCGAACTGACCCCGGTCAACAGCACCAACCGCATCCCGTTCCTCACCACCGGCAAGGTCGATCTGGTGATTTCCAGCCTCGGCAAGAATCCCGAGCGCGAGAAGGTCATCGACTTTTCCCGTGCCTACGCGCCGTTCTACCTCGCCGTGTTCGGCCCGCCGGATGCAGTGGTCAGCACTTTGGACGATCTCAAGGGCAAGACCATCAGCGTCACCCGTGGCGCCATCGAAGACATCGAACTGACCAAGGTCGCCCCCGAAGGCGTGACCATCAAACGCTTCGAAGACAACAACTCGACCATCGCCGCCTACCTCGCAGGCCAGGTCGATCTGATCGCCAGCGGCAACGTGGTGATGGTCGCAATCAGCGAAAAGAGCCCGAAACGCGTGCCCGCGCTGAAAGTGAAGCTCAAGGATTCGCCGGTCTACGTCGGCGTGAACAAGAACGAGCCGGCGCTGCTGGGCAAGGTCAACGAGATCCTGGCCAGCGCCAAGGCTGACGGCGCGCTGGAAAAGAACGCGCAGACCTGGCTCAAAGAGCCGCTGCCGGCCGACCTCTGACCGGCGACGCGGGAGACTTTCATGGCCTATCAGTTCGATTTTTTGCCGGTGATGGAAAACACCGACCTGCTGTTGCGCGGGGCGCTGTTCACCCTTGAGCTGACGGCCATTGGCGCGCTGTTTGGCGTAGGCGTGGGCATCGTCGGGGCGCTGGTGCGGGCGTGGAACATCCGCCCGTTCTCGGCGATTTTCGGCGTGTATGTGGAGCTGATCCGCAACACGCCGTTCCTGGTGCAACTGTTCTTCATCTTCTTCGGCCTGCCGTCCCTCGGCGTGCAGATTTCCGAGTGGCAGGCGGCGGTGCTGGCGATGGTGATCAACCTCGGTGCGTACTCGACCGAGATCATCCGCGCCGGCATACAGGCGATCCCGCGCGGGCAACTGGAAGCCGCGGCAGCACTGGCGATGAGCCGTTTCGAAGCGTTCCGGCACGTGGTGCTGCTGCCGGCACTGGGCAAGGTCTGGCCGGCCCTGAGCAGCCAGATCATCATCGTCATGCTCGGCTCGGCAGTGTGTTCGCAGATCGCCACCGAGGAATTGAGCTTCGCCGCCAACTTCATTCAGTCGCGCAACTTCCGCGCCTTTGAAACCTACGCCCTGACCACCCTCATTTATCTGTGCATGGCGCTGCTGATCCGTCAGTTGCTGAACTGGCTCGGCCGGCGCTACCTGTCGAAAAGCAGCGCAAGGTGCAGCCAATGAGCGACTTCACGTTCTGGGACATCCTGCGCAACCTGCTCACCGGCCTGCAGTGGACGCTGGCGCTGTCATTGGTGGCGTTCATCGGCGGCGGGATCGTCGGGTTGCTGATCCTGATCATGCGCATCTCGAAAAACCCGCTACCCAGCAGCATCGCCCGCACCTGGATCGAACTGTTCCAGGGCACGCCGCTGTTGATGCAGCTGTTTCTGGTGTTTTTCGGCGTGGCGCTGGCCGGGGTCGAGATTTCGCCGTGGATGGCGGCGGCGATTGCTCTGACGCTGTTTACCAGCGCCTATCTGGCGGAGATCTGGCGCGGTTGCGTCGAGGCGATTCCCAATGGCCAGTGGGAGGCTTCGTCGAGCCTGGCGCTCAATCCGCTGGAGCAACTGCGCTACGTGATCCTGCCGCAAGCGCTGCGCATCGCCGTGGCGCCGACCGTGGGCTTCTCGGTGCAGGTGGTCAAAGGCACCGCCGTGACCTCGATCATCGGCTTCACCGAATTGACCAAGACCGGCGGCATGCTCGCCAACGCCACCTTCGAACCGTTCATGGTCTACGGCCTCGTTGCCGCTGGCTATTTCCTGCTCTGCTACCCCCTGTCCCTCAGTGCGCGCTACCTGGAAAGGAGACTGCATGCCTCTGCTTAGAATTTCCGCCCTGCATAAATACTACGGCGATCACCACGTACTCAAAGGCATCGACCTGAGCGTCGAGGAAGGTCAGGTGGTGGCGATCATCGGCCGCAGCGGCTCGGGCAAATCCACCCTGCTGCGCACCCTCAATGGCCTTGAGTCGATCAACGACGGCGTGATCGAAGTCGACGGCGAATACCTCGACGCCGCCCGCGCCGACCTGCGCAGCCTGCGGCAGAAAGTCGGGATGGTATTTCAGCAGTTCAACCTGTTCCCGCACCTGACGGTGGGCGAAAACGTGATGCTCGCGCCGCAAGTGGTGCAGAAAGTGCCCAAGGCCAGGGCGCAAGAACTGGCGCGGCAGATGCTGGAGCGCGTCGGCCTGGGTGAAAAATTCGATGCGTTCCCGGATCGGCTTTCCGGGGGCCAGCAACAGCGCGTGGCGATTGCCCGGGCGCTGGCAATGTCGCCCAAGGTGCTGCTGTGCGACGAGATCACCTCGGCGCTGGACCCGGAACTGGTCAACGAAGTGCTCAGCGTGGTCCGCCAGCTCGCGAAGGAAGGCATGACCCTGATCATGGTCACCCACGAAATGCGCTTCGCCCGGGAGGTCGGGGACAAACTGGTGTTCATGCATCAGGGCAAGGTGCATGAGGTGGGCGACCCGAAGGTGCTGTTTGCCGATCCGCAGACGCCGGAGCTGGCGAACTTCATCGGAACCGCAGAAGCCACAGGCTGAAAGCAGGCCATCAGTGCGCTAAATCAAGGGTTTGAACCATGCGCGTTGGCGGCAGCCTTTGATCGTGGCACGATGTCAGGGTTATCGACCGAGACCCCCAGACCATGCCGCAATCCCAAGCCAAGAATCTGTCCCTGATCGCTGCGATCGACCTGGGCTCCAACAGCTTCCACATGGTCGTGGCCAAGGCCCAGAACGGCGAAATCCGTATTCTCGAACGTCTCGGGGAGAAGGTTCAGCTGGCCGCCGGCATCGACGATGAGCGCCATCTCAACGAAGAATCCATGCAGCGCGGGCTCGATTGCCTGAAGCGTTTTGCCCAACTGATCAACGGTATGCCGCTGGGCGCCGTGCGGATCGTCGGCACCAACGCCCTGCGCGAAGCGCGCAACCGCCTGGAGTTCATCCACCGCGCCGAAGAAATCCTCGGGCACCCGGTGGAAGTCATCTCCGGCCGTGAAGAGGCGCGCCTGATCTACCTCGGCGTGTCCCACACCCTCGCCGATACCCCGGGCAAACGTCTGGTCGCCGACATCGGCGGCGGCAGTACCGAATTCATCATCGGGCAGCGTTTCGAGCCGCTGCTGCGCGAAAGCCTGCAAATGGGCTGCGTGAGTTTCACCCAGCGCTACTTCAAGGACGGCAAGATCACCCCGGCCCGCTACGCCCAGGCCTACACGGCGGCGCGGCTGGAAATCATGAGCATCGAGCACGCCCTGCACCGCCTGACCTGGGATGAAGCCATCGGCTCCTCGGGCACCATCCGCGCTATCGGCCTGGCGCTGAAGGCCGGCGGACATGGCACTGGCGAAGTGAACGCCGAAGGTCTGGCGTGGCTCAAGCGTCGCCTGTTCAAGCTCGGCGACGTCGACAAGATCGACTTCGAAGGCATCAAGCCTGACCGTCGTGCGATCTTCCCGGCCGGTCTGGCGATCCTCGAAGCGATCTTCGACGCCCTCGAACTGCAACGCATGGATCACTGCGAAGGTGCGCTGCGTGAAGGCGTTCTTTACGACCTGCTCGGCCGTCATCATCACGAAGATGTGCGTGAGCGCACCCTGACCTCGCTGATGGAGCGCTACCACGTCGACCTGGAACAGGCCGCACGGGTCGAGCGCAAAGCCCTGCATGCCTTCGACCAAGTTGCCGTGGACTGGGAGCTGGACGACGGCATCTGGCGCGAACTGCTGGGCTGGGCGGCGAAAGTGCACGAAGTCGGGCTCGACATCGCTCACTACCACTACCACAAGCATGGCGCCTACCTGATCGAGCACTCGGACCTCGCCGGGTTCTCCCGCGAAGACCAGCAAATGCTCGCCTTGCTGGTGCGCGGCCACCGCCGCAACATTCCCAAGGACAAGTTCGCCGAGTTCGGCGAGGACGGCGACAAGCTGATCCGCCTGTGTGTGCTGCTGCGCTTCGCGATCCTGTTCCACCACATTCGCGGCACCCAGACCATGCCGCAGGTCGCGTTGCACGCCAATGGCGACAACCTCGACGTGGAATTCCCGGAGAACTGGCTGGATGAAAACCAGCTGACCCAGGCGGATTTCGCGCTTGAGGCCGAGTGGCTGACGCGGGTGGGCGTTGTCCTGACCGTGCACTGAGTCAAAGGCAGGCACAAAAAAGGCGATCCGGATGGATCGCCTTTTTTTATTGCCTTGAGACCTGCGGTCAACTGCTCACCGGCAGAATCGGGCTGCCCAACCGCTCCAGCAGCGTCGCCTGCGCACTGCGCGGGTTCTGGTTGCCGGTCGGCGTGTTGCGGATGTAGCGGCCGTCCGACTGCAGGCTCCAGCTGTGGGTGTTGTCGGTCAGGTACAGCTCCAGCTCTTTCTTGACCCGGGTCAGCAGCTTCTTGCCTTCCACCGGGAAGCAAGTCTCGACGCGCTTGTCGAGGTTGCGCTCCATCCAGTCGGCGCTGGAGAGGAACATCTGCTCCTCGCCACCGTTGAGGAAGTAGAACACCCGGGTGTGTTCAAGGAAGCGACCGATGATCGAGCGCACGTGAATGTTGTGCGAAACCCCGGCGATGCCTGGACGCAGGCAGCACATGCCGCGCACCACCAGGTCGATGCGCACGCCGGACTGGCTGGCCTTGTACAGCGCGCGGATGATCTTCGGATCGGTCAGCGAGTTGAACTTGGCGATGATGTGCGCCGGTTTGCCGTCGAGCGCGAATTGCGTCTCGCGGGTGATCATGTCGAGCATGCCCTTCTTCAGGGTGAACGGCGCGTGCAGCAGCTTCTTCATGCGCAGCGTCTTGCCCATGCCGATCAACTGGCTGAACAGTTTGCCGACGTCTTCGCACAAGGCGTCGTCGGAGGTCAGCAGGCTGTAGTCGGTGTACAGACGGGCGTTGCCGGCGTGGTAGTTACCGGTGCCGAGGTGCGCGTAACGCACGATCTCGCCGGCTTCGCGACGCAGGATCAGCATCATCTTGGCGTGGGTCTTGAAGCCGACCACGCCGTAGATCACCACCGCACCGGCCGCCTGCAGTCGGCTGGCCAGTTGCAGGTTGGATTCTTCGTCGAAGCGCGCCCGCAGCTCGATGACCGCCGTCACTTCCTTGCCGTTACGCGCGGCGTCCACCAGCGCATCGACGATTTCCGAGTTGGCGCCGGAGCGGTACAGGGTCTGGCGCACGGCCAGAACGTGCGGGTCTTTCGCGGCCTGACGCAGCAGGTCGACCACCGGGGTGAACGACTCGAACGGGTGCAGCAGCAGGATGTCCTGTTTGCTGACGACGCTGAAAATGTTCTCGCTGTTCTGCAGCAGTTTCGGGATCTGCGGGGTGAACGGCGTGTATTGCAGCTCCGGATGACTGTCCAGACCGGTGATGCTGAACAGACGCGTCAGGTTGACCGGGCCGTTGACCTGATACAGCTCGGTCTCGCTCAGGTTGAACTGCTTGAGCAGGTAGTCCGACAGGTGTTTCGGGCAGGTGTCGGCGACTTCCAGGCGCACGGCGTCACCGTAACGACGGGAGAACAACTCGCCACGCAGGGCGCGGGCCAGGTCTTCGACGTCTTCGGAGTCGAGCGCAAGGTCGGCGTTCCGGGTCAGGCGGAACTGGTAGCAGCCTTTTACCTTCATGCCCTGGAACAGGTCATCGGCGTGAGCGTGGATCATTGACGACAGGAACACATAGTTGTCGCCAGGGCCGCCGACTTCTTCCGGCACCTTGATGATCCGTGGCAGCAGACGCGGCGCCGGGATGATCGCCAGACCGGAGTCGCGACCAAAGGCGTCGATGCCTTCGAGCTCGACGATGAAGTTCAGGCTCTTGTTCACCAGCAACGGAAACGGGTGCGTCGGGTCGAGGCCGATCGGGGTGATGATCGGCGCGATCTCGTCGCGGAAGTAACGGCGCACCCAGGTCTTGAGCTTGGTGGTCCAGTAACGGCGACGGATGAAGCGCACCTGATGCTTTTCCAGCTCCGGCAGCAGGATGTCGTTGAGGATCGCGTACTGGCGGTCTACATGACCGTGCACCAGTTCGCTGATGCGGGCCAGGGCCTGATGCGGTTGCAGGCCGTCGGCGCCGGCCTGTTCACGGGCGAAGGTGATCTGCTTCTTGAGGCCGGCGACGCGGATCTCGAAGAATTCGTCGAGGTTGCTGGAGAAGATCAGCAGGAACTTCAGCCGCTCCAGCAACGGGTAGGACTCGTCCAGCGCCTGTTCCAGCACGCGGATGTTGAACTGCAGTTGCGACAATTCCCGGTGGATATACAGGCTGCTGTCATCCAGGCCGGGAATCGCGATCGCCGGGGCCGCCGCAGCGGGCTCTGCCGCCTGCGCGGGTGGCGCAGGCTCCAGTTCCGGCGGGGTTTCGGTAATCTGCTCGACCACGGGTTGAGCTTCTTTTACGGCAACTTCAGTGAGTCCTTCGGTATTCATCGAATGTTCCTGGGAGGGCTATTTCTGCTCTCGTAACAATTGAGCGGCACGGACAGCAAAGTAAGTCAGGATGCCATCAGCGCCGGCACGTTTAAAGGCGGTCAGGGATTCGAGGATCACGCCTTCGCTCAACCAGCCATTCTGGATCGCCGCCATGTGCATGGCGTATTCGCCGCTAACCTGATAGACGAACGTCGGCACTTTGAAGGCATCTTTTACCCGGAACAAAATATCCAGATAAGGCATGCCGGGTTTGACCATGACCATGTCCGCGCCTTCAGACAAGTCCGCGCCCACTTCGTGCAACGCTTCGTCGCTGTTGGCCGGGTCCATCTGGTAGGAAGCCTTGTTCGCCTTGCCCAGGTTCGCGGCCGAACCTACGGCATCGCGGAACGGACCGTAATAGGCACTGGCGTACTTGGCCGAGTAAGCCATGATCCGCACGTTGACGTGACCGGCCAGCTCCAGCGCCTCGCGAATCGCCTGGATGCGACCGTCCATCATGTCCGACGGGGCCACCACCTGGGCGCCAGCGGCGGCGTGGGACAACGCCTGTTTGACCAGTGCATCGACGGTGATGTCGTTCTGCACGTAGCCTTCTTCGTCGAGAATGCCGTCCTGACCATGAGTGGTGAACGGATCAAGGGCGACATCAGTGATCACCCCCAGCTCCGGGAAGCGGTCACGCAGGGCACGGGTGGCGCGCTGGGCGATGCCTTCGGGATTCCACGCTTCGGCGGCATCAAGGGATTTGAGTTCAGGTGGCGTGACCGGAAACAGCGCCAGCGCCGGAATCCCCAGCTCGACCCATTTCGCCGCTTCTTCAAGCAGCAGGTCGATGGTCAGGCGCTCGACACCCGGCATCGAAGCCACGGCTTCGCGGCGGTTTTCACCGTCGAGCACGAACACCGGCAGGATCAGGTCATCGACCGTCAACACGTTCTCACGCACCAGCCGCCGGGAAAAATCATCACGGCGATTGCGACGCAGGCGGGTGGCAGGGAACAGGCGGTTGGCTGGGGTAAAGCTCACGGCAGACTCCTGAGCCCGCGCAGACGGGCGAGTGTGGCAGTTATAAGCGGCCATTATGACGGTCGTATTACAGTTATGTGCACCCCTGTGACATGTAGCCGCAATCCATTGTCGTTGTAGGAAATGTTAACGTCGAGACACATTTCGACACTTTCCTGAATGTGTCCGAAGGGTTAGGCTGCGCGTTCATTTCGCCAGCACCCAGACAATGCTCCAACAATTTCTGCATGACTTCGGCTACTTTGCCCTGTTTCTCGGCACGTTCTTCGAAGGCGAAACCATCCTGGTGCTCGCGGGCTTCCTCGCGTTCCGTGGTTACATGGACATCAACCTGGTGGTGGTCGTGGCGTTCTTCGGCAGCTATGCCGGCGATCAGCTGTGGTACTTCCTGGGCCGCAAGCACGGGCGCAAGTTGCTGGCGCGCAAACCGCGCTGGCAAATGATGGGCGACCGCGCGCTGGAGCATATCCGCAAGCACCCGGACATCTGGGTCCTGAGCTTCCGCTTCGTTTACGGCCTGCGCACGGTGATGCCGGTGGCGATCGGCCTGTCGGGCTACCCGCCGGGACGCTATCTGCTGTTGAACGGCATTGGTGCGGCGATCTGGGCCGCCGCCCTGGCTGCCGCTGCATACCACTTCGGTGCGGTGCTTGAAGGCATGCTGGGCAGCATCAAGAAATATGAACTGTGGGTGCTCGGTGCGCTGCTGGTGCTGGGCGTCGGCCTGTGGCTGCGCCGCCGGTTCAAGAATGCCCGGCTGGCCAAGAAGGTCTACGAGGACGAGCAGGCCGAGCAACTGGCCAAGGCCGAACGGCACAAAGCCGAACAGGCCAAATCCGCCGAACCTAAGACGCCAGCCGAGTAAACCGCTGGCGGCAGTAATACAGCCCGATGCCACTGAGCAGGCTGTAACCGAGCAGGCCGGCCCAGACCTCGGGGCTGGCCGGCCATAGCCCGACCTGCGGCGCCAGCCACACCAGCGGCAGATTCGCCGCCAGCCGCAGCAACTCCAGCCTCAACGCCCACGGGCGATTCTCCAGGGCCACGCCCAACACAAACAAACCGAACGCCACCGCGCCCCAGCCCAGCACCAGAGCGCCGGTCGACAGGCTGCGCTCCAGATTCATCAGGTAACTGCCCAGCGCCACATACACGCCGAATTGCAGCAGCACGTACCACTGCTGTCGGGCGCCCAACGGCACTTCGAATTTGCGGAACCGGCTCAAGTCCGGCTTGTGCATCGGGTACTTCGCCGCCACGTCCGCCGGGCGCCATCCGGTACGCATGAACCAGATCCGCAGCTTGTCCCGTTTGCTCCCGGCGCGCCGCGCGTCGTCCCACAGCTGCGCGTAAAACTGCACATTGGCCCACAGCGGATTCCAGCTCGCCAGCGGTGTGGTCACGCCGAAAATCACCGGTTCGTTGTCGTCCTCTTCCTGGAACGAGCCGAACAGACGATCCCAAATAATGAACACCCCGCCGTAGTTGCGATCCATGTAGAGAGCGTTCTGTGCATGGTGAGCCCGATGATTGGACGGCGTGACGAAGATCCATTCGAACCAGCCGAGCTTGGGAATGTGCTTTGTATGCACCCAGAACTGATACAGCAGGTTCATCGCTGCGACACTGACGAACACCAGCAGCGGCACGCCAAGCACGGCCATCGGCAGGTAAAAGATCCAGCCCAGCAGAAACCCGGTACTGGTCTGGCGCAAGGCGGTGGACAGGTTGTAGTCCTCGCTCTGGTGATGCACCGAATGAGCGGCCCAGAGAATGTTCCGCTCGTGCCCCATGCGGTGCAGCCAGTAGTAGCAGAAGTCGTAGAGGACAAAAGCGAAGACCCACGTCCAGACACTGCCCCCCGGCAACCTGAGCAGCGCCAGATGCTCCAGGGCAAACCCATAGGTCACCAGCCCCACGCCTTTGGTCAGCAGGCCGGTGGTGGTCGACAACACCCCGGTGCTGATGCTGTTCACCGCATCGGCCAGGCGATAGTTGCTCACCCCGCGCCAACGGTCGGCGATCAGCTCGGCCGCGATCAATACGAAGAAAAACGGCACCGCATACAGAATGAAGTTCATGACGCGCCCTGATCGAGATCCGTGTGCACAGATCCTAGGTGTAGCCACGACCTGGCCCTATGGCAACGAACGACAAATTAGTGGACATTTAGCGCCATGAATCTGGAGAGAAACCCATGAGCAAAAAAGTTGCAGTGATCCTGTCCGGTTGCGGCGTGTACGACGGCGCCGAGATCCACGAAAGTGTCATCACCCTGTTGCGCCTCGATCAGCGCGGCGCCCAGGTGCAGTGTTTCGCCCCGGACATCGCGCAATTGCATGTGATCAACCACCTCACCGGCAAAGAGATGCCCGAGTCGCGCAACGTGCTGGTGGAGTCGGCGCGCATCGCCCGGGGCAACGTCAAGGATGTCCGTGAAGCCGATGTCGATGATTTCGATGCGCTGATCGTGCCCGGTGGTTTTGGTGCAGCGAAGAACCTGTCGAACTTCGCCGTCGACGGCGCTGGCTGCTGCGTTCAGCCGGACGTGCTGGCGCTGACCGAGGCGTTTGCCGAAGCGGGCAAACCGGTGGGCCTGATGTGCATTTCGCCGGCACTGGCCGCCAAGATCTACGGCCCGGGCGTGACCTGCACCATCGGCAATGACGCGGAGACGGCCAAGGCCATCGGCAAGATGGGCGCCACCCACGAAGACTGCGCCGTGACCGACATCATCGAAGACAAGGCGCGCAAACTGGTGACCACCCCGGCCTACATGCTGGCGCAGTCGATCAGTGAAGCGGCTTCGGGGATCAACAAGCTGGTGGATCGCGTGCTTGAGCTGACCCACGAAAACGACGCCTGATTGGCGATAGCGATCGTTCCCACGCTCTGCGTGGGAACGATCAAAGACTCAGGACTGGCGCGCCAGCCGCGTCAGGATCCGGTCCAGAGCATTGGCGAACGCCTGCTTCTCCCGGTCACCGAACGGCGCCGGGCCGCCGCTGACCTGGCCCTGCTCGCGCAGATCGGTGAACAGGTTGCGTGTCGCCAGCCGTTCACCCATGTTCTGCGCGTCGAACTCCTTGCCTCGCGGGTCCAGCGCTGCCACGCCCTTCTTCACCAGCCGGTCGGCCAGCGGGATATCGCTGCAGATCACCAGTTCGCCCGGCACCGCGTGCTCCACCAGATAATCATCCGCCGCATCCGGACCGCTCGGCACCACGATCAGCTTGACGATCGCCAGCGCCGGTTTGCTTTGCGGCTGCCCCGCCACCAGCACCACCTCGAAGCGGCGCTTGAGGGCGAACTTGACCACCAACTCCTTGGCCATCTTCGGGCAGGCGTCGGCATCGATCCATACGCGCATCATCTCAGGCCGCCACTCGGCGCTTTTCCGCCACCCGGCTGCGGCCGTACAGCACGATAATCGCCGCTATCGCCACGGCCTGCGCCGCCAGCGAGTAGGCGTCGGCATGAATCCCCAGCCATTCGAAATCGAAGAACGCCACCGGCCGGGTGCCGAAGATCCCGGCTTCCTGCAACGCCTTCACACCATGACCGGCAAACACCACCGACAGCGCGCACAGCAGCCCCGCATTGATGCTGAAGAACAGCGCCAGCGGCAGTTTCGCCGAGCCGCGCAGGATCACCCACGCCAGACCGAACAGCAGCACCAGCGCCGTCGCACCACCGGCCAGTACCGCGTCATGTCCGGCAGGACCGGCCTGCAGCCACAGTGTTTCGTAGAACAGGATCACTTCGAACAGCTCGCGGTACACCGAGAAGAACGCCAGGATCGCGAAGCCGAAACGCCCGCCGCCACCGACCAGGCTCTGCTTGATGTAATCCTGCCAGGCTGCCGCGTGGCGACGGTCGTGCATCCACACCCCGAGCCACAGCACCATGACACTGGCGAACAGCGCCGTGGCGCCTTCCAGCAGTTCGCGTTGGGAACCGCTGACATCGATCACGTACGCCGCCAGCGCCCAGGTACCGAGACCGGCCAACAGCGCCAGGCCCCAGCCGACATTGACGCTGCGCACCGCCGATTGCTGGCCGGTATTGCGCAGGAACGCGAGGATCGCCGCCAGCACCAGAATCGCTTCCAGGCCTTCGCGCAGCAGAATCAGCAGCCCGGAGATGTAGCTCAGCGACCAGCTCAGACCGTCGCTGCCCAGCAAATCGGCGGACTCCTTGAGCTTGGCCTTGGCCGCGTCGAGACGCTGCTCGGCCTGCTCCGCCGACAAGCCGTCCTGCAGCGATTGCCGGTAGGCCATCAGGGATTTTTCGGTGTCCTTGCGCACATTGGCGTCGACGTTATCCAGCGAACTTTCAACCAGTTCGAAGCCTTCCAGATAGGCGGCGACGGACAAGTCATACGCCTGATCACGCTCGCCGGCGCGGTAGGCGGCAAGGCTCTTGTCCAGAGTCGCGGCGGTGTAGTCGAGCAACTGCGCCGGGCCACGCTTGACCTGCGGTGGTTGTGCCCGTTGTGCGCGGAAAGTCGCGGCGGCGGCCGGGCCTTCGGCGGCCTGCACTTCGGCCGGCGTCTGACGGGCGAGGTCGGCGATGTTGTAGGTCTTTTCGGATTTGGCCGTGGCCGGGTCGGCACTGAACTGGGCGATGTAGGTCGCCAGGTCCCAGCGCTGACGGTCGTCCAGTTGATCGGCGAAGGCCGGCATGTCGGTGCCTTCGACGCCCTGGCCGAGGGTGTTGTAGATCGCGTAGAGGCTCAGATGATCCAGACGCCTGGCATCACGCAGGTTGGCCGGCGCGGGCTCCATACCGACACCCGCAGGGCCATCGCCGGCGCCGTTGGCGCCATGACACACCGAACAGTGCTGGGTATAGAGCGGCGCACCACGGGTCGGGTCCGGGGTGATGATCGGCGCCTGGCTGACCTCATAGGCCACCGCCAGTTTCGCCCCCAGTTGCCGGGCCTGACGGGCGACGTCCGCGCCGTCCTGCTTCGCGGTGATGGCAGCCAGCAGGGCGTCGATGCCCTGCTCCAGGCCGGCCTTCTCCGGTTTGGCCGGCATGCCGGCAATCAAGCCCTGCAGCGCCCGGGTGAACTCCAGTTGTTCACGGTATTCGGCATCGTCGATGACCTTGCCTGCCTCTACCGTTGGCGGGTAATCGGCGCTGATGTAATCGAGCAGGTGCAGCGCTTGCGGCGCGCCTTCCACGGTATCGGCCAGCAGATTGAAGCTGCTCAGGGCAAACAACGGGAACACCAGCCAGGCCAGGAATCGGGACGAGGCAGTCATGAAGGGGTCTCAATTGGAAATGCGAAGTAACACATTGTTCACGTCGGGGGAGCCCGACTCAAGCTTTCTCATTGGACGCACCGGAATTATGCGCATTGTGCTGCAGCACATAGCCATCACTCGCCTCTATACTGCGTCGCCTTTCGTCCCTTTCGATTAAGGAAAATCTCGTGGTCATGCGCCATTGCCTGCTGTTCCCCTTGCTGTTGAGCGCGGTCCTGCAACTGAGCGGTTGCGGGGCCTACCGCAATTACGACCTGGAACTGGAACAGACAACCGATCAGTTGAAAGCGGGCAACACCGACGGTGCGCTGGCCCTGATCGAGGCGCATAACCCGGATGAAGAAAAAGACCTGCTGTATTACTTCGAAAAAGGTGCAGTGCTCAGCGCCGCCGGCGAGTTGCCACAGAGTCAGGTCGCCTGGCGCAACGCCGAACAGATGGTGATCCAGCGCCAGGACGCCATTGAAACCACTGGCGACAAGCTGCTTTCCGCCCTGGGCAATCAATGGGGCAGCATCATCAACGACAAGATTCGTCGCTACGATGGCTATGACTATGAGAAGGTCATGCTGACCACGCAAATGGCCCTGAATCAGTTGGCCGTGAATGACTTCGATGGCGCTCGTGCGGACATCAAGAAGACCCACGAGCGCGAAACACTGATCGCCCGGCAGCGAGAGCTCGAATACGAGCGTGTTGAAAACGCCGCCAAGGACCAGGGCGCCCGTGTGCATTACAAGGACCTGCAAGGTTACCCGGTGGTCATGCTGGACTCGCCGGCGGTCATCGCCCTGAAGAACGGCTATCAAAGTGCGTTCAGCCACTATCTGGCCGGCTTCACTTATGAAGCCCTGGGCGAAAAGGATCTGGCGGCCCCGGGTTATCGTCAGGCCATTGAACTGCGTCCTGACATGCCGTTCTTCCAACAGGCCTTGCGTGACCTCGACAGCCCCGGGCTCAAGGCCGGCGAAAGCGACGTGCTGATCATCGTGCAAAGCGGGCTGGCACCGGCTCGCAGCTCGGTGCGCGTGCCATATCCGGTGAAGCTTGAAGACGGTCAGGTAATCGTCGCCAATGTGTCGTTTCCGGTGATGGTGCCCGACACCTCCACCCAGCCCTTCAATCAGATAAACCTCGATGGCCGCCAAAAGAAGCTGATCACGGTCAACAACATCACCGACATGTCCCTGCGCACCCTGCGTGACGACATGCCCGGGATCATTCAGCGCACCACCTATCGAGCGTTCCTCGCCGCAGACGTCCAGGGCACCGACAATCGGCGCAACCCGGCGAAGGCGTCGTACGTGACCCATTACGATGGATTCGAGCACGCAGACACCCGTACGTGGCGCACCCTGCCCAACCTCACTCAAGTGTTGCGCCTGCGTCTGAAGAAAGGCGAACACTCGATCAGCCTGCCAACCGCACCCGGTGTCGCACCGCTGAAAATCCGCATCGATCAGGATCGCCAGATCATCGGCCTGCGTGCCCTGGGCGACCGAATCTATGCCAACGGCAGTGCTTTCCAGGCGCCCGTTTCAGTGGAAAGCCGCGTGGTATCCGGCCTGAAATAAGTAATGGCATCTAACTAACCAGTGCAATTAAAAAGCTATTACATAGCCAGCATCGCCCGCTTATAATGCCGCGCCCTCGTTATCGCGACGCGGCATTAAAGCTCCTCTGTTTATGAGGAATTGGCAGGAGGCCAGCGCCACTGCCGATCGGTCCCAGCAGCCCGACCCGCACCCGAGGCTGTCGCTACTCATGGAAGAAGTACCCCATGGCATTCCGCGCTCCCACTCTGATCGCGCTTGGCGCAGTCACTCTGCTGTCCGGCTGTTCGGCGTTTCGCAACTACGATTCCGAACTGGCCCAGACCAATCAGCAACTGGCTACCGGCAACGTCGACGCCGCCCTGACCCTGCTGGAAAAGAACAACACCGGCCCGGACAAGGACCTGCTCTATTACTTCGAGAAAGGTGAACTGCTGCGCGCCAAGGGCGACCTGTCCGGCAGCCAGAACGCCTGGACCAGCGCCGACCAGGTGGTGGGCAAGTGGGAAGATTCGGTCAAGCTCGACACCGACAAATACCTGGCCCAGTTCGGCAGCTTCCTGGTCAACGACAAGGTCCGTCGCTACGAAGGCTACGACTACGAAAAAGTCATGCTGACCACGCAGATGGCCCTGAACCTGCTGGCGGTCAACGATTTCGACGGCGCCCGCACCGCGATCAAGAAGACTCACGAACGTGAAGCCGTGATCGCCGACCTGCGTGACAAGGAATACCTCAAGAGCGAAGAGGAAGCCGAGAAAGAAGGCATCAAGACCCAGTACAAAGACCTGCAGGGCTACCCGGTCGCCAGCCTCGACGCGCCGGAAGTGGTCGGCCTGAAGAACAGCTACCAGAGTGCGTTCAGCCATTACCTGGCCGGTTTCGTCTACGAAGCCCTGGATGAAAAAGACCTGGCTGCGCCGGGCTACCGCAAGGCGGCCGAGCTGCGTCCGAACACGCCGCTGCTGGAGCAGGCGCTGGTCAACCTCGACAAACCGGTCAAGAGCGATGACAGCGACGTCCTGATCGTGGTGCAAAGCGGTCTGGCACCGGCCCGCGACTCGATCCGCGTACCGCTGCCGCTGCCGATCTCCAACAACGTGGTGATCACCCCGCTGTCGTTCCCGATCATCAAGCCTGACACCTCCACCGCGACCTTCGCGCAGATCGGCGTCGACGGCCAGCAACTGAACCTGACCGCCCTCAACAGCACCACCGCCATGTCCCGCCGCGCCCTGCGCGATGACATGCCGGGCATCATCGTGCGCACCATGGTGCGGGCAATCACCAAAGGCGTGGCGCAGAAGAAGATCAACGAAACCAACCCGCTGGCGGGTCTGGCCGTGGGTATCTCTTCAGCGGTGCTCGAAGGTGCCGATACCCGTACATGGCGTACCCTGCCGGACACCACTCAAGTGGTACGTCTGCGCCTGAAAAAGGGTGAGCATCAGGTTACTCTGCCGAGCGCCGTGGGTGGCACGCAGGTCAAAGTTACCGTCGATCAGCGTTACCAGGTCGTCACCCTGCGCGCCGTCGGCAATCAGGTGTTCGCCGCCGGCCTCGCCGCCCACGTGACCCCGAGCGCCGGCACCACCGCCGTAGCCAGCCTCAAACAACCTTAAGAACGGAGTCTTTGCATGCGTTTCAAACTCTTCGCCGTCGCCGCCCTCGCCGTGCTGGCCAGCGGCTGCGCCACCCCGCCACCGCCGGAGCCGGGCAGCGCCGCGAGCAAGGTCGTGGCCATGGGCCCGCAGAAACACATCGCGGTCGGCGCCATGCGCGTCGCCCGTGAGAACGGCTTCATGACCGTCAATGTGCAGTTGACCAACACCCTCAACAGCAACAAGACGTTCTACTACCGCTTCGCCTGGCTCGGCGCGGAAGGTTTCCCGATCGCCGAAGAAGAAGTCTGGAAGAGCCAGATGATGTACGGCGCCCAGACCAGCTTCATCCAGGGCATCGCCCCGACACCGAAAGCCGTGGATTTCCGTCTGGAACTCAAGACGCCTTAAGCCCGACACCCTATTCCCGATTCAGAGAGCATTCCCATGTTTGCACGCTTTTCCTTCATCGCCGTCCTCGCCCTGCTGGCCTCCGGTTGCGCCAACACTTCGCCGACCCTGGGCAGCAAAAACATCAGCTACGGCGACACCAAGGCCGTTGAAACCGTGACCAACGAGTTCGGCTCGACCGACCTGCAGATGATCGCCGAATCGATGACCCGCTCCCTGGCCCAGTCCGGCATTCTGCAGGGCCGCCCGGTGGTGCAGGTCTACGACGTGAAGAACAAGACCAGCGAATACATCGACACCCGTGAAATCACCACCAGCATCAAGACTCAGCTGATGAAGTCCGGCACCGCCCGTTTCGCCAGCGACAACACCGCGATGCAGAGCCAGGTCGACCAGCTCAAGCTGCAAAACCAGAGCGGCCTGTACAAGAAGAGCACCGTGGCCAAGACTGGCAACATGATCGCTGCCAAATACCGTCTTGAAGGTTCGATCAGCTCGATCGTCAAGCGCAGCAGCGACTACAAGGACGTCTTCTACAAATTCAGCCTGCAACTGATCGACGTTGAAAGCGGTCTGGCCGAGTGGATGGACGAGAAAGAGATCCGCAAAACCACGGAGCGTTAATCGATGCGCGCATGGATTGGCATGATGGCCCTGGCTTGCGCGTTCAGCGCGCAAGCGGCCCCGAAAGTCGCGGTAACGGATCTGGCGTACCAGGAACGCGTGGAGCAATACATCCACGTCGTTTCGTCGAAGAACAATTACCGCGAGGGCTACTACAGCTCCAGCGGTTCTTCGAGCTACGACGAGTTCGAATCCAACACCAGTTACATCGAGCAGGCCGAACTGCGCAAATTCACCGGCGACATCAAGGGTGAAATCCTGCGCACCGGCATGTTCCAGTTGATTCAGGGCACGCCGTACACCGCCTCGTCCAAGGGTGACATCTACGATGTGATCAAGCGGATCAAGGCCGGCAACTTCAAGGGCGCCGACTACGTGCTGTTCGGTACGGTTTCCGACATCGACTTCACCCAGGACATGAACGAGCTGGCCAATACCGACAGCTATTCAGCCGTACTGGGCCTGACGCTGGTGGCGGATTTCAGCCTGATCAACACCAAGACCTACGAGATCACCTCGGCCTTCACGGCGATGGGAGAAGCGCAGGACACCAAACTGGTGAACCACCGCGACATCAAGATCTCGCTGAACCGCCCACGGGTAGTGCGTGATGTCTCGAAGGCGTTGGGTGAAGACGTAGCCGGACAACTGAGCATGCAGCTCGGCGGTGGCGGTTACGAGCAGCCGCGTGAACCGCAGCAGCGCAACAATCTGCCGCGTGATACGGCGCCAGTGATTCTTCACTGACCGACCGCCGGAAACGAAAAAGGCGACCTGAAAAGGTCGCCTTTTTTTATGCCTGCCCGCTTTACGCGGCGGCTTTGCGCAACGTCGCCATGAACGCCGCTGCACCGATGAACAGCCCGGCAAAGGTGCGGTTCATGCGTTTTTGCTGGGTCGGTGTGCGCAGCAGACGCAGCACCTTCGACGCCAGACCGGTGTAGCCGGCCATGACGATCAGGTCTACGCAGATCATGGTCACGCCGATCACCACATACTGGATCAGCAGCGGTGCGTGAGGATTGATGAACTGCGGCAGCACCGCCAGCATGAACACCAGGGCCTTGGGGTTGCTGATGTTGACCAGGAACCCACGGAACACCAGCGCCATCGGCCGGCCGATCGGGCGTACCGCCGCGTCATCGCTCATATCCATCGGCAGTGCGCGCCACTGCTTGATCGCCAGGTAAACCAGGTAGGCGACGCCGAACCATTTGATCGCATGGAACGCCGTGGCCGAAGCGGTGAGGATCGCGCCGACACCGGCACCGACGATGGCAATCTGCAGGGCCAGGCCCAGTTGCAGGCCCAGGGCGTTCCAGTAACCGCGCCAGAAACCGTATTGCAGACCGCTGGACATCGACGCAATCGCGCCGGCGCCCGGAGAAAGGCTGATTACCCAACACGCGGCAAAAAACGCCAGCCATGTTTGAAGCTCCATCGCACACCTCGACTCAGACTCGTGACAAACGTCCAAGCTAATGGGATTCAGGCTGGATGACTACCGATTTTTTCAGGATGTTGCGGCCGCCGACCAACGTGGCCGGCGCCCGATCACTTTTCGAAACCGCTGGAAGGGAATACATCCGTGCCACGCCAGCGTCGCACCGAACGCTGGAAGAACAGGCTGTTGGGGACCTGCACCATGGCGCTGCCGGTGCCGAGCTCTTCGGCCTCGATCAGCGTGGTGTAGAGCAGATTGATCGCCACCACCCGCCCTTTGACGCCGGGCTTGTCGGTGGTGTCCACCAGCTCCACCACATCGCCCAGACGAAACGGGCCGACGGTGAAGATCAGAATCGCGCAGAGCAGGTTCGACAGCACACTCCACATGGCGAAGAACGCCACCGCCGCCACCGCGACGAAGCCCGACAACGCTGTCCACAATACCGTGGCCGAGACCCCGAGCCGTTCCAGCACGAAGATCAGTGCACTGCCCATGATCAGCCAGCGCAGACCACCGCGCAGCGGCATCAGCAACTGCGGCGGGAACGGATACTTCTCGCCCAGGCGGGTCAGGAATCGGGCGACGACACGTTGGGCGAAATAGCCGGCCAGCAGGATTAGCAGAATCTGCACACCCAGCCAGATCGGCTCGATCCACACCGCCGGCAGCGGTAGCTTGAACGCGTCCATCAGGACAGCGCCTCCAGCTCCGCCTGCATGGTTTCCAGGGTTTCCAGCGCCTGCATCCACGCCTCTTCAAGTTCGCCTTCGCGGACTTTCAGTTTGGCCTGTTCAGCCAGCAGGTCACGCAATTCGTTCTTGCGCGCCGGCTCGTAGAGATCGCTGTCGCCGAGGCTGGCGTCGACCTTGGCCAGTTTCTCGTGCAGCTTGCCCAGCTCGGCTTCGAGCTTGTCGGCTTCGCGCTTGTGCGGCGCCAGTTGCTGACGCAACGCAGCGGCGGCCTGACGCTGGGCCTTCTTGTCGGTCTTGTCCGGGTTCACCGGCGTGTTGCTGACCGGGGCGTTGCGCTGACGGTACTCGACCAGCCAACGGGCGTAGTCTTCGAGGTCGCCATCGAACTCTTCGACCTTGCCGTCCGCGACCAGGAAGAAGTTGTCGGTGGTGCTCTTGAGCAGATGCCGATCGTGGGAAACCACCAGCACCGCGCCACTGAATTCCTGCAACGCCATGGTCAGCGCCAGGCGCATTTCCAGGTCCAGGTGGTTGGTCGGTTCGTCGAGCAGCAACAGGTTCGGCCGTTCCCAGGCGATCAACGCCAGGGCCAGACGGGCCTTTTCGCCACCGGAGAAATTCAGCACCGGCTCGTCGATCCGCGCCCCACGGAAGTCGAAACCGCCAAGGAAGTCGCGCAGGGTCTGCTCGCGTTCGGTCGGCGCCAGACGCTGGAGGTGCAGCAACGGGCTGGCCTTGGCATCCAGCGAATCGAGCTGATGCTGGGCGAAGTAGCCGACCACCGTGTTCTCGCCGCGAGTCAGGCGCCCGGCCAGCGGCGACAGCTCGCCGGCGAGGTTCTTGATCAGAGTCGATTTACCGGCGCCGTTGGGGCCGAGCAGACCGATTCGCGCACCGGGGGTCAGTTGCAGCTTGACCTTCTCCAGCACGGTTTTCTCGCCATAACCCAGACGCGCATCGGACAGGTCGATCAGCGGGCTGGAGATCTTGGTCGACTCGCGGAACACAAAATCGAATGGCGAATCGACGTGGGCCGCCGACAGCTCTTCCATGCGCTCCAGCGCCTTGATCCGGCTCTGGGCCTGACGGGCCTTGGTGGCCTGGGCCTTGAACCGGGCGATGTAGCTTTCCATGTGCGCACGCTGCGCCTGCTGCTTCTCGTAGGCCTGTTGCTGCTGGGCCAGACGCTCGGCACGGGCGCGTTCGAACGCGGTGTAGCCGCCACGGTAGAGCACCAGTTTGCGCTGATCGACGTGAGCCACGTGATCGACGACTTCATCGAGGAAATCCCGGTCGTGGGAAATCAGCAACAAGGTGCCGGGGTAACTTTTCAGCCACTCTTCGAGCCAGATGATGGCGTCGAGGTCCAGGTGGTTGGTCGGTTCGTCGAGCAGCAGCAGGTCTGACGGGCACATCAAAGCCTGCGCAAGGTTCAGACGCATCCGCCAGCCACCGGAGAAATCTCCTACCTGACGATCCATCTGCTCGTTGGTGAAACCGAGACCGGCCAGCAACTTGCGCGCCCGCGCGTCGGCGGTGTAACCGTCGGCGCTGTCGAGTTCCGCGTGCAGGCGTGCCAGAGCAGCCCCGTCGTGGGCCTCTTCGGCCGCTGCGAGATCACGCTGGACCTCGCGCAGGCGCAGGTCGCCATCGAGCACGTAATCCACCGCCAGACGCTCGAGGGTGTCGACCTCCTGGCGCATGTGGGCGATACGCCAGTCGGCCGGCAGCAGGCAGTCGCCCGAGTCCGGGTGCAACTCACCGCGGAGCAAGGCGAACAGGCTGGATTTGCCGGCGCCGTTGGCACCGATGAGGCCGGCTTTGTGGCCGGCGTGCAGGGTCAGCTCGGCGTCTTCTAGCAGACGTTGCGGGCCACGCTGTAAAGTCAGGTTCTGAAGTCGGATCATAATGGCGGCGGAGTCTACCAGCTTCGCTCACAACTGGCGCGAGTAGCACGATGTCCTCTGACCTGTGGAGCTTTGCCCTTGCCGTCTACGCCCGCCCCGGCGTGGAGGAGGCCTGCCTGCGCCTGCAATCGGCGGGGGCCAATGTGTGCCTGATGCTGTGTGGTTTGTGGCTGGAACAGCGCGATGCGACCTGCGACGAGGTACGCACGAGGCAGCTTCAAGAGCTGACCATCCCTTGGGACAAAGAGGTGGTTCAACCGCTGCGCGCGATGCGCATGCAGTGGAAAGACCTGGCCGACACCGATCCTGTGCTCAAGGGTATGCGCGAGCAGATCAAGGGGCTGGAACTGGAGGCGGAGCGCGCGTTGCTGTCGCGACTTGAAGGCGTAGCACAGGGATGGAAGCGTAACTCGAAGGAATCGAGTGACTGGCTGGAAGTGCTGGCCGGCCCTGCGGCCAACCTGAACCGCGACGCGCTGCAAGTGCTGCGCGTCGCGGCGACCGGCGCTTAGGAAGCGCTGGACGGGTTGCTGGCGACGCTCGACACCGGCGCCGAGGATGGCGTGGTTGCGGTGGTCGAGGTAGTGGCGGCCGATGCAGGTGCTGTAGTCGCAGCCGGGGTTGCCGGAGCGGCAGGTTTGGCAGCAGGAGCGGTGGCCGGTTTGGCTGCCGCTGGCTTGGCAGCGGCTGGTTTTTTCACTGCTGGTTTTGCAGCAGGTTTTGCGGCTGGCTTGGCGGCCGGTTTAGCGGCGGTCGCTGGTTTGGCGGCGGCAGTTGCAGGCTTGGCAGCGGCAGCCGGTTTGGCGGCTGGTTTCGCAGCAGGCTTGGCAGCAGCAGGTTTGGCCGCTGCTTTTACCGCAGGCTTGGCCGCTGGTTTCGCTGCAGCTTTGGCAGCGGGTTTGGCTGCAACCGGTTTGGCAGCGGTTTTGGCCGCAGGCTTGGCAGCAGCAGTTCTGGCTGCTGGTTTTGCTGCCGGTTTGGCGGCGGTTTTGGCGGCTGGTTTAGCAGCCGGTTTGGCAGCTGCGGTTTTTGCCGGAGCCGCTTTTGCAGCAGCGGTTCGCGCAGCAGGTTTGGCAGCGGCTGGTTTTGCGGCAACCGGCTTGGCGGCAGCTGGTTTTGCAGCGGTGGTTTTAGCCGCAGGTTTCGCAGTGCTTGCGGCTGCGGGTTTATTCGCTGCAGGTTTTGCGGCGGCTTTCACTGGCGCTTTGGCCGGTGCTTTTGCGGCAGGTTTGGCGGCCGCTTTTTTCGCGGGCGCCGCTGCCGGTTTTGCCGAGCGCAGGGACAACGCCTTGCCGACGGCTTCCTGTACACGACCGACACCCTGGGCCAGTTTCAGGCTTTCCTGGGCATCGCGCTTGAGTTGCAGAATGTAGCTGCGGGTGTCGGACTGACGATCCTTCAGCGCATCGAGCAGGTCTTCGAGTTCCTTCACGGCAGCCTTGGCCTTGGTCTGCGCCTTGGCTTTACCGGCTGTGGCTGCGTCCTGCAATTTGGTGCGGGATTTGTGCAGTTTTTCTTGTGCCTTGCCGCGTTGCTTTTCCAGTTTGGCGAGCAGTTTTTCAGCATCAGCCAAGGCTTGGGAGCAAGCGTTTTCCAGATGTTCGAGCAGGCTGCCCGAGAGCTGTTGGAGTAAGTGCAACGGAGTGTTTACAGGCTTCTTGGTGGCCGACATGGTTTACCTCCTGGCTGACGTGAGTGCGGCTCATACTAGACCTCTGCTGCTACCGCCGCTAGGGCATGTTGACAGTATCGAATGCACTCGGTTGCAGGCTCACGAAAAACTTCTGCACATTGCTCAAAGCAGTTCACCGTTGCAGAGCTTCGCGCTGGCATAATCCACCGCAATTCAGGACGGAGAGTGCCCATGTCGCGCTACCTTTTTTTATCCCTCTGCATGATCTTTTCGGCGGTCCAGGCCGACGAAAAAAACACCGCGAACGATGCCCACGACCTGGCCTACAGTCTCGGCGCGAGCCTCGGTGAACGGCTGCGCCAGGAGGTTCCGCAACTGCAGATCCAGGCATTGATCGAAGGCTTGCAACAGGCCTATCAAGGCAAGCCGCTCGCTTTGAGCGAGGCGCGGATCGAACAGATTCTGGCGGATCACGAATCGCAGACGGCCGAGCATGCAGCCATCCCTTCGACTGAAGCTGCGATGGAAAACGAACAACGCTTTCTCACCGCAGAAAAAGCCAAGCCCGGGGTGAAGACGTTGGCCGACGGCATCCTGCTGACCGAACTGGCACCGGGTACTGGCCCAAAGGCCGGCCCTGACGGGAAAGTACAAGTGCTGTATATCGGTCGGCTGCCGGATGGCACCGTGTTCGACCAGAACACTCAGCCGCAGTGGTTCAATCTCGACAGCGTGATCGCCGGATGGCGCACTGCCTTGCAAAACATGCCGGTGGGTGCGAAATGGCGATTGGTGATTCCATCGGATCAGGCTTACGGCGCCGATGGTGCCGGCGACTTGATCGCGCCGTTCACACCGCTGGTGTTCGAAGTCGAATTGCGTGGCGCGACCAGTTGATCGCCCAATAAAAAACGGTGCGCTGTTGGCGCACCGTTCTTGTGTCTTGCGGGACCGGTTCAGGCCTGAACCGGATCCTCTTCCTTGTGGGCGGTATGCAGCACTTCGATCAGGCAGTCTTCCAGTTCGAAGCGCTCGTGGAGCAGCCCACCCAGCTCCTTGAATTTTTCGGCAACGCATTTGCCTTCATCGCAAAGATCGTTGAAGGCCAGCAGTTTTTCCGTGATGACATCGATGCGCGGGTAGATCGTCTCGGCCAGTTCCAGGCCGCGCTTGTCGTTGAAGGCCTTGGCTTCGCCCGTCAGCTGTTCGTAGATTTCGAAGTGCCCGGCCGACACGTAATCGACCAGTACGCCGCAGAATTCCTGCAAGGGCTTTCGATCTTCGGACAGTGCCTGAGGTTCTGCGCCCAGCTTGTCGTAGGCAGCGATCAGTTCCTCACGCTCCTGGAGCCAGCGGTCGATCAGCAGATGAACTCCACCCCAACGTTCCTGAGCATTCTGACAACTTTCGAGCATGGCGATCTCTCTTCCCTTGTGGGTCATGCTGCCCTACACCCGCGCCCCTTCTTGTGGCTATTGCTTTGAGAGGCGTTCGGGCAGAGCGTCATCGAGCAACACAAATCCAATGACACGTGCGGGCCAGATTATGCCCGCACGCCTGTGGCTTCAAGGTACGCAGGAGAGAAAGTTCATACAAGTGTTTAATCCCTGACCAGCCCCCGGTGCGACGCTTCGCCGCTGAGCGGTCGCTGCAGAGCGCTCCAGGCCAGTCGCAGCAATTGGTAAACCGCAAGAATCGACATGGCGACGAAGAACAGCAGGCTCCACTCCGGAACGCTCAGATCGAACAGCGTCCAGGACATTTGCGAGCAATCCTCGCTGTCAGTGAACATCCGCGCCAGGGCGCAAAGCCAAGGCAGGTGACTGAATAATTCCTCGGTGCCGGGCGCGCACTGTGCCAGATGATGCAGCGAATCGCTTTGCAGGAGCACCTGCCGCCATGCAGCCATGGTTGCGCCGAGACTGGCCGCCAGCGCACCGGACCAGTAGAGCGAAAGGCCGAAGCGCCCTGGCCCGTGCACCGCCGCCACACCACAGCAGGTGGTGAGAATGCTCAGGAAAAGCCGTTGCACCAGGCACAGGCTGCACGGCACGAGACCCACCGCGTACTCGAGGTAATAGGAAGCTCCCAGCGCCAGTGTTCCCGCCGTGAAAGCCATAAAAAACAGGGAGCGTGAGCAGGTCAACGACATGGGTTATCCGTAACAATAAAGACAGGCAGTTACGGTAGAGGAAAGGGCCTCGGCCTTTCAAGGCAGGTCACTGGCGACACTTCACCAGAGATGTAGGGAAATCCCGACAGAGGCGAGAGGAAAGAATGTAGGGCTCTGTAGGACTTTGCCTCAGAAGTGAAATAGCGGTAACTATTCAGTCGAGAATATGGGCGAGGGAGCGCACTCCCCCATCCACTCAGGCGTGAGCCTGCACCGGTAAAGGCGCGGCCAGCAGGCGTTCGTCCAACAATCCCAGACCTTCCTGGAACAGCTGGTTGCTGCGCTCGGTATCACCCAGCCGGGCCAGCAGTCGCGCCAGCTCCGCGCAGGCTTCCGGGTTGCGCTGCGTACGCAGGCTGCTTTCCAGATAGTCCCTCGCCTTGCCCCACAGACTGGCTTGCAGGCACAGTCGGCCGAGCGTCAGCAGCAGGCTCGGGTCGGCGGGATGCTCCTTGAGCCAGCCCTCGGCCACCTGCAATTGACGCGCCGGATCACTGCCGCGCACCAGGCCATAAAGGCGCGCCAGGTGGCTGTCGTACTTACGCTTGAGGGCGTTGCGCAACACCTCTTCCGCCTCGACCTGCGCGCCGAGCTGACGCAGTTGCTCGGCGTAGGCCAGTACCAGTGGCGACTCCTGACGCTGTGACGAGGTCAGTTGCTGCCAGGCGCGATTAAGCGATTGCAGACCGACCGCGCCATCTTCTTCGCGATGTGCCGCCAGCGACAGGTTCTCTCCCCAGGCGCGACGCTCCAGCTCGGCCAGTTCGGCAGGCGGCAGGACCTTGTCCTTGCGCAGCTCGGGCAGCATGCGGATCACCGCCGACCAGTCACCGCGCTGCTGATGCAGACGCTGCAACTGACGCAGGGTCTGGACGTTGTGCGGATGACGCTCGCGCATGGCCTGCAAGGTCACCAGCGCACCTTCGGTATCACCACGGTCGGTTTGCAGTTGCGCATGACTCAAGGCAATCGCCAGTTCGGCCTGAGGCTGACGCTCGAGTGCGCGCTCCAGCAGACGATCACTTTCCTCGTAATTGCCTTGCTCGTTGGCAGCACGGGCGGCACCGAGGTAATACAGCAACGGTTGGCGCTCGGCCTCGGCAGCCCGATAAAGGTGACGCTGGGCGCTGGCCCAGCGACCTTCGGCCAGGTCCAGTTGACCGTGCTCGATCGCCACTTGCACACGACGGCTGCGGTTGCGGCGCGACCATGGATTGACCACGCCACCGGAAGTCAGCACCAGCTCGACCAGCGCCTTGATGCCCCAGATCAGCAGCCAGAGCACCGCCACCAGCGCCAACGTCGCCCACAGGCTCGACTCATAGCGGAAGCTTTTGTAGGCCACCAATACGTAACCGGAATGCTCGGCAATCGCCAGACCAAGGGCCGCCGTCGCAGCGATCACCAGAAACACGATGACGTACAGACGCTTCATGGCGTGGCCTCCTGCGCGGTGGCGGCAGGTTTGGCGAAGGGTTTCACCGAGTCTTCAGCGTTGACGTTACGGCGCTCAAGATAGGCCTGCACGGCGCTGAGGGTGCCCGCCAGATCCGGCGTAACAACCGTGACCGGCTGCTTGCTCAACTCCGCGACCTGCTCAAGCATGATTTTGCTCTGCGGGTTGTCCGGGTTGAAATTACCCTTGAGCACGTCCCGCGCTTCAGTCAGTGCCTGGGTGTAGACCGCTGCCTGACCGTTGAGCGCCGCCCATTGCGCCTGCTCCAGCGAAAGGCTGAGGGCCAGACGCACCTGGCTCAGGCTCTGGCCGGCAAGCAGCGGCCGCACGTTCTTGTCGGCATTGAAATCGATGCGGATGTAGCGCGAGATCTGATCCCACCACTGCGACCAGCGACTGGCACCGTCGCCGTCGGAGGTCAGGCCCAGCAGCGAATCGCCGCGATCCTTGTATTCGGGCGCCAGTTCGGTGAGCCCGATGACCTGATCGCGCAGCGCGCCCAGCTTCAGGAACAGTCCAGTACGATCGGGTTGCTCGGTACTGCGCAACGCCACCAGGGTTTTCGCCACTTGCTCACGCGCGGCAAACGAACCGGGATCGTTTTGCTCCTTCAGAATATCGTCGGCACCCTGCACCAGAGCCTGAGCGCTGCTGATGTCCTGCAAGGCAGAAAGACGCAGGCTGGCCAGTCGCAGTAGATGCTCGGCCTCGGCCAGACGCCAGTCCTTGCGGCTAGCCCCGAGGACGGTTTCCAGGCGCTGATTGAGGCGCTGCTGATCGCCCTGGAGTTGCGTGACCAGACGCTGGCGCTCGGCGAGCTCGTCAGCGCCCGGCAGTTGTCCGAGACGTTCGGTCAGACGCTGCTCGTTGAGTTTCAGGTTCTGGGCCTGATCATTCAACGCCTGCACCTGACTCAATTGCTCCTGCGTGTTGGCTTGCAGATGTCGCACCTGCCAGACACCCCAGCCACCCACCGCAATACCGGCGGCGCCGAGCAGCAGCGCGACTATGGCCAATCCGTTGCCTCGGCGCGGTTCAGCGGCCGGTGGCGGTGCATCAACCGGTGCATCAATCACAGGTTGAACGTCATCTTTAGGCAAGGCTGTTTCGCTCACGTATCCATCCTTTGCATTAGAGAACGGGCACGGGATGCTCCCGTAACGCCGTCAGCAAGGCCGCGGCACTGGCGCCGCGACAATCCACAACTGTTCGGGCCCCGGCGGCACGTGCCTGCTCGGCGACCCTTGGGCTTGGAACAAACAACGGCATCTGCGCAAGCACCGGCCAAGTATCACCGGCTAACTGACGCAGGTGCTCAAAACCCTGTCCACTGCTGACCACCAGCCCGTTCAGGCGTTCCGCCGCAATCCGTCGGGGCAGTTCCCGCGGCGGATAGTCCGGCAGGTCACGGCGGTACAGTTCCAGATACTCGACACTAGCACCAAGCGCGCGCAGGCGCTCGGCCAGCAGCTCGCGACCACCCTCTCCGCGCAGGATCAACACCTGCGCGCCGGGCTGTGCAACGACCTCGAGCAGACGCGGCAATTGCAGCAAGGCTTCACTGTCATCGCCCTCGTCCGGGCAATGCGCATCGAGACCCCGATCCCGAAGAATCTGCGCCGTCGCTGCGCCAACGCTGAACCAGGGCATGCCCGGCACGGCATCGATCAATTGCCCAGCGATGCGCGCCGCCGGCTTGCTGACCACGATCACCGCGCTAAAGCGCGACAATCCGGCAAAGGTCTGGCGCATTGTGTCAGAGACCGGCAGCGGCGCGATCTCCAAAAGCGGCAGGCAACTGCTGAAAATCCCCTGCCCGGCCAGTACCTCGGCCAGCGCCTCGCAATCGTCAGCGGGGCGCGTCAGCAGCAGGCGCCAGGTCGTCACTCGTGACCTGCCTCGCCGTAGACAGCCTTGAGAATGTCGTCGGCACCCTGGCGCAGCAAATCTTCAGCCACCTGCACACCCAGCGCTTCAGCGTCAGAGCGCGGCGCCCGGGCTTCGGCACTCAACAGCTTGCCACCGCTCGGCTCGCCGACCAGACCACGCAGCCATAATTGCTCGCCTTCGAGCACGGCGTAGCAGGCAATCGGCACCTGGCAACCGCCATTCAAGTGTTTGTTGAGGGCACGTTCGGCGCTCACACGGTCAGCCGTATCGGCGTGATGCAAAGGTGCGAGCAAGGCGTGGATTTCAGTGTCGGCGCTGCGGCATTCGATACCCACCGCGCCCTGGCCACCGGCCGGCAGGCTGTCGTCGACGCTGATCGCCGAGGTAATGCGATCTTCGAAGCCGAGGCGAATCAGGCCGGCCGCCGCGAGGATGATCGCGTCATACTCGCCGGCATCGAGCTTGGCCAGACGGGTGTTGACGTTGCCGCGCAGGAAACGGATTTCCAGGTCGGGACGACGGGTCAGCAACTGTGCCTGGCGACGCAGGCTGGAGGTACCGACGATGCTGCCGGCCGGCAACGCATCAAGGCTGGAAAAAGTATTGGAGACAAAGGCATCGCGCGGGTCTTCGCGCTCGCAGATGCAGAACAGACCGAGACCTTCGGGGAAGTCCATCGGCACGTCTTTCATCGAATGGACGGCGATGTCGGCTTCGTTTTCCAGCAGCGCGGTTTCCAGTTCCTTGACGAACAGGCCCTTGCCGCCGATTTTCGACAGGGGGGAATCGAGCAGCTTGTCGCCGCGACTGACCATGGGCACCAGCGTCACCAGCAGTCCCGGGTGGGCTGCTTCCAGACGGGCTTTGACGTATTCGGCCTGCCAGAGGGCCAGTGCACTTTTGCGGGTGGCGATGCGGATTTCGCGAGAGGACATGGATCAATCCGTACTGAATAGATACGGCGGATAATAACAGCTCAGCCAAATCCACTTTGACCTGAATCAGAAACGGCGTGGCCTCCCTGGCCGGCAATGCCTGGTGAAAAGAATTGAGAGCCGCCCGACGCCTGCGGACTAAAGCCCTTGCATCATTTTACGTACGCCCGCCACATGCCGGCGACTGACGATCAGCGCATCACCGTTCAGGCCTTTGAGGAACAGCTGGAAGTGCCCCAGTGGTGTGCGTTGAAGCCGCTCGATGCGGTCCCGAGCCACCAGCGCGTTGCGATGGATCCGCACGAAGCGCTCGCCGAATTCGTCTTCCAGGGCCTTGAGCGGCTCGTCCAGCAGGACTTCACCGGCTTCATGACGCAGGGTCACGTATTTGTGATCGGCAATGAAATACACCACCTGATCCAGCGGGATCAGTTCGATGCCTTTGCGGGTTCGGGCGCTGATATGACTGCGCGGACCATTGCCGCTTTCGGCGGCGGGACGGGTCAGGGCCGATAGCTGAGCCCGATTCGGACGTTCGGCCCTTTTCAGGGCTTCCTGCAGATGTTCGGTTCTCACGGGTTTCACCACATGGCCCACGGCGCTGGCCTGCAGGGCCTCCAAGGGAAATTCATCGATACCGGAGCAGAACACCACGGCGGGCGGGGTTTCGCGTTCGCACAGCCGGGCAGCCACTTGCAGGCCGTCGAGGCCCGGCATGCGGATATCGAGCAGCACGATATCCGGCTTGTGGCTGTCGATCAGTGCCAACGCCTCTTCGCCATTGGTGGCGCTGGGCTCCAGGACTGTGTAGCCCTCGAGCTCGCTCACCATTCGGGCGAGGCGCTCGCGGGCCAGTGGTTCGTCATCAACGATCAGGACATTCATATTGCGCTGGATTCCTGCGTGAGTCTCGCACAAGGATAGCGTAGACAAGTGGAGTGACGTCCGTCACCGCGATCCACGCTAAGACTAGCGCGAGCGCCAAAAAGTGCCGTACGTCGGCCGGCAATATTTGCCGACACCCGGGACGCACCACTCGAAGCTCGCGTCTGTCTGCGTTTTACGCAGGGTATGCCGATGGTCAAAACACCCACCCCTCTCTTCTTATAGTCGGCGGCCAGACCTTTGCACGATCCACAGTCGCGCCGACCCTTAGTCCTACTGTAGACGCTCGCCGGGCCGATATTGCTCAATCGGAAAATATCCTTGCGCAAATCCCCCGGAACCGGCGGCGACTATGAACGCAGAGATGAGAAAAAAACGTATCGACCAGTGTCAACGACAGGATTGGCAACCCTGTTATTATCCGCGCCAGCGTTTCACGCCTTCTTTCTTCAAGCCGATACGAGCGAATTCATGAGCACTGACAAGACCAATCAGTCCTGGGGCGGCCGCTTCAGTGAACCCGTCGACGCCTTCGTCGCCCGCTTCACCGCCTCCGTCACTTTCGACCAGCGCCTGTATCGCCACGACATCATGGGCTCGATCGCCCACGCCACCATGCTGGCCAAGGTCGGCGTGCTGACGGATGCCGAGCGCGACAGCATCATCGATGGCCTGAAGACCATCCAGGGCGAAATCGAGGCCGGCCAGTTCGACTGGCGCGTGGACCTCGAAGACGTGCACATGAACATCGAGGCACGCCTGACCGACCGCATCGGCATCACCGGCAAGAAGCTGCACACCGGCCGCAGCCGCAACGACCAGGTCGCCACCGACATCCGCCTGTGGCTGCGCGACGAGATCGACCTGATCCTGGCCGAGATCACCCGCCTGCAAAAAGGCCTGCTGGAGCAGGCCGAGCGTGAGGCCGCGAGCATCATGCCGGGCTTCACCCACCTGCAGACCGCACAGCCTGTGACCTTCGGTCACCACATGCTGGCCTGGTTCGAAATGCTCAGCCGCGACTACGAGCGTCTGGTCGACTGCCGCAAGCGCACCAACCGCATGCCGCTGGGCAGCGCCGCGCTGGCCGGCACCACCTACCCGATCGACCGCGAATACACCGCACAACTGCTGGGCTTCGACGCTGTCGGCGGCAACTCGCTGGACAACGTGTCCGATCGTGACTTCGCCATCGAATTCTGCTCGGCGGCGAGCATCGCGATGATGCACCTGTCGCGCTTCTCCGAAGAGCTGGTGCTGTGGACCAGCGCGCAGTTCCAGTTCATCGATCTGCCGGACCGCTTCTGCACCGGCAGCTCGATCATGCCGCAAAAGAAAAACCCCGACGTGCCGGAACTGGTACGTGGCAAGACCGGCCGTGTGTTCGGCGCTCTGATGGGCCTGCTGACCCTGATGAAAGGCCAGCCGCTGGCCTACAACAAGGACAACCAGGAAGACAAGGAACCGCTGTTCGACGCCGCCGACACCCTGCGCGACTCGCTGCGTGCCTTTGCCGACATGATCCCGGCGATCAAACCGAAGCACGCGATCATGCGTGAAGCGGCGTTGCGCGGCTTCTCCACCGCCACCGATCTGGCCGACTATCTGGTTCGCCGCGGCCTGCCGTTCCGTGACTGCCACGAAATCGTCGGCCATGCCGTGAAATACGGCGTCGACACCGGCAAGGATCTGGCGGAGATGAGCCTGGAAGAACTGCGTCAGTTCAGCGACCAGATCGAGCAGGACGTGTTTGCCGTGCTGACCCTGGAAGGCTCGGTGAATGCCCGTGACCACATCGGCGGCACTGCGCCGGCGCAGGTCAAGGCTGCCGTAGCTCGCGGTCAGGCATTGATCGCCAGCCGCTAAAAGCATCGCGGGCAAGTCGAATCATCGACTTGCTCGCGAACTCGCGTCAGAACAAATTTCTACTTTTTGGCTGCGATCATCGCCAAAAACGTCGGCATCGCCGCTTCCTTGTCCGCTGCAATCTTCTGTACATGCGGATTCTGCTCAAGTCGCTCCAGCAGTGCCTTGGCCTTCGGCATGTCAGCCAACAGATCCAGACCGAACAGTTTGTGCCCCACCGCAGCCGCCAACGGCACGCTGTAGAGGAAGTACAAGTCAGCGATGCTCAAACTGTCGCCCGCCACATACGGGGCAAACTTGCCGTGACGGCCCAGCGCCGCAAACCCCAGCAGCAATTCAGCCTTGGTCTTCTCCTTGATCGCCTCCGGCAGTGCCGCGCCGAAAAACGCTTCGCCGTAACAGGCACGGGCCGGCAACTCGATGTACAGCTCGATTTCCTTGGCCACCGCCAGCACCTGGGCGCGCGCAAACGGCTCGGCCGGCAGCAGCGGAACACCCTTCTGGCTGCTTTCGAGGTATTCGAGCATCACCATCGTTTCGTTGATGTAGCCACCTTCGGCGCCCAGCACCGGCACCTTGCCGCGCGGGCTGATGGCCAGAGACTCAGGCGTAGGCGTCGGATAGAACGTGACTTCCTCGAACGGCAGGCCTTTTTCCAGCAGCGCCAGTTTGACCATGTTGTAGTAGTTGCTGACTGAGAATCCGTAGAGCTTGAACATCACATAGCCTCCAGGCCGTGCGGGGTGGGCAGTGCCTGTTTATAGATCGCTCCGGAGAATCCCGCCAGCAGCATCACGCCGCTGAATGCGGGTAAACTGCGCCTTTCCTTGAGGAGCCTGCCATGAGCGAGCCGACAGACATCGATAACGACGAAGAAGAGTTCACCGAGAGCACTTTGATCGAAGCCATCGAAAACCAGATCGAAAGCGACAACCCGCCAGCGGCCAAGGCCACGTTCAACAAACTGACCCTCGTCGGTTACGAGCGCGAAGACATCCTGAACCTGATGGCCCACGTCCTGGCCTACGAAATCGACGCCATGCTCGATGACGACCGCGCGTTCAATACCGAATGGTACGAAGCGGCCCTTCGCGCCCTGCCTGAGTTGCCACCGGAAAAGGCTTAACCGGGCAGCCCGATGTGGGAGCTGCCTGGCTCCCACACAATTTGTCACCCTTCCATCCGGCCTTCTCCCGGCCCCTGACTACACTGGAATCCACCCCCGAGACAAAAACCCTGGCGCACACTGGACAGGCCGCGCCGGCAGGTTCACCTTAGGGGCGCTGTCGTCCAATTCCTAGAAAGTCTGGAGTCCTTATGTCGCTTACCCCTGAGTTGGTTGCCGAACTGGAAGTCCTCGCACTCTTCAACCTGGACAGTTCCCAGGAAGGTCTGAAAATTCATCAGACCGCTGCCCCGAAGCACATCGCTGCTGCCCAACGCCTCTTTGAAAAAGAACTGACAGACCAGCCTGATGGCGGTTACCTGACCAGTCTCGGTCGTGATGCCGCACAAAACGTGCAGACCGTACTGACGATTCTGAAAGAGCAACAAACCGCCTGATCCTCCCGACTTTGCCCACGGAAACCTCCGCCACGGGATTTCCGCGGGCCAGCCCGGCCGCACGCCACCGTCACGCGGTGGAAATCTGGCGTCAAAAAACAAATTCAGCTTAATGCTCGCGTTGCACAGGCGCTAAACTCCCTCGCATTCCGTGACCCTCTGCCTCCGAGCCCTGCGAGCCGGTTTGAGTCGACATGACCCGCACCCATGAAATCCGCCCCGACCTGGACGAGGGAATCGACCGCAAGGTACTCAGCCAGCTGCGCGCACGCTTTCTCAAACTCAACGAAGGCCGCCTGAACCGGGCCCTCGAAGGCCTGTCGACGCGCCAGCAAAGCGTGCTGACCCTGTTGCCGCTGTTTTTCCACGTCAATCATCCACTGCTGCCCGGCTATGTTTCGGGCAGCACGCCGGCCGGGTTGTCGAATTACGAGCCGGACGCCGACGCACTCACCGAAGCCCAGCGCCTGACGCGTTCGTTTTCCTACAAGCCGCGCCACGGCAGCAACCCGCCAAGACCGATTCACGGACTGTTCCTGATGGGCAGTCTTGGCACCCTGGCCCAGGCCGACCAGAGCGACATGGACGTGTGGGTCTGCCACGCACCCGACCTGAGCGACAGCGAACTCGCCGAGCTGCGTAAAAAATGCCAGTTGCTCGAAGCCTGGGCCGCGAGTCAGGGTGCGGAGGCGCATTTCTTTCTGATCGACCCGGTGCGTTTCGTCAAAGGCGAGCGCGATACCCAGCTCAGTTCCGAAGATTGCGGCACCACCCAGCACTATCTGCTGCTGGACGAGTTCTACCGCACCGCGATCTGGCTGGCCGGGCGCACGCCGATCTGGTGGCTGGTGCCGGTCTACGAAGAGCGCGCATACGACCAGTACACCCACACCCTGATCTCCAAGCGTTTCATCCGCAACGATGAAACCCTCGACCTCGGCCCACTGGCGCACATTCCGCCGGGCGAATTCGTGGGCGCCGGGCTGTGGCAGTTGTTCAAGGGCATCGAGTCGCCTTACAAGTCGGTGCTCAAGCTGCTGCTGATCGAGGTCTACGCCAGCGAACATCCGCAGGTGCAGTGCCTGAGCCTGCGCTTCAAGCAGGCGGTATTCGCCAACCGGCTCGACCTCGACGAGCTGGATCCGTACATGGTGGTTTACCGCCGGATCGAGGAATACCTCACCGCCCGCAATGAACCCGAACGCCTGGAACTGGTACGCCGTGCGCTGTACCTCAAGGTCAACCGCAAGCTCACCGGCAACAGCCGCACCCAGAGCTGGCAGCGTTCGTTGCTGGAAAGACTGGCCAGCGAATGGCACTGGGATCAGCGGCAACTGGCGCTGCTCGACAGCCGCAGCCAGTGGAAAGTGCGACAGGTCAGCGCCGAGCGCCGGGCTCTGGTCAACGAGCTGAATTACAGCTATCGCTTCCTGACCCAGTTCGCCCGCACCGAGCAGACCGTCAGCCTGATCAACAAACGTGACCTCAACGTTCTCGGTCGGCGCCTGTATGCCGCGTTCGAACGCAAGGCCGACAAAGTCGAGTTCATCAATCCCGGCATCGCCCCGGACCTGGCCGAAGACACCCTGACCCTGGTGCAGTCGCCAAATAAAAAGGAACCCGGGCAAACCCAGTGGGGCCTGTACAACGGCAGCCTGACGGCGCTGGAGTGGGAGCATTTCGCGCCGATCAAGCGCAGCCGCCAGTTGCTGGAACTGCTGACCTGGTGTCATCGCAACGGCGTGATCGACAGCAGCACCCGACTGGCCCTGCACCCCGGCACCAGCGACATGAGCGAGTTCGAGCTGTTCAATCTGCTCGGCAGCCTGCAGCAGAGCATCGCCCTGCCCTTGCCGACCGTTGCCGAAGAACCGCTGCTGAGGGCCAGCGTGCCGAGCGAAGTGCTGATTCTGGTGAATGTCGGGGTCGATCCGCTCAAGCATCACCGCGACCTGAACATCCTGATGACCACCGAACGCACGGACTCCCTGAGCTATGCCGGCGTGCGCGAGAACCTGGTGCTGACCCTCGATCAGGTCACGCTCAACAGCTGGAACGAAGTGCTGGTCAACCGCTTCGACGGCCCGCATGCGCTGCTCGACTGCCTGCGCGATTACCTCAACAACCTGCCGCGCGGACCGCAACAGCCCTCGCTGCGAGTGCGTTGCTTCTGCCACAACCGCGCGCAATTCATCGCCCGCCGGGTGGAAGAGATCGTCGATACCGCACAGAACCTGCTGCTCAGCGACTTGAATCACCGCTACCTGATTCAGGTGCAGCAGCACTATCACGTGCTGGAACTGGTGCCGGGCCAGGTCAGCCATGTCGCCCTCGCCACCCTGCCGGCACTGCTCGATTACCTCGGCGAGGAGCAACCGCGCTACAGCCCGCTGCACCTGGACCCGATGGCGCTGGAAGACCACGACCTCGCGCTGATCCTGCCGATGGGCCAGCCCGAATGCATTCAGGTGTTTTACCGGATCACCGAGCAAACGGCCGAGCTGTACGTGCTCGACGAATTCAACGCACTGTGGCAACAGCATTTGCCCTATCACGACGAGCAAAGTCTGCTGGTGCCGTTGCAGCGTTTCCTGCAATCGATCCAGTTCCGGCGCGAAGCACTGCTGCCCATGGATTCAAACCATGCCGCCAGCCTTGAAATCTTGTATTACCAGTTATTGCCATCAGGACCGGGGCGCGCACGACGGGTCGAAATGCGCCCGGCGCCGCAGACGCCAGTCAACAAACCGTTCTACGACGTGCAGGCGATCATCGGCAAAGCCGCACCGGGCGAAGTGCAGGTCACGTTGTATTGCAATCAGCGGGAGTTCTGCGAACTGGAACATGGCGACCAGCTGTTCAGCGTGGTCGCCCGGGAAATCGTCGGTCAGCGCCGGGAAACCGAGCGCTACCGCTGCTACATCACCGACCTGGACCTGTCGGGTGTGATCGGTGACGGGCAGAGTTCGAGCAATCTGTATCTGCGTTACAAGGCCGACCTGGAACGCTCTCTGAACGAGGCGCTCGAGCAGGTCTGAGGCGGGGTTACTCCGGAAAATCGCCGCCGTTGGCCGGCTGCGATTCGACTTCCAGCAAGGTCAGCTTCAGGGTCTTGCCGCCCGGTGCCGGCCAGTCGATGTGCTGACCAACCTTCAGGCCCAGCAGCGCGCTGCCGACCGGGGCCAGGATCGAGATCTTGCCTTCATCGGCGTTGGCGTGCTTCGGATAGACCAGGGTCAGGTGGTAGTCCTTGCCACTGCCTTCTTCGCGACAGTGCACACGGGAATTCATCGTCACGACATCGGCGGGCACTTCATCGTGGCCGACCAGGGTATCGGCGCGGTCCAGCTCGGTTTGCAGCGCGATCACGCCCGGCAGCGAGTCATCCAGGCTGTCGATCAGGCGTTCCAGACGTTGCACGTCCAGACGGGTAAGGGTGATGGAAGGTGCGGTCATGATCCGGGCAGACTCCTTTCTTCTGCACACAAAAAAAGCAAAACCCCGCCAAAAAAGACGGGGTTTTCACCAGGCCTCGATGGGTTGAGGCGTTTCCGGACACTATCACAGCTCAAAAAATATACAAGCTACGTCCCGGAGTGCTGCCTGCGGTGAGTCGCTTGCGCGCAAATCACCCGACGGCGCTCGTCATTGGCTGATCGCCATTCACGAATGTCTTCGACATGGCGCATGCAGCCGAGACAGACCTTCTGCTCATCCAGCCGACACACGCCGGTGCACGGCGAAGGCACGGCCGGGCTGACGTTGCTGTAGAGCGGCTTGGCAGGGCGTGGCGCGGTCGTCATCTCAGATTTCGTCGAAATCGAGTTTTTCGCCGGCGCGCTCCCAGACGATGCGCTCCAGCATTTCGCCCAGCAGCTCTTCGGTTTTCTCGCAGACCCACTTGCCGGCCTGCTCGTCATAGTCGAAATGGAAACCACCGGAACGGTCAGCCAGCCACAACTGACGCAGAGGCTCCTGACGGCTGAAGATCAACTGACTGCCGTTGTCGAACTTGATAGTCAGCACACCGGCCGAGTTCTCCATATCCAGATCCAGGCCACTTTCATCAAAGATGTCCTCCAGCGCTTGCTGGGTGGCATCGACCAGATCATGGAAACGGGCTTCGGACAAACTCATTGCGGCAACCTCAAAAAATGTCTGATCAGGCTCAAGCGCCGCAAGATACGGACGCTGCCAGCCGATTGCAAAGGATAACGACCAACAACCCTGTCTGCACTGTCCCTTGTGGGAGCGAGCCTGCTCGCGATTGCGGTGGATCAGACACCCGGATGTTGAATATGTCGATGCCATCGCGAGCAGGCTCGCTCCCACAAGGATTGCACTTGATCGACCCGCCTGCGGGCGAGCCCCGCCGGACGGGAGTTCCGTCGCATAGGCAAGCTGCCGGGTGGCCGGTATACTCCGGCGCAATTAACGCATATTCAAGGATTTCGCCATGAAGCGCCTGATCTCTTCCCTTGCTGCGCTCGTCGCGGTTGCCTGTCTCGTTTCGGCCTGCGGTCAGAAAGGCCCGCTGTACCTGCCGGATGACGATCAGGACCCGGCTGCACAAGCCCAGTCTTCGCAAAAGCAGTCGTCCAAAGCACACAAGCACGACGTTTACCAATAAGGGATCGCCATGGACGCTTTTAACTACCGTGGCGGGGAACTGTTCGCGGAAGGTGTGGCGCTGTCCGCCATCGCCGACCGCTTCGGCACACCGACCTACGTCTACTCCCGCGCCCACATCGAGGCCCAGTACTTGGCCTATGCCGATGCGCTGGCCGGCATGCCGCACCTGGTGTGCTTCGCGGTCAAGGCCAACTCCAACCTCGGTGTACTGAATGTCCTGGCCCGCATCGGCGCCGGTTTCGACATCGTCTCCCGTGGCGAGCTGGAACGCGTCCTGGCCGCCGGCGGCAGCCCTGACAAGATCGTGTTCTCCGGCGTCGGCAAGACCCGTGACGACATGCGTCGCGCGCTGGAAGTCGGCGTGCATTGCTTCAACGTCGAATCCACCGACGAGCTGGAGCGCCTGCAAGTAGTCGCCGCCGAACTGGGCGTTCGTGCACCGATTTCCCTGCGCGTGAACCCGGACGTCGATGCCGGCACCCACCCGTACATTTCCACCGGTCTCAAAGAGAACAAGTTCGGCATCGCCATCGCCGACGCCGAAGACGTGTACGTGCGTGCCGCGCACCTGCCGAACCTGGAAGTGGTCGGCGTCGACTGCCACATCGGCTCGCAACTGACCACCCTGCCACCGTTCCTCGATGCGCTCGATCGCCTGCTCGATCTGGTGGATCGCCTGGGCGATTGCGGCATCCACCTGCGCCACATCGATCTCGGTGGTGGCCTGGGTGTGCGTTACCGCGATGAAGAGCCGCCATTGGCCGCCGATTACATCAAGGCCGTGCGCGAGCGTCTGGTCGGTCGTGACCTGGCGCTGGTGTTCGAACCGGGCCGCTTCATCGTCGCCAATGCCGGCGTGCTGCTGACCCAGGTCGAGTACCTCAAGCACACCGAGCACAAAGACTTCGCCATCGTCGATGCGGCGATGAACGACCTGATCCGCCCGGCTCTGTACCAGGCGTGGATGGACGTGACGGCGGTCAAGCCGCGCGACACCGCAGCACGCAAGTACGACGTGGTCGGCCCGATCTGCGAGACCGGCGATTTCCTCGCCAAGGATCGCGAACTGGCGCTGGAAGAAGGCGACCTGCTGGCTGTGCATTCGGCCGGTGCCTACGGCTTTGTGATGAGCTCCAACTACAACACTCGCGGTCGTGCCGCCGAAGTGCTGGTAGATGGCGATCAGGTATTTGAAGTGCGTCGCCGCGAGACCGTGGCCGAGCTGTTTGCCGGCGAAAGCCTGCTGCCGGAGTAACCCCATGCTGCTGCGTTTTACCAAGATGCACGGCCTGGGCAACGACTTCATGGTCCTCGACCTGGTCAGCCAGCACGCGCACATTCAGCCCAAGCACGCAAAAATGTGGGGCGACCGGCACACCGGCATCGGTTTCGACCAGTTGCTGATCGTCGAGGCGCCGAGCAATCCGGACGTGGATTTCCGTTACCGGATCTTCAACTCCGACGGCTCCGAAGTCGAACAGTGCGGTAACGGTGCACGCTGCTTCGCCCGCTTCGTGCTCGACAAGCGCCTGACCGCCAAGCGGCAGATCCGCGTCGAGACCAAGGGCGGCATCATCGAGCTGGACGTGCGTAACGACGGCCAGATCGGCGTGAACATGGGCGCGCCGCGTCAGGTGCCGGCGGACATTCCGTTCCAGGCGAGCGAGCAGGCCCTGAGCTATCAGGTCGATGTCGACGGTACATCGGTGGAACTGGCGGCAGTGTCGATGGGCAACCCCCACGCAGTACTGCGCGTGCAGGACATCAACACCGCACCGGTGCATGAGCTGGGGCCGAAGATCGAACACCATCCGCGCTTTCCGGCGCGGGTCAATGTCGGCTTTCTCCAGGTCATCGACCGTAATCGCGCACAACTGCGCGTCTGGGAACGCGGTGCCGGGGAAACCCAGGCCTGCGGCACCGGCGCCTGCGCTGCTGCTGTAGCTGCGATCAGCCAGGGGTGGATGGATTCGCCGCTATTGATCGACCTGCCGGGCGGGCGCCTGTCCATCGAATGGGCAGGCCCCGGCCAACCGGTGCTGATGACCGGTCCGGCAGTGCGTGTATACGAAGGACAAGTCCGTCTTTGAGTGAGCAGAAGCCATGACCGATAAGCCTCAGGTACCCGCCCGACAGTCCGGTGAAACAGCGTCCGAGAGCCTGGAGGCGGCAGCGGTTGCCGCGTACCTGGAGGCTCATCCGGACTTCTTCGTCGAGCACGAAGAGCTGCTGCCGTCCCTGCGCATCCCCCATCGTCGCGGCGATACCGTGTCGCTGGTCGAGCGACAGATGTCCATCCTGCGCGACCGCAACATCGAGATGCGTCACCGCCTCTCGCACTTGATGGACGTGGCCCGGGACAACGATCGCCTGTTCGACAAGACCCGCCGCCTGATCCTCGCCCTGATGGACGCCGCTACACTGGAAGACGTGGTAATCAGCGTCGAAGACAGTCTGCGCCAGGACTTTCAGGTGCCCTTCGTCAGCCTGATCCTGCTTGGTGACAACCCGGCTCCGGTCGGCCGTTGGGTCACTCACGCCGACGCGCAGACTGCCATCGGCGGCCTGCTCACCGAAGGCAAGAGCGTCAGCGGCAGCCTGCGTGAACACGAGCTGGACTTCCTGTTCGGCGAAGAACAGCGCAAGCAGATCGGTTCCACCGCCGTGGTCGCCGTCAGCCACCAGGGCATTCACGGAATCCTGGCCATCGCCAGCCGTGATCCGCAGCACTACAAAAGTTCGGTCGGCACGCTGTTCCTTAGCTACATCGCCGAAGTCATGGGCCGCGTGCTGCCACGGGTCAACAGCTCCCTGCGCTCGGTACGCTGAGCATGGAACGACAACTGGACGCTTACTGCGAACACCTGCGCAGTGAGCGGCAGGTGTCGCCGCACACGCTGTCGGCCTACCGCCGCGACCTCGATAAAGTCCTCGGCTGGTGCAACAAACAGAACGTCGGCAGCTGGCAGGCCCTGGACATCCAGCGCCTGCGCAGCCTGATCGCCCGCCTGCATGCCCAGGGCCAGTCCTCCCGCAGCCTGGCACGCCTGCTCTCGGCAGTGCGCGGGCTCTATCATTATTTGAATCGCGAAGGTCTCTGCGATCACGACCCGGCCACCGGCCTGACACCGCCCAAAGGCGAGCGCCGCCTGCCGAAAACCCTCGACACCGACCGGGCGCTGCAACTGCTTGAAGGCGCGGTCGAGGACGACTTTCTGGCCCGACGCGATCAGGCGATTCTGGAATTGTTCTATTCCTCGGGCCTGCGCCTGTCGGAGCTGACCGGGCTCAACCTCGATCAGCTCGACCTCGCCGACGGCATGGTTCAGGTGCTCGGCAAGGGCAGCAAGACGCGTCTGTTGCCCGTCGGCAAAAAGGCCCGGGAAGCGCTGGAGCAATGGCTGCCGTTGCGGGCGCTGACCAACCCGGCGGACGACGCGGTGTTCGTCAGCCAGCAAGGCCGGCGCCTCGGGCCACGAGCGATTCAGGTACGGGTCAAACTGGCCGGCGAGCGCGAACTGGGGCAGAACCTGCATCCGCACATGCTGCGGCACTCTTTCGCCAGCCATTTGCTGGAGTCCTCCCAGGACCTGCGCGCGGTGCAGGAACTGCTCGGCCACTCGGATATCAAGACCACCCAGATCTATACCCACCTGGACTTCCAGCATCTGGCGGCGGTCTACGACAGCGCCCACCCACGGGCCAAACGCATGAAAGGCGATGATTCATGAGTATCCAGTTGATCACCTTCGACCTCGACGACACCCTGTGGGACACCGCCCCGGTGATCGTCAGCGCCGAAGCGGTTTTGCGCGAATGGCTGAGCGAACATGCGCCGAAACTTGGCGCGGTGCCGGTGGAACATCTGTGGTCGATCCGCGAGCGCGTGCTGGCCAGCGAACCGGGTCTCAAGCACCGCATCAGCGCGTTGCGCCGGCGAGTGCTGTTCCATGCTTTGGAAGAGTCCGGATATGCCCACGACGAAGCGTCGAATCTGGCGGACAAGAGTTTTGAAGTGTTTCTGCATGCGCGGCATCAGATCGAGGTATTCCCGGAAGTCGAGCCGATCCTGGAAACCCTCGCCAAACACTACGCCCTCGGCGTGGTCACCAACGGCAATGCCGATGTGCGTCGTCTCGGGCTGGCGGATTACTTCAAATTTGCGCTGTGCGCCGAAGACATCGGTATCGCCAAGCCGGATGCGCGCCTGTTTCATGAAGCCCTGCAGCGCGGTGGCGTGAGTGCCGAAGCGGCGGTGCATATCGGCGATCATCCGGGGGATGACATTGCCGGAGCACAGCAGGCGGGCTTGCGTGCGATCTGGTTCAACCCGGCAGGCAAGGTCTGGGAAGCGGAGCGCTTGCCGGATGCGGAGATTCGCAGCCTGACCGACCTTCCCGCCGTGCTCGCCCGCTGGAACAGCCGCGGCTAGATTTCTTTCGCCCATGAAAAAGCCCGCAGCGACGGCGGGCTTTTTCAGCAAGCAAGCGGCACGCCTCAGATAGGGCGGCTGCCGTACTTGTTGTCCGGCTTCTTGGGCGGATCGGCGACCACGTTGGCCTCCACTTCCTGCACTTTGCCGCCACGGGCAAGGAACTCTTCCATGGCCTTGGCCAGGGCGTCGCGCTCCTTGTTCTTGGCTTCGATGCTCGGCAACTCGTCGACCGACACCGCAGCCTTGGCCTTGCCTTTGGCAGCAGGGGCCGGCGTATCGTCACCGCCATCGTCTTCAGCAACGTCTTCCGCTGCCGCTTCCAGACCGTCTTCGGCCTCGTCTTCGTCGCCTACTTCGAGGTCGTCGTTTTCCAGATCATCGTCGCTCATGTTCTACCTCATGACTTGCGAAAAGCAGATTAGTTATAGACCAGCTTTGACGACTGTCGAAAGTCGCCGTAAAAAAATCGGTAACCATTGGTGACCAACGGTTTATGCCCCTTCACCGTGCAAGGTGGCGAGGACTTTACGGGCACCGCCATGATCGCGATGCTCGCCCAGGTAAACGCCTTGCCAGGTGCCCAGTGCCAGTCGACCCGCCGTTACCGGCAAACTGATCTGGCCGCCCAGCACGCTGGCCTTGAAGTGCGCCGGGAGGTCGTCCAGGCCTTCGTCGTTATGCTCATAGCCGTCTGTTCCTTGTGGGATCAGACGATTGAAAAATCGTTCGAAGTCGCGACGTACCGCCGGATCGGCGTTCTCGTTGATGGTCAACGACGCCGAGGTATGCTGTAGCCACAAATGCAACAGACCGACCCGGCATGCCTTGAGTTCGGGCAGTCCGGCGAGCAACTCTTCCGTTACCAGATGAAAGCCCCGGGGCCGTGCCCGCAGGGTTATCAGAGTCTGTTGCCACATACAGTTCTCCGCACGTTCGGGGCGCATTCTAGCGCGCTCTGAAAAAAAACAAAGGCCCTAATATTCCTTCAATGATGTAAGCCATTGGCCGTAGAAAAACACCCGTCGTAAACACGACCAAAGCAGTACGAAAAATCCATTCAGCCACATCAGGGATGACAAATTCCGGACAAAAAAATGCCCGGCGAACCGGGCAAGTTTTTTGAGGCGCGTTCTTACAGGTTGTAGCCGCGCTCGTTGTGTTGTGCCAGGTCCAGGCCTACCGATTCTTCTTCCTCGGTAGCGCGCAGACCCATTACGGCATCCAGCACCTTGAGGATGATAAAGGTAACGATCGCGGTGTAGATCACCGTGAAGCCGACGCCTTTGCACTGAATCCACACTTGGGAAGCAATGTCGGTGACGGTGCCGAAGCCACCCAGCGCAGGTGCAGCGAACACACCGGTGAGGATTGCGCCGAGGATACCGCCGATACCGTGCACGCCGAAGGCGTCCAGGGAGTCGTCATAGCCGAGTTTGCGTTTCAGGCTGGTGGCGCAGAAGAAGCACACCACGCCAGCGGCCAGACCGATGATCAGCGAGCCCATCGGGCCCACGGTGCCCGCCGCCGGAGTAATTGCAACCAGACCGGCAACCACGCCCGACGCGATACCCAGTGCACTCGGTTTGCCGTGGGTGATCCACTCGGCGAACATCCAGCCCAGTGCAGCGGCGGCGGTTGCGATCTGAGTGACCAGCATCGCCATGCCGGCGGTGCCGTTGGCGGCTGCAGCGGAACCTGCGTTGAAGCCGAACCAGCCGACCCACAGCATCGCCGCGCCCATCAGGGTGTAACCGAGGTTGTGCGGCGCCATCGGGGTAGTCGGGAAACCTTTGCGCTTGCCCAGTACCAGGCACGCCACCAGACCGGCGATACCGGCGTTGATGTGCACTACGGTGCCGCCGGCGAAGTCGAGCACGCCCCAGTCACCCAACAGCGAACCCGGGCCGCTCCAGACCATGTGTGCAATCGGCGCGTAAACCAGGGTGAACCAGACGCCCATGAACACCAGCATCGCGGAGAACTTCATACGTTCGGCGAAGGCACCGACGATCAGCGCCGGGGTGATGATGGCGAAGGTCATCTGGTAGGTAACGAATACCGCTTCAGGGAACAGCGCCGTCGGGCCGGTAATACTGGCTGGGGTGACGCCCGCGAGGAAGGCCTTGCCGAAACTGCCGACGAAGGAGTTGAAGTTGACGACGTTGGCTTCCATCCCGGTGGTGTCGAACGCCATGCTGTAGCCATAAATGAACCACAGGATGGTGACCAGGCCGGTAATGGCGAAGCACTGCATCATCACGGAAAGAATGTTTTTCGACCGCACCATGCCGCCGTAGAACAGCGCGAGGCCCGGAATGGTCATGAACAGCACGAGGGCCGTCGAGGTCAGCATCCAGGCGGTATCGCCGGAATTGAGGACTGGAGGCGCCACCGGATCTGCCGCCAGAGCCAGGCCGGGCATTACGATGGACAACAGGGCGCCTAGCCCTGCGAATTTACGCAGAGTCATATTGTTTTCTCCTGGGGCGTTGGGTTTGTGGCGGCGTTTAGATCGCGTCGGTATCGGTTTCGCCGGTACGGATGCGAATCGCCTGTTCCAGATTGACCACGAAGATCTTGCCGTCACCGATCTTGCCGGTGTTGGCAGCCTTGGTTATCGCCTCGATAACCCGATCCAGATCCTTGTCGTCGATGGCAACGTCGATTTTCACCTTGGGCAGAAAATCGACCACATACTCCGCGCCGCGATACAGCTCGGTGTGACCCTTCTGCCGGCCGAAGCCTTTGACTTCAGTTACGGTAATGCCCTGCACGCCGATTTCGGACAGCGACTCGCGCACGTCGTCCAGCTTGAACGGCTTGATGATGGCAGTGACTAGCTTCATGAAACTCTCTCCCGAATTGGTGGACTTGCCCCAGGAAAACAAACCCGACTCAAGTCTAAGCGCAGTGCCTGGCTTTGTAACGCATCGTCGGCCCTACCCGCCCGACTGACGCCAGCTAACCGCTCCCGACGAAACTCCCCGTCCCGTCCGGCGCACTGCATTCGTCACAGCGACTGCATCAGTGCATGGGTCACTACCGACTAAGCAGAAAGCTTGCCATCTCGCCAAAATCCCCTGATTTCAATCCCTTGGCCGCGGCCATCGATGCCATCACCGAAATGGCACACGGGATACGCACAACAACGGTGCGCAGCCGTTCGTCCTTTTGCGCGAAAAGCGTGCATCCCGGCCCGCGCGAATGACTATAGACACTGCGTGATACACTGCCGGCCATTGTTTCCAGGACATATCCCATGCTCGCGCCCAAAGACTTCCTCGACGCCCTGAGCGGCACCGCCTCCCGCCTGTTCAGCGGCGACACGCCATTGCCAAAAGCCGAAATCGAAAGCCAGTTCAAGATGCTGCTGCAAAGTGCCTTCAGCAAACTGGACCTGGTGAGCCGGGAAGAATTCGATAGTCAGATGGTGGTACTGGCGCGCACTCGCGCCCGGCTTGAGAGCCTTGAGGCGAAGGTAGCGGAGATGGAAGCGAAGTTGACGCCGCCGGCTGAGTGAGACAAGAAGCTAAAACCGCTCCTGCCGAGGCAGGAGCGGTTTCCGTCGGTTCAATTCCTACAGCGAATTATTCCAACGGTCTCGCAGAATCTCGTACAGGCGAAAAGCCCATAGCGCGATCCTGACGAGGCGCCACATATGTTTAAGAAACTTAGACATATTTTGGCCCTCCTTGCGTGGGGCCAAACCTCCGATGCTCTTTCCGGCGTACGAACACCTTCGGGACTACACGTGAGTGTGCCCACCAAGGCGGCCGGGTGTGGATCCCCCGAAAAAGCACCGGCACGGGTCTCACACCGTGTCGAGGGACATGAAATTTTTACGCTCCCGGCCACACTCCGTGAACACTCCATGAGTGGGCATCGTCGCAGCGGATGGTATTGCAGTCCTTCAAAATGCATTTAAACAAGTTGTATCAAGCCATTAAGCATGTTTTCCCGGCTTATCTGACACCTCATGTCCTGATGGGCGCCAAGTGGCTTTGACGCTTGCATCAAGAAGCAAACCTGCATACCCTCAGCGAACGTGAGTGTGTCCACTAAGGATGCGCAGGCCTTGGCCTCACCGAAGCCTGCAACTAAAAACCGCCTCCTCAAGGCGGTTTTTTTTCGCCTCGAGATAGGTGCGACAATCGGTTTTCTGTGGAGTAGTCGCAGCGAACTTTTAGCTCCCAAGCCGTATCAACCTGAATTCGCCCGAACCAACGTCCTTCACTTACATAAGTACCGTCCTACAAGGACTGACCCCCACGCCTGATTACGTGAGTATCCCAGCCTTCGCTACCCTCTGCGGCCTGATCCAAACAGAACACAGACACGAGAGGTGTCTATGAAACAGAAGAAACAGAAAAAACAGCCGTTACTCGCATCCAGGCTTCGTGCGGAAACGCCCAGTTTGGCCGATACGGTTTCTGCCAGTCAGCGGCACTTTTTGAAGGTCGCAGCAGCCTATGGCAAAGAATTGGAGCCTGATGGCTGGCTCGCCGGTGGCGGAACCTGAATCCCGCATTAAAAGACCGTCTAGTAGGCGGTTTTTTTACGCCTGAAGACTAGTCGTTTCGATTCCGGCAACATCCAGTGAAGCTTTGCCCAGGCAACTGTCCCTTCAACTCCCTCCTCCCCGACTACCCTTAAAAAACCGCAGGAAGCGGCCCCCGATTCAACTCAAGGAACGACCATGTCCCTCGCCATCGTCCACAGCCGCGCCCAGATTGGCGTGGATGCGCCCGCCGTCACCGTTGAAGTCCATCTGGCCAATGGCTTGCCCTCTCTGACCATGGTCGGCCTGCCCGAAGCAGCGGTGAAGGAGAGCAAGGACCGGGTGCGCAGCGCGATCATCAATTCCGGGCTGCAGTTTCCGGCGCGGCGGATCACCCTGAATCTGGCGCCGGCGGATCTGCCCAAGGATGGCGGGCGGTTCGATCTGGCGATTGCGCTGGGGATTCTGTCGGCGAGTGTGCAGGTGCCGACATTGACGCTGGATGATGTGGAATGCCTGGGTGAGCTGGCGTTATCCGGCGCAGTGCGGGCGGTGCGCGGGGTGTTGCCGGCGGCGCTGGCGGCGCGCAAGGCCGGGAGGACGCTGGTGGTGCCACGGGCGAATGCCGAGGAGGCTTGTCTGGCGTCGGGACTGAGGGTGATTGCGGTGGATCATCTGCTGGAGGCAGTGGCGCATTTCAATGGGCATACGCCGGTTGAGCCTTATGTCTCGGATGGGCTGATCCATGCCACCAAACCCTATCCCGACCTGAATGAAGTGCAAGGCCAACTCGCCGCCAAACGGGCGCTGCTGATTGCCGCTGCCGGCGCACATAATCTGCTGTTCAGCGGGCCGCCGGGGACGGGCAAGACGCTACTGGCCAGTCGTTTGCCGGGATTGCTGCCACCGCTGGCCGAGAGTGAAGCGCTGGAGGTAGCGGCGATTCAGTCTGTCGCCAGCGGCACGCCGCTCACTCATTGGCCGCAGCGTCCGTTCCGCCAGCCGCATCACTCGGCCTCCGGACCGGCACTGGTCGGCGGCAGCTCAAAACCGCAACCCGGCGAAATCACCCTCGCCCATCACGGTGTGCTGTTTCTCGATGAATTGCCGGAGTTTGATCGCAAGGTGCTAGAGGTTTTGCGCGAACCATTGGAATCCGGCTGCATCGTGATTGCCCGAGCCAAGGAGCGGGTAAGGTTTCCCGCACGATTCCAGCTGGTGGCGGCGATGAATCCCTGCCCCTGTGGATATCTTGGCGAGCCAAGCGGCAAGTGCTCGTGCACACCGGACATGGTGCAGCGCTACCGCAACAAGCTGTCGGGGCCGTTGCTGGACCGGATCGACTTGCACCTGACGGTGGCGCGGGAAGCCACAGCGTTGAACCCAGCGGTGAAACCGGGAGAGGACAGTGCCAGTGCGGCGGCGTTGGTCGCCGAGGCCCGCGAACGCCAGCAAAAGCGCCAGGGTTGCGCCAATGCGTTTCTCGATTTGCCGGGACTAAAGAGGCACTGCAAGTTATCCACAGCCGATGAAACCTGGCTGGAAACGGCGTGCGAAAGGCTAACCCTGTCGCTGCGCTCGGCGCATCGGTTGCTCAAGGTGGCGCGGACGCTGGCGGATCTGGAAACGTGCGCGGATATCAATCGCGCGCATCTGGCCGAAGCGTTGCAGTATCGGCCGGCGACTCAGTAGGTACTGAGTTTTTGGAGAGCCCAAATGCAAGCAGGCTCGCTCTCACAGGACCAACACAGATCCTTTGGGAGCGAGCCTGCTCGCGATAGCTTTTTCAGAGACGCATCAGCGGAAGCGATCAACCTCGGAACGCAAATCCGCCGCCAGCTTCTCCAGCTCTTTAGCGGTTACCGCCAGATTGGAAACCACCTCACGCTGCTCACTGTTGGCCATCGCAATGCTCTGCAGATTGCTGCTGAGCAGCGTCGCGGTGCTGCTCTGCTCCTGAGTCGCGGTAGTGATCGCGGCGAACTGCTGACCCGCCGAGCGGCTCTGCTCATCGATCCGCGCCAGCGCCGAAGCAACGTTGGCGTTACGCGACAGGCCTTCCTGCATCAGCACGTTGCCCTGTTCCATGGTGCTGATAGCGTTGCCGGTTTCCTGCTGGATGCTGTGGATCATCCCGGAGATTTCATCGGTCGCCTGGCGGGTGCGCGACGCCAGATTACGCACTTCATCGGCCACCACGGCAAAGCCGCGACCTTGCTCGCCGGCACGGGCCGCTTCGATGGCCGCGTTGAGCGCCAGCAGGTTGGTCTGTTCGGCAATCGAGGTGATCACGCTGACGATGCCGCCGATTTCCTGGGAGCGCTGACCAAGGGTGTTGATCACGGTCGCCGTGGTGTTCAGCGCGCCGGCAATCTGCTCCAGCGAGGAAGAGGCTTCTTCCATCGAGCTGCGACCGATCTGGGTCTGCTGGGCATTTTCCTGGGCCAGACGCTGGGTGTTGCCCATGTTGTCGGCAATGTTCAGCGAGGTGGCGGAAAACTCTTCAACCGCACCCGCCATGCTGGTGATTTCGCCGGACTGCTGCTCCATGCCTTCATAGGCGCCACCGGACAGACCGGACAGTGCCTGCGCACGGCTGTTGACCTCTTCCGAAGCGCGACGGATGTGCTCGACCATGGTCGACAGGGCCTGGCTCATCTGGTTGAAGGCACGGGCCAACTGGCCGATTTCATCGTTGCTCGACACATTCAGGCGCACGCTCAGATCGCCGGCACCCAGGGCTTCGGCCTGACGCACCAGATCACCCAGCGGCTGCAGCTTGCTACGCAGCAGCCACACTGCCGAACCGACCGCGATCAGCATCGCCAGCAGACTGCCGATGGCCAACTGGATGCCGACACTCCAGGTCACTTCGCGGATCTCGGACTTCGGCATGCTCGCCACCACCGACCACGGCCCACCTTCGAACGGCACGGCGATGCTGTAGAAGTCTTCGGACTTGTCGCTCCAGAACCGGCCCTTGCCCGGTGCTTTCGCCAGGCCATTCACCACGGGCACCGCTTGATCCGGCGCCTGCACGCCCGCTGGCGCGACCAGCCATTTGTTCTGCTCGTCCAGCAGCGCCAGGGAACCGCTCTGGCCAATGCGGAAGCGCTTGAGGTTGTCGAACTGAGCGTTCTGCGCGTCGGTGTAGTCGAAGCCGACGAACAACACAGCGATCACCTTGCCGCTGCTGTCACGCACCGGGGTGTACTGAGTCATGTAGGAACGATCGAACAGCAGCGCGCGGCCGACGTAGCCTTGCCCCGCCATCAACTTCGCGTAAGCCGGGTGGGCGTGATCGAGCAAGGTGCCGATGGCGCGGCTGCCGTCCTGCTTGGTCAGCGAGGTACTGACCCGCACGAAGTCTTCGCCGCTGCGCACGAACAGCGTGGCAACGCCCGCCGTCATCTGCTTGAACTCGTCGACTTCCTTGAAGTTGTTGTTCAACACTTCGCTGCCCAGGTGCAGGCCCGGGGTCTGGGTGCCCGCCACGCTGACCGGCTCGTCCGGGTGAATGCTCAGTCCCGCGCTGAAGCGCTTCTCGAACAACCCGCTCAGACGCTGGGTGCTTTCACGCAGCGTGCCGTGGAAGGTGCTCAACTGGTCGGCGAGCAGACGTGCTTCGCTGGCCAGATGTTCTTCACGGGTGGCGAGGTTGGCGGTGTCCAGCGAACGCAGGGCGAACACCGTACTGCCACTGATGACAACCGCCAGTATCACGGCGAGCGCAAGGCCCAGCTGCGAGGCGATCCGGGCGCGAGGTTGAGACATGGACAGCTCCTGGCCGAGTCTGCGGATCCTCCCTGATCGCGGCTCGGAAAAATTCTAATAATGGGGGTGATGCGCAGAACCGGCACGACGGTTCCACTTGGACGTATTCGGCGGTGAAAGCGAATACTTGAGCGCACAGCAGGGTTATGGCCCGGGGCCGGCATTGTGGCGGCTCGAACGTTTCAGCTCAAGCGCGCGACCACCGGCAGTTCCATCGCCCGCACTTCGCCCTGAAGGAAATCACTGAGCCGGCGCAAACGTTCACCTCCCGGACGGGTCTTTGGCCACACCAGGTAGTAATTCAGGCCGCTGGCGACCGCCGTCGGCCACGGCAGACTCAAACGTCCTTGCGCCACATCCTCGGCCACCATCAGCAGATCGCCCATGGACACGCCATAACCCCGGGCGGCCGCGATCATCCCCAGTTCCAGGGTATCGAACACCTGCCCGCCCTTGAGTGATACCTGATCCGACAACCCCATGTGCTCCAGCCAGCTGCGCCAGTCGCGGCGATCCGGGGTCGGGTGCAGCAATTCGGTGGAGGCCAGTCGGGCCACATCCCAGGGCTGATCATTGAGCAGATTGGGCGCACCTACCGGGATCAGCTCTTCCGGGAACAACAGGCTGGCCTCCCAGTCCGGCGGAAAATGCCCGTCGCTGAGCAGCACCGCGCAATCGAACGGTTCGTTGTTGAAGTCCACCGAGTCCACGTCCATCCAGGCACTGGTCAGTTGCACTTCATTACCCGGCTGCAAATGGCGGAAGCGACTGAGCCGCGCCAGCAACCAACGCATGGTCAGGGTCGACGGGGCTTTCATGCGCAGGATGTCATCTTCGGCGCGCAAGGTATTGCAGGCTCGCTCCAGTGCGGCGAACCCCTCACGAATGCCCGGCAACAGCAGACGCGCCGACTCGGTCAGTTGCAGGTTGCGTCCGCTGCGGTGGAACAGCCGACAGGCGAAGTGCTCTTCGAGCGTGCGGATATGCCGGCTCACCGCACTTTGAGTGATCGACAACTCTTCGGCGGCGCGGGTGAACGAACTGTGCCGCGCCGCAGCTTCGAATGCACGCAGGGCATACAAGGGTGGAAGACGACGGGACATGCACAGCGCTCCAATGGCGGGATTGCGCCAACTTAGCAGAATTGCTCCTGGATGAGTTTGAATCATGCCACCCATCCTTTTTATCCCTTTGTGCAACCCGCGCCAAACCTTGAGAATCGACGGTCTCTTGCTCCCTCTTTTATACGGATGTGAACACCATGCAGCGTCCTGTGCGTACCGAACTCTGGGCCATCCTGCGGCTGGCGGGGCCGTTGATTGCCTCGCAGTTGGCGCACATGCTGATGGTGCTGACTGACACCCTGATGATGGCCCGCCTCAGTCCCGAAGCGCTGGCCGGCGGCGGTCTGGGCGCGGCCAGTTACTCGTTCGTGTCGATCTTCTGCATCGGCGTGATCGCGGCGGTCGGCACTCTGGTGGCAATCCGTCAGGGTGCCGGCGACATCATCGGCGCCGCTAAACTGACCCAGGCCGGGTTGTGGCTGGCGTGGCTGATGGCGCTAGGCGCCGGGCTGCTGCTGTGGAACCTCAAACCGGTGCTGTTGCTGTTCGGCCAGACCGAGACCAACGTCAACGCGGCCGGGCAATTTCTGATCGCCCTGCCGTTTGCCCTGCCCGGCTACCTGAGCTTCATGGCCCTGCGCGGTTTCACCAGTGCCATCGGCCGGGCGACGCCGGTGATGGTCATCAGCCTCGCCGGCACCGTGGCCAACTTCCTGCTCAATTACGCGTTGATCACCGGTATGTTCGGCCTGCCGAAACTGGGGCTGACGGGGATCGGGCTGGTTACGGCGATAGTCGCCAACTGCATGGCGCTGGGGCTGGCGTGGCATATCCGCCGGCATCCGGCCTATGACGCTTACCCGCTGCGCGAGGGCCTGTCGCGGCCGAACCGGCAGTACCTGAAAGAACTCTGGCGCCTGGGCCTGCCGATTGGCGGAACCTACGCGGTGGAAGTCGGGCTGTTCGCCTTCGCGGCGCTGTGCATGGGCACCATGGGCAGTACCCAACTGGCGGCGCACCAGATCGCCCTGCAAATCGTCTCGGTGGCGTTCATGGTGCCGGCGGGAATGTCCTACGCGATCACAATGCGCGTCGGCCAGCATTACGGTGCCGGGCAATTGAACGATGCGCGGATGTCCGGGCGGGTCGGCATCGTCTTCGGTGCAGTGGTGATGCTGGGGTTTGCGATGGTGTTTTGGTTGCTGCCGAATCAGCTGGTCGGTTTGTTCCTCGACCATAACGACCCGGCGTTTGCCGAGGTGATTCGGCTGGCGGTGAGCCTGCTGGCGGTGGCGGCGTGGTTCGAGCTGTTCGACGGCACGCAGACGATTGCCATGGGCTGCATCCGTGGGCTCAAGGATGCCAAGACCACCTTCCTGGTCGGGCTCGGTTGCTACTGGCTGATCGGCGCACCGGCGGCGTGGATGATGGCATTCCATCTGCACTGGGGGCCGACCGGCGTCTGGTGGGGTCTGGCGCTGGGCCTGGCCTGCGCGGCGATCAGCCTGACGCTGGCGTTCGAATGGAAGATGAAGCGGATGATTCGACTGGAGCCGCAATCTCGAGGATTCAAGATCGCTCAGCCGGAGTGACGGGCTACGGGAGCAATCCTGCTCCCGCAAGCCTTTTAGTCAGACCACAATTCCCAGCGGAGGCTGGCTGGCGTCAGCAATCAGATAGTCAACCAGTTCCGCCAACGGCAACGGCTTGCTGATCAGGTAACCCTGTACCTGATCGCAGCCGAATCCGCGCAACAGGTCCAGTTGCTCCCGGGTTTCCACCCCTTCGGCCACCACTTCCAGGTGCAGGTTGTGCGCGAGGTTGATCATTGCGTGCACCAGCTTGCGGTTCTCTTCGCGCTGTTCCATGCCGCCGACGAAGCTCTTGTCGATCTTCAGCAAGGTGATCGGCAGGCTGTTGAGGTGCACGAACGACGAAAACCCGGTGCCGAAATCATCCAGCGAAAAGCGCACGCCGAGGCGGCCGAGAGCGTCCATGGTTTGTTTGACCAGGTCGCTGCGGCGCATCACGGCGGTTTCGGTGAGTTCGAATTCCAGCCATTGCGCCTCGACCCCACGCTCGGCGATCAAGCGGCTGAGCGTCGGCAGCAACTGGCTGTCCTGAAACTGGCGGAACGACAGGTTGATCGCCATGTGCAGCGCTGGCAATCCGCGCTCGCGCAACGCCTGCATGTCGCGCAGGGCCCGGGAAATCACCCAGTAACCCAGAGGCACGATCAGACCGCTCTGCTCGGCCAGCGGCACGAATTCGCTTGGCGGCAACAGGCCGCGTTCGCTGTGACGCCAGCGCACCAGGGCTTCGAGGCCGACGATCTGGCCGTCCTGCATGTCCAGGCGTGGCTGGTAATGCAGCTCCAGTTCGTCGCGGCGCAACGCCCGGCGCAGTTCGCTTTCCAGATCCGCAATGCTCCGGGCGTTACGGTTGATTCGTTCGTTGAAGATGTGAAAAGTGCAGCCCTGAGTGCTTTTGGCCTGTTGCATGGCGATATGCGCATGCCACATCAATGGATCGGCGCCACCTTGGGCGCGGGCGTGTGCAATGCCCAGACTGGAGCCGATCAGCAGGCTTTCACCGTCGATCCAGTAAGGCTCGGCCAGGGCTTCGGTGATGCGTTCGGCCATCCATTCGGCCCGTTGCGGAGCACGGCGGGTGTCGATCAGCAGGGCAAATTCATCGCTGCCCAGGCGCGCCAGTTGATCGCCGGCCTCCAGTTGGCTTTTCAGCCGGGCGACCACTTGCAGGATCAACCGGTCGCCGGCCTGATGACCGAGGGCGTCGTTGGCGTAGCGGAAGTTGTCGAGATCGAGGTGCCCGAGGGCCAGGCCGCGACCGTCATTTTCGGCGAGGCGCGCAGTCAGCAAGGTCTGAAAGCCCTGACGGTTGGCGATGCCGGTCAAGGGATCCTGTTCGGCCAGGCGTTGCAGGGTGTTTTCCAGCACGCCGCGTTCGCGCACATGGCGCAGGCAACGACGAAGCATGCCGGCATCGAGGGCATCGAACACCAGCCAGTCGCTGACGCCATCGGGCGCGGTCGCCGGTTCGTGTTCCAGCAGCAACACCGTCGGCAGGCTGCAACGGCCGGGGGCCGGCTGCAAGGCGGGAACGGTCAACAACACCGCATGGCGGTTGTCTTCGAACAGACTGCTGACCGACTCCCAGCTCGGCGCGCTGATCAGCACCGCCGCGCTCCCCAACGGAGCCAGACACTCGCGCAATAACGCTGTCCACGCTGGCTCTTCGGCCAGTAGCAGCAAACGCAAGGGTTCGACAGGCGTAGTCAAGCTGACTCCCTAGACTCTGCAATGATGTGGGCGGCGGGCATTATGCCGTTCTGCCAACCAATGACCAAATGACAACGGTTATCAAAACGTTATTTTGTGTCACGAATGAGAACATTAGCCGCAAAATCACCGCGCATCCTGCGTGAAAGTATCAAAACCGGCAAATTTGAATCGCGTGGTGCGTCACAAGTCGGAGAGAGCAGCACAAATCGCTGAGCCTGTTAAAATGCCGGCCCATTTCGTCAACGACTCCCGAATTTTCGTATGTCCCGACTCAATCCCCGGCAGCAAGAAGCCGTGAACTACGTCGGCGGCCCTCTATTGGTGCTCGCCGGTGCTGGCTCCGGCAAGACCAGCGTGATCACGCGCAAGATTGCGCACCTGATCCAGAATTGCGGCATCCGTGCCCAGTACATCGTCGCCATGACCTTTACCAACAAGGCCGCGCGCGAGATGAAGGAACGGGTCGGCACCCTGCTGCGTGCCGGCGAAGGTCGCGGCCTGACGGTCTGTACCTTCCACAACCTGGGCCTGAACATCATCCGCAAGGAACATGAACGGCTGGGCTACAAACCCGGTTTCTCGATCTTCGACGAAACCGACGTCAAGTCGCTGATGACCGACATCATGCAGAAGGAATACGCAGGCGACGACGGCGTCGACGAGATCAAGAACATGATCGGCGCCTGGAAAAACGACCTGATCCTGCCGGCCGTGGCCCTGGAAAACGCCCGCAACCCCAAGGAACAGACCGCCGCCATCGTCTACACCCACTACCAGCGCACGCTCAAGGCGTTCAACGCGGTGGACTTCGACGACCTGATCCTGCTGCCGGTAAAACTCTTCGAAGAACACGCCGACATCCTCGAAAAGTGGCAGAACAAGGTGCGTTACCTGCTGGTGGACGAATACCAGGACACCAACGCCAGCCAGTATTTGCTGGTGAAAATGCTCATCGGCAAACGCAACCAGTTCACCGTGGTGGGCGACGACGACCAGTCGATCTACGCCTGGCGTGGCGCGCGGCCGGAAAACCTGATGCTGCTCAAGGACGACTATCCGTCCCTGAAAGTGGTGATGCTGGAGCAGAACTACCGCTCCACCAGCCGCATCCTGCGCTGTGCCAACGTACTGATCTCGAACAACCCCCACGAATTCGAAAAGCAGCTGTGGAGTGAGATGGGCCACGGTGACGAGATCCGCGTGATCCGCTGCCGCAACGAGGACGCCGAAGCCGAGCGCGTGGCCATGGAAATCCTCAGCCTGCACTTGCGCACCGACCGTCCGTACAGCGATTTCGCGATCCTCTATCGCGGCAACTACCAGGCCAAGCTGATCGAGCTGAAACTGCAGCACCATCAAGTGCCGTACCGCCTGAGCGGCGGCAACAGCTTCTTCGGGCGCCAGGAAGTGAAAGACCTGATGGCCTACTTCCGCCTGATCGTGAACCCGGACGACGACAACGCCTTCCTGCGCGTAATCAACGTGCCGCGCCGGGAAATCGGTTCGACGACCCTGGAAAAACTCGGCAACTACGCCACCGAACGCAAGATCTCGATGTACGCCGCCACCGACGAACTCGGCCTGGGCGAACATCTGGACAGTCGCTTCACCGATCGCCTGTCGCGCTTCAAGCGCTTCATGGACAAGGTGCGCGAGCAGTGCGCCGGCGAAGACCCGATCTCCGCCCTGCGCAGCATGGTCATGGACATCGACTACGAGAACTGGCTGCGCACCAACAGTTCCAGCGACAAGGCCGCGGACTACCGGATGAGCAACGTCTGGTTCCTGATCGAGGCCTTGAAGAACACCCTGGAAAAAGACGAAGACGGCGAAATGACCGTCGAGGACGCCATCGGCAAACTCGTCCTGCGCGACATGCTGGAACGTCAGCAGGAAGAGGAAGACGGCGCCGAAGGCGTGCAGATGATGACCCTGCATGCGTCCAAGGGACTGGAATTCCCTTACGTGTTCATCATGGGCATGGAAGAGGAAATCCTCCCGCACCGTTCCAGTATCGAAGCCGACACCATCGAAGAAGAACGCCGCCTGGCCTACGTGGGCATTACCCGCGCGCGCCAGACCCTCGCGTTCACCTTCGCCGCCAAGCGCAAACAATACGGCGAGATCATCGACTGCGCGCCCAGCCGCTTCCTCGATGAGCTGCCGCCGGACGACCTGGCCTGGGAAGGCAACGACGACACACCGACCGAAGTCAAAGCCGTGCGGGGCAACAGCGCACTGGCTGATATACGCGCGATGTTAAAGCGCTAGAATTGACCACTTTTTACTAGACCTTCGGCGCACAAAGCGCCAAATGAGGACAGCTTCATGGAAGCATTGCACCAGAAAATCCGCGAACAAGGCATCGTGCTTTCCGACCAGGTCCTGAAGGTCGACGCCTTCCTGAACCACCAGATCGACCCGGCCCTGATGAAGCTGATCGGCGACGAATTCGCCTCGCTGTTCAAGGATTCCGGCATCACCAAGATCGTCACCATCGAAGCGTCGGGCATCGCCCCGGCGATCATGACCGGTCTGAACCTCGGCGTGCCGGTGATCTTCGCCCGCAAGCAACAGTCCCTGACCCTGACTGAAAACCTGCTGTCGGCGACCGTATACTCGTTCACCAAGAAAACCGAAAGCACCGTGGCCATCTCCCCGCGTCACCTGACCAGCAGCGACCGCGTGCTGATCATCGACGACTTCCTGGCCAACGGTAAGGCGTCCCAGGCGCTGATCTCGATCATCAAGCAGGCCGGCGCCACCGTCGCAGGCCTGGGCATCGTGATCGAGAAGTCGTTCCAGGGCGGCCGTGCGGAACTGGATTCGCAGGGTTACCGCGTCGAGTCGCTGGCTCGCGTGAAATCGCTGAAGGATGGCGTGGTTACTTTCATCGAGTAATCGCTGAAAGGCACAAGCTTGCCGCCGCATCCATGGATGCGGCGGATGCTACTGCGCGGTGGCCTTCAGGCCAGTGAGCAACAACCGCTGAAACAGGTCTTCCTTCAGGCCTTCCGGGTGGGTGAGCTGCATGCGCGCCAGATGCTCCGGATACAGCGAAGCCTCCGGCGCATCCAGCGCTGCCTTGCCCAGCTCCAGAATCTCCGTCAGTTTGAACTTGCTCTTCAGCCAGTTCAGCGCCCGCAACAGATCCTTCTCGACCTCATTGAAATCGCAGCCCAGCGGATACTCCGGAAACAGGTTCGGATGCCGCGCAGCAATCGCCTGCAAGCGTTGCGGGGTGTTGTCGGTAAAGCGCGGATCGAGGCGAAAGTCCTTCGGCAGTTTGCCGACCTTCTGCGCCTGTTCGATCAGGCCCTGCTGGAAGCGTGAGTCGCTGATATTGAGCAACGCTTCGATTACCACCGCATCGGACTTGCCACGCAGATCGGCGATGCCGTACTCGGTCACCACGATGTCGCGCAGGTGCCGTGGAATCGTGCAGTGGCCATATTCCCAGACAATGTTCGAACTGACATCGCCACCGGATTCGCGCCAGCTGCGCAGCAGCAGAATCGACCGCGCATCGTGCAGCGCATGGCCCTGGGCGACGAAGTTGTATTGCCCGCCGACGCCGCTCAGCACCCGACCATCCTGCAGTTGATCCGCTACACCCGCGCCGAGCAGGGTCATGGTGAACACAGTGTTGATGAACCGCGCATCAACGCGTTGCAGGCGTTTGAGTTCTTCCTGACCGTACAGCTCGTTGATGTAGCTGATGCGGGTCATGTTGAATTCAAGACGTTTGCTGTGGGGCAGCTCGCGCAAACGCTCATAGAAACTGCGCGGCCCAAGGAAGAAACCGCCATGCACTGAAATGCCGTCGGTTTGCGCCGCCTCGTCGAGGGTGCCGGCGTTGGCCTGCTCCTGAGTCTGCACGTCCGGGTAGACCTTGCGCCGGATGATCCCGGCGTCCGCCAGCACCAGCAGACCGTTGACGAACATTTCGCTGCAGCCGTAAAGGCCTTTGGCGAACGGCTCAGTGCCACCCTCGCGTTCGATCAGTTGCGCCCACTGGCTGAGGTTCACATCGGCCAGCAACTCCCGGTAGCCGGCATTATCAGCCTGACGCGCCAGCAACGCAGCGGTCAGCGCATCACCCATCGAGCCGATGCCGATCTGCAAGGTGCCGCCATCACGTACCAGGGTGCTGGCGTGCAGACCGATGAAGTGATCCTGAAAGCCGACGGGCATGTTCGGTGTGGAAAACAGCGTGCTGCTGTCCTTCTCGTCGATCAGCACGTCGAAGGTGTCGATGTCGACTTCGGCATCGCCCGGCATGTACGGCAACTCGGTGTGCACCTGGCCGACCAGCAGAATCGTCTCCCCCGACGCCCGGCGCTTGGCGATCATCGGGAACAGGTCGAGGGTGATGTCCGGGTTGCAGCTCAGGCTCAGGCGGTCGGGATGTTCGCTGCTGCTGGCGAGCAACTGCGCCACTAGGTTCAGCCCGGCGGCGTTGATGTCGCGGGCCGCGTGGCTGTAGTTGCTGCTGACGTAATCCTGTTGGGCCGGCGCGCTATTGAGCAGGCTGCCGGGCTGCATGAAGAACTGCTCGATGCGGATGTTGGCCGGCAGGCTGTCACGGCGCAGATCGGCGAGGAAATCCAGCTCCGGGTAATCACCGAACACCCGCTCGACGAAGGGTTCGATGAAGCGCTTCTGCAAGCCATCGCCCAGGGCCGGACGACCGAGGCACAGGGCGGTGTAGATCGTCAGCTGCCGCTCGGGCAATCCGGCAACCCGCCGGTACAGCGCGTTGACGAAGGGATTGGGTTTGCCCAGCCCCAGCGGCAGACCCATGTGGATATGCGCCGGCAACCGTGCCAGCACGTCGTCCACTGCCTGTTCGATCGAACACAACTGCACCATCTGAAGCCTCCTGCCCGTTCCGTGAATAGAGGTACGACCGAGATTGCCGGTTGTTTGCTGCAATGAACAGCCTCAGGCCGGAATCGCAGGCACAAAAAAACCGTCCGAAGACGGTTTTTTTCGTCAGAAGCGTGGCTTATTTCAGGCCGGACATCTTCTGGATCGCGCCCTTCAGCTCGTCATCCGAGCAATCGGCGCAGGTGCCTTTTGGAGGCATCGAGTTCAGGCCGGTGATGGCTTTGGCCAGCAGGCCGTCGAGGCCACCCTGGTGATCGGCACGGTCTTTCCAGGCTGCCGCGTCACCGATTTTCGGTGCGCCCAGCAGGCCGGTGCCGTGGCAAGCGTTGCAATGTTTGGCAATCACTTCATCCGGCGTCTTGGCGCCGCCACCGCCGCCTGCCGAAGCGGCGACTTCCATCCCCTTGCACTCTTGCCCTTGAACACACACCTGGCCGACAGGCTCGAGGCGTTTGGCAATGTCGTCATTCGTCGCAGCTTGAGCGCTGACAGCCCAGAGGGCCAGTACGGTTGCTGGTGCAGCCAGCATTTTCATAATTAGATTCACGCGTTCACCCTCAATGGTGGCTATTCACGCCTGCGGCCACGGTTCGCAGGCGGGCGCAAGTATAGCGGGTAGCCCGCCACACTGAAACAACCCCAAAGTTAAAGGGGTCTTGTTGCGCATCGGTCAAACAGTCCGGACACCTTTGCCGCAGTGGCCTGGCGTCTCTCGGTTTAAAAGTTCGCCGGCGTGGCTGCGCTGATTAGTCGCGCCGGTGCGTCGAACGGATTACGGAAACGATGCGGCTTGGTACTTTCAAAGTAGTAGCTGTCGCCGGCTTCGAGGATAAAAGTTTCAAGGCCCACCACCAGTTCCAGACGACCTTCCACCAGAATCCCGGTTTCCTCGCCTTCATGGGTGAGCATTTCTTCGCCGGTATCGGCGCCCGGTGGATAGATTTCATTAAGGAACGCGATGGCCCGGCTCGGGTGCGCGCGGCCGACCAGTTTCATGGTCACGGCACCGTCGGAAATGTCGATCAGCTCGTTGGCCTTGTAGACGATCTGGGTCGGTTTTTCCTGGAGGATTTCTTCGGAAAAGAACTCGACCATGGACATGGGAATCCCGCCCAGCACTTTCCTCAGCGAACTGATCGAAGGACTGACGCTGTTCTTTTCGATCATCGAAATGGTGCTGTTGGTGACGCCCGCGCGCTTGGCGAGCTCACGCTGGGAAAGCCCTTTGAGCTTGCGGATCGATTGCAGTCGTTCACCGACGTCCAAGGCTTGGGCCTCCTGAGTGTTGTAGAAATATTGAGCGTTATCATGGCGACAGCGTTCAGTATTTACAACACTTGGGCCCGGCCCGGGCCTCAACCCTCGGAATAGAGCCTTGGGACCCGGCGCAGGTTGCAGAAGATCTGGTACGGAATGGTGTCCGCCCACTTCGCCACGTCGCTGGCGAGGATGTTCTTGCCCCACAGCTCGACGGTCGAACCCAGGCCTGCTTCCGGTACGTCGGTCAGGTCGATGCACAGCATGTCCATCGACACGCGGCCCAGAATGCGGCTGCGTTTGCCGGCCACCATCACCGGGGTACCGGTCGGTGCCTGACGCGGGTAACCGTCGGCGTAACCCATGGCGACCACGCCGATGCGCATCGGTTTGTCGGTGATGAATTTTGCGCCATAGCCCACCGGCTCGCCGGCCGGCAGTTCGCGCACACTGATGACTTTCGATTCCAGGGTCATCACCGGCTGCAGGCGATCGGCCACGGCGTTGGCTTCTTCGAACGGGGTGGCGCCGTAGAGCATGATGCCCGGGCGTACCCAGTCGCTGTGAATCTGCGGCCAGCCCAGCACCGCCGGCGAGTTGCGCAGGCTGACTTCGGCCGCCAGGCCCTGACGTGCGGCTTCGAACACGGCAACCTGATCGGCACTGCTTTGCTCATGCAGCTCATCGGCCCGGGCGAAGTGGCTCATCAGCACGACTTTCGCCACTTTGCCGCTGGCCAGCAGACGCTGGTAAGCCGCCGGGTAATCCTTCGGATGCAGGCCGACGCGGTGCATGCCCGAATCGAGTTTCAGCCACACGGTGATCGGTTTGCTCAACGCCGCTTGCTCGATGGCTTCGAGCTGCCACAGCGAATGCACCACGCACCAGAAATCGTGCTCGACGATCAGCGCCAGCTCATCGGCCTCGAAAAAGCCTTCAAGCAACAGCACCGGCGCACGAATCCCGGCGGCACGCAGCTCCAGGGCTTCTTCGATACACGCCACCGCGAAGCCGTCCGCTTCAGCCTCCAGCGCCTGGGCGCAACGCACTGCGCCATGGCCGTAGGCGTCGGCCTTGATCACCGCCAGTGCCTTGGCACCGGTGATTTCACGGGCGATACGGTAGTTGTGACGCAGGGCTTCTAGATCGATCAGGGCACGGGCAGGACGCATGGCAGCAGACTTCTTGGCGGTCATGGGAATAAAAACCGGCGCTGGCTGACGACGTGAACCGCCAACAGCACCGGGAGAGGGATCTTTACAACGGTTTACGGCAACGCGGCGACGATGGAGATCTCGACCAGAATGCTCGGCTTGGCCATCTTCGCTTCGACGGTGGCCCGGGCCGGCGCGGCGCCTTTGGGCAGCCACTGATCCCACACCGAGTTCATTCCGGCGAAGTGCGCCTCGATGTCGTTCAGGTAGATCGTCGCCGATAGCAGATGCTGCTTGTCAGTCCCGGCCAGATCCAGCAGACGCTCGATATTGGCGAGTACGTCGCGGGTCTGCTGTTCGACACCGGCGTTGAAGTCATCGCCGACCTGCCCGGACAGATACACCGTACCGTTGTGGCTGACGATCTGACTCATGCGCTCATTGGTGAGCTGGCGCTGGATTGCCATGCTTTGCGGACTCCTGGGTCTTGTTGCCATAACGGGAAATATCGAGGCCTTCGGCGCTGATCTGCGGCTTTTTCTTCGCCATCAGGTCAGCCAGCAAGCGACCGGAGCCGCACGCCATGGTCCAGCCGAGGGTGCCGTGACCGGTGTTCAGGAACAGGTTCTTGAACGGGGTGGCGCCGACGATCGGGGTGCCGTCCGGCGTGGTTGGACGCAGGCCGGTCCAGAAACTCGCTTCGGCCAGATTGCCGCCCTGAGGATAAAGGTCGTTGACGATCATCTCCAGGGTTTCGCGCCGACGCGGGTTCAGCGACAGGTCAAAACCGGCGATCTCCGCCATGCCGCCAACGCGGATGCGGTTGTCGAAACGGGTGATCGCGACCTTGTAGGTCTCGTCGAGAATGGTCGAAGTCGGGGCCATGGCCGGGTTGGTGATCGGCACGGTCAGCGAGTAGCCCTTCAACGGATAAACCGGGGCCTTGATGCCCAGCGGCTTGAGCAATTGCGGCGAGTAGCTGCCGAGGGCCAGCACGTAGCGGTCGGCGGTTTCCAGCTTGCCGTCGATCCACACGCCGTTGATGCGGTCACCGGCGAAGTCGAGGCGCTGGATGTCCTGACCAAAACGGAATTCCACACCCAGGTTCACGGCCATTTCGGCGAGGCGGGTGGTGAAGATCTGGCAGTCGCCGGTCTGGTCGTTCGGCAGGCGCAGGGCACCGGCGAGGATGTCGGTGACGCTGGCCAGCGCCGGCTCGACGCGGGCAATGCCGGCGCGGTCGAGGACTTCGAACGGTACGCCAGACTCTTTCAGGACGGCGATGTCCTTGGCGGCGCCATCAAGTTGCGCCTGAGTGCGGAACAGCTGGGTAGTGCCCAGGCTGCGGCCTTCGTAGGCAATGCCGGTTTCGGCGCGCAGTTCATCGAGGCAGTCGCGGCTGTACTCGGACAGACGCACCATGCGCTCCTTGTTCACCGCGTAACGATTGGCGGTGCAGTTGCGCAGCATCTGCGCCATCCACAGGTACTGGTCAATGTCGGCGGTGGCCTTGATCGCCAGCGGCGCGTGGCGTTGCAGCAGCCACTTGATGGCCTTGAGCGGAACGCCCGGCGCAGCCCACGGCGAGGCATAGCCCGGCGAGACCTGGCCGGCGTTGGCGAAACTGGTCTCCATGGCCGCGGCTGGCTGCCGGTCGACCACCACCACTTCAAACCCGGCACGGGCCAGATAGTAAGCACTGGCGGTACCGATGACGCCGCTACCCAAGACCATAACGCGCATTTTTGTATCCCTCTCGCGGCGTGCCGCGTACGTCTGTTGTTAGAGCAATGATGCGCGCAGTGTAAAAAAGATTCGCCAGTGCTTTTCACTGTATAAGCGCCTATATTTGGCGACAATTCTCGGCAAAAACCCTTTTCACGGAGGCGCATCCCCTATGCGTACCAACACTCAGACCAAACGTGAGCTGGACAAGATCGACCGCAACATCTTGCGGATCCTGCAGGCGGACGGGCGGATTTCATTCACTGAACTGGGCGAGAAGGTCGGGCTCTCCACCACGCCATGCACGGAGCGGGTGCGGCGGCTGGAGCGCGAGGGGATCATCATGGGCTACAACGCCCGGCTGAATCCGCAGCACTTGAAGGGCAGCCTGCTGGTGTTCGTCGAGATCAGCCTCGACTACAAATCCGGCGACACGTTCGAAGAGTTCCGACGCGCCGTGCTGAAACTGCCCCACGTGCTGGAGTGCCACCTGGTGTCAGGGGATTTCGACTATCTGGTGAAGGCGCGGATTTCCGAGATGGCTTCGTACCGCAAGCTGCTGGGCGACATCCTGCTCAAGCTGCCGCACGTGCGCGAATCCAAGAGCTACATCGTGATGGAAGAAGTGAAAGAGAGTCTGAGCCTGCCGATTCCGGACTGATCGCTCAGACCAGCACCTGCCGGTTCTCGGCCATGTATTCGAACACCTGCTTCTCGACCCGTGGGTGAATCAGCTCCACCGGCCGCCGGCCGTTGGGGCACGGCAAGGTCCGGGTGGTGCCGAACAAGCGGCAGATCAGCGGCCGTTCGTCATACACCGTGCAGCCGTTCGGCCCCAGGTGTACGCAGTTGAGTTCTTCCATGGCCGCATCCTGCTCGGCGCGGGTCTTGCGCGGCAGCCGGAACATTTCCTCGGGCGAAGTGGTCACCGGCCCGCAGCAGTCGTGACAGCCCGGCACGCACTCGAACGTGGGAATCTGCTGACGCAGGGTGCGGATTTTCTGACTGTTGCAGCTCATTGCAGCGGTAACCGGAGCGGAATAGGCGGCAATTGTGCCGCAAAAGCCGCGATCCAGACACCACAGGCCGACCAATGTTGCCCGGCCTCGGGCCTGCGGCTTATGCTCCGTCAAATTTTCTCGACACCCGCTCAGGATGACGCCCATGAATGCCCGCGCCCAAGCCTTCGCGAGCCAACCCCACGTTGCCTCTTATTACGCCGCCAGCAGCCTGCCGCAGCCCAACCATCCGGTGCTGCAAGGTGAGCTGATCGCGGACGTGTGCGTGGTCGGTGGCGGCTTCTCCGGGCTGAACACCGCGCTGGAACTGGCCGAGCGCGGCTTGAGCGTGGTGCTGCTGGAGGCGCACCGGATCGGCTGGGGAGCCAGCGGCCGTAACGGCGGACAGTTGATTCGCGGGGTCGGTCACGGCCTCGATCAGTTCGCCAACGTGATCGGCGCCGACGGTGTGCGTCAGATGAAACTCATGGGACTGGAAGCGGTGGAAATCGTCCGACAGCGCGTCGAGAAGTTTCAGATCCCCTGCGACCTGACCTGGGGTTACTGCGACCTCGCCAACAAACCTTCCGACCTGGAAGGCTTTGCCGAAGACGCTGAAGAGTTGCGCGGCCTCGGTTACCGCTACAAAACCCGCCTGCTGCAGGCCAACGAGATGCACACCGTGGTCGGCTCCAAACGCTATGTCGGTGGCTTGATCGACATGGGTTCCGGCCATCTGCATCCGCTGAACCTGGCACTAGGCGAAGCCGCAGCAGCGCAGCAACTGGGGGTGAAGCTGTTCGAGCAATCGGCGGTCACCCGCATCGACTACGGCCCCGAAGTCCGGGTCCATACGGCGCAAGGTTCGGTGCGGGCAAAGACCCTTGTGCTGGGCTGCAATGCCTATCTCAACAATCTGAATCCGCAACTCAGCGGCAAGGTGCTGCCGGCCGGCAGCTACATCATCGCCACTGAACCACTGAGCGAAGAACAGGCCCACGCCCTGCTGCCGCAGAACATGGCGGTCTGCGATCAACGGGTGGCGCTGGATTACTACCGGCTCTCGGCGGACCGTCGCCTGTTGTTCGGCGGTGCCTGCCATTACTCGGGGCGAGACCCGAAAGACATCGGCGCGTACATGCGGCCGAAGATGCTGGAGGTGTTCCCGCAGCTCGCCTCGGCGAAGATCGATTATCAGTGGGGCGGGATGATCGGCATCGGTGCCAACCGCCTGCCGCAGATTGGCCGGATAAGCGATCAGCCGAACGTGTATTACGCCCAGGCCTATTCCGGCCACGGCGTGAATGCCACGCACCTGGCGGGCAAGTTGCTGGCCGAGGCCATCAGCGGCCAGCACAGTGGCGGCTTTGATCTGTTCGCCAAAGTGCCACACATCACCTTCCCAGGCGGCAAGCATCTGCGCTCGCCGTTGCTGGCGTTGGGGATGTTGTGGCATCGGCTCAAAGAACTGGTCTGAGATCGTTCCCACGCAGAGCGTGGGAACAATCCTGATACAGATCTCAGATCCGCCAGAACGGCTTCAACCCCTCCTCCAGCGCCTGCTCCCGGGTCAGCCCGACATCCTTGAGCTGTTCCGGTGTCAGGCCCAGCAACGCTTTGCGTGTGTGCAGACGATGCCAGAACAGACCCCAGCGACTCAGGCCGGACGGCGCGTTGCGCAGCATCTCGTTGCGCGCGTTGTCCTGTTGCCCTGCCTCCAGTTCCTGACTGTGTAACGTCAGCCGCACATCGCTCAAGCCGTTCATTTTTGTCGCTCCTGTTTACTTGGGTAGCCAGAGATTCCATGATGCGCGGGCCGACAAAAGCATTACAGATTCAACACATCTGTATTATTTCCATACAGATTTGCTGTCTCCGGGACTGAATTGTCGATTTACGCCGCATCTGTACTGGTTTTTCGAATCACCTGCATCGAGGCAGTGCCATGACCCTGTATGTGAACCTTGCCGAGTTGCTCGGCACCCGCATCGAACAAGGCTTCTACCGTCCTGGCGATCGCCTGCCGTCGGTGCGCGCCTTGAGCGTAGAACATGGGGTGAGCCTGAGCACGGTGCAGCAGGCCTATCGAATGCTGGAAGACAGCGGCCTGGCCACGCCAAAACCCAAGTCCGGCTACTTCGTGCCGGTTGGCCGCGAGCTACCGGAACTGCCGGCCATCGGGCGTCCGGCCCAGCGTCCGGTGGAGATTTCCCAGTGGGATCAGGTGCTGGAACTGATTCGCGCCGTGCCGCGCAAGGACGTGGTGCAGCTCGGTCGCGGCATGCCGGACATCTCGTCACCGACGATGAAGCCGCTGCTGCGCGGGCTGGCCCGTATCAGTCGCCGCCAGGACATGCCCGGTCTGTATTACGATAATATCCACGGCACCCTCGAACTGCGCGAGCAGATCGCCCGGCTGATGCTCGATTCGGGTTGCCAGTTGAGCGCCAGCGACCTCGTCGTCACCACCGGTTGCCACGAAGCGCTGTCCACCAGCATCCACGCGATCTGCGAGCCGGGGGACATCGTCGCGGTGGATTCGCCAAGCTTTCACGGCGCCATGCAGACCCTCAAAGGGCTGGGCATGAAAGCCCTGGAAATCCCCACCGACCCGCTCACCGGCATCAGCCTCGAAGCCCTGGAACTGGCACTGGAGCAGTGGCCGATCAAGGTCATCCAGCTCACGCCCAACTGCAACAACCCCCTCGGCTACATCATGCCGGAGTCGCGCAAACGCGCGTTGTTGACGCTGGCCCAGCGCTTCGACGTGGCGATCATCGAGGACGACGTGTATGGCGAACTGGCCTACACCTATCCGCGCCCACGTACGATCAAATCCTTCGACGAAGACGGCCGTGTGTTGCTGTGCAGTTCGTTCTCCAAGACCCTCGCGCCGGGGCTGCGTATCGGCTGGGTCGCGCCGGGTCGATACCTCGAGCGGGTGCTGCACATGAAATACATCAGCACCGGCTCCACCGCGCCACAACCGCAGATCGCCATCGCCGAGTTTCTGAAAGCCGGGCACTTCGAACCACATTTGCGGCGGATGCGTACGCAATATCAGCGTAATCGCGACGTGATGATCGATTGGGTGACCCGTTATTTCCCGGCCGGCACTCGCGCCAGCCGCCCGCAGGGCAGCTTCATGCTCTGGGTCGAACTGCCGGAAGGTTTCGATACGCTGAAACTGAATCGCGCACTGCACGATCAAGGCGTACAGATTGCTGTCGGCAGTATTTTTTCCGCCTCGGGCAAGTACCGCAATTGCCTGCGCATGAACTACGCTGCCAAGCCGACACCGCTCATCGAAGAAGCCGTGCGCAAAGTCGGTGCGGCGGCGATCAAGCTGCTCGCTGAAGCCGACTGACCTTTTTCCAGAGACCCGCGTCCATATGCCGACCCTTGCCGCCAATCGGAACGATCCTACGTGAGCTTCAGACAGCCCCTACTCGCTCTGCTGCTACTCGCCTCGTTCCTGGGCGGTTGCGCGACCCTCGACGTGCCGCGCGAGCCAAGCCAGGCATTGCCGGCCTCTGCATCGAGCTTCGGCCGCTCTATCCAGGCCCAGGCGGCGCCGTACAAAGGCCAGTCCGGCTTTCGCCTGCTGTCCAACAGCACCGAAGCCTTCACCGCCCGTGCCGAGTTGATCCGCAACGCCCAGAGCAGCCTCGATTTGCAGTACTACATCGTCCACGACGGCATCAGTACGCGGATGCTGGTGGAAGAAGTGCTGAAGGCTGCCGACCGTGGCGTACGGGTACGCATCCTGCTGGACGACACCACCAGCGACGGCCTCGACCTGATCATCGCCACGCTGGCGGCGCATCCGAATATCCAGATCCGCCTGTTCAATCCACTGCACCTGGGCCGCAGCACTGGCGTGACCCGTGCCGCAGGCCGCCTGTTCAACCTGTCGCAGCAACACCGGCGCATGCACAACAAACTGTGGCTGGCGGACAACAGCGCCGCCATTGTCGGCGGGCGCAATCTGGGTGACGAGTATTTCGATGCCGAGCCCAACCTGAACTTCACCGACATCGACATGCTCAGCGTCGGGCCGGTCGCCGAACAGCTCGGGCACGGCTTCGATCAGTACTGGAACAGCGCCCTGAGCAAGCCGATCGAGGAATTTCTCTCCAGCAAGCCCTCGGCCAAAGATCTGCAGAACACCCGCACGCGCCTGGAAGAGTCCCTCGAAGAAACCCGCAAACAGAACCACGCGCTGTATCAGCAATTGATGACCTTCACTACCCATCCGCGCATGGACATCTGGCGCCGGGAGCTGATCTGGGCCTGGAACCAGGCGCTGTGGGATGCACCGAGCAAGGTGCTGGCGGACGGCGAGCCGGATCCGCAACTGCTGCTGACCACACAACTGGCACCGGAGCTGCGGGGCGTCACCAAGGAGCTGATGATGATTTCCGCCTACTTCGTGCCGGGTCAGCCAGGGCTGGTTTACTTGACTGGCCGTGCCGATGCGGGCGTTTCGGTGAGCCTGCTGACCAACTCGCTGGAAGCCACCGACGTGCCGGCGGTGCACGGGGGTTACGCGCCCTATCGCAAGGCATTGCTGGAACATGGCGTGAAGTTGTATGAGCTGCGGCGCCAGCCCGGGGATAACTTCGGCAGCGGCCCGCACCTGTTTTACAGCAAATCGTTTCGCGGCTCGGATTCCAGCCTGCACAGCAAGGCGATGATCTTCGACGGAAAAAAAGCGTTCATCGGCTCGTTCAATTTCGACCCGCGCTCGGTGCTGTGGAACACCGAAGTCGGGGTGCTGGTGGACAGTCCCGAACTGGCTGCCCACGTTCGGGAACTGGCCTTGCAGGGCATGGCGCCAGCGCTGAGCTATGAAGCAAAACTTCAGGACGGGAAAGTCGTCTGGGTCACCGAAGACAACGGTCAGATGCACACGTTGACCAAGGAACCCGGCAGCTGGTGGCGGCGCTTCAATGCGTGGTTCAGCACCACGGTGGGACTGGAGCGGATGCTGTAGCCGTCCGCTCCAGCCGGGTCATCAGGCAGGCTCCGGCACCTTGCCGAACGCCCCCTGCCGCGACAGCAGAATCACCAGCCCGAACGCCCCGGCCGCCATGAACCACGGCAACGCGTGCCCGCTGATCCATTGGCTGCCCGCCCCCGCCGCCAACGGGCCAATCAGGCAACCAACACCCCACAGCTGCGCGACATGCGCATTGGCGCGCACCAGCGCGTCATCACGGTAGCGCTCGCCGATCAGGATCAGCGACAGGGTGAACAAGCCACCGGCACTGGCGCCGAACAGCACCCACAACGGCCAGATCAGCAGGGTGTCGATCAGCATCGGGATCGCCAGACTCGACAGCATCAGCACCACGGCGCAACCGGCGAACAAGGTTCGCCGCGACAGGTAGTCGGCCAGCGCACCGATGGGCAATTGCAGCAGCGCGTCGCCCACCACCACGGTGCTGACCATCGCCAGCGCTATTTCCGCCGTGAAGCCCTGTTGCAGGCAGTACACCGGCAACAGGGTCAGGATCATCGCCTCGAACGCGGCGAACAACGACACCGCCCAGGCAATTGCCGGCAATTCGCGACTGAACCCCCACAGATCGCCGAAGGTCACGCTGCTGGCTTCACTGCTCGGCGCACCGCTGCGACCCAGCAACAGAAGTGGCGCAGCGATCAAAAGGCCGACACCTACCCAGAAGCCGTAATCATGCTCGGTGCCAAGTGCGCCCAGCAGCAACGGGCCGGACAGCTGGCTGAGCGCATAACTGCTGCCATACAGCGCCACCAATCGCCCGCGCCACTGCTCGACCACCAGTTGATTGATCCAGCTCTCGCCGAGGATGAAGACAATGGTCAGGATCACCCCGATCATCAGCCGCAGCACCAGCCAGATCGGGTAGCTCGGCAGCAGCGCCAGAAAACCGATGGACAACGCCCCGCCCCAAAGGCACAGACGCATCAGATTCGCCGTGCCGAAGCGCGCCGCCAGATGACTGGAAACCTTCGCCCCCAGCAACACGCCAATGGCCGGCATCGCCGCCATCACGCCGATGGCGAACGAACCATAACCCCAGCCCTCCAGACGCAACGACACCAGCGGCATGCTGACGCCAAGGGCCAGGCCAACACTCAAGACAGACGCCAACACGGCGAAATACGTCGCCCAACGCATGGTCCACGCTCCTGTGGATAATTTTTATGTGCACCACAAAACACTGTGGGAGCGGGCTTGCTCGCGAAAACGGTTTCACATTCAGCCGATTTGCTGACGGATACACCGCTATCGCGAGCAAGCTCGCTCCCACAGGGATCTTTGTATCGTTCGGGAGCCCGCCTGAGCAGGCTCCCTCAACGTTTTACAGCTTGATCCAGGTCGCCTTCAGCTCGGTGTATTTGTCGAACGCGTGCAGCGACTTGTCACGGCCGTTGCCCGACTGCTTGAAGCCGCCGAACGGTGCGGTCATGTCGCCGCCATCGTACTGGTTGACCCACACGCTGCCGGCACGCAGTGCCTTGGCGGTCAGGTGCGCCTTGGAGATATCCTGGGTCCAGACCGCTGCCGCCAGACCGTAAGGCGTGTCGTTGGCGATGTTGATCGCCTCCTCGGCGGTATCGAAGGCAATGACCGACAGCACCGGGCCGAAGATCTCTTCCTGAGCGATCTTCATCGCATTGCTCACGCCGTCGAAAATCGTCGGCTCGACGTAGGTGCCACCGGTTTCCTGAAGGATGCGCTTGCCGCCGGCCACCAGTTTGGCGCCGTCGGTGTGGCCCGACTCGATGTAGGACAGCACAGTGTTCATTTGTTGGGTGTCGACCAGCGCACCCACGTTGGTGGCCGGGTCCAGCGGGTTGCCCGGTTTCCAGGCTTTCAGCGCCTCGATCACCATCGGCAGGAATTTGTCCTTGATCGAACGCTCGACCAGCAGACGGGAGCCGGCGGTGCAGACTTCGCCCTGGTTGAAGGCGATGGCGCTGGCGGCGGATTCGGCGGCGGCTTGCAGGTCCGGCGCATCGGCAAACACGATGTTCGGGCTCTTGCCGCCGGCTTCCAGCCAGACGCGTTTCATGTTCGATTCGCCGGAGTAGATCATCAGTTGCTTGGCGATCTTGGTCGAACCGGTGAACACCAGGGTGTCGACGTCATTGTGCAGAGCGAGCGCCTTGCCGACGGTGTGGCCGTAACCCGGCAGCACGTTCAGCACACCTTTCGGTATGCCGGCCTCGACCGCCAGTTCGGCGATGCGGATGGCGGTCAGCGGGGATTTTTCCGACGGCTTGAGGATCACCGAGTTACCGGTCGACAGCGCCGGGCCGAGCTTCCAGCAGGCCATCATCAGCGGGAAGTTCCACGGCACGATGGCACCGACCACGCCCACTGGCTCGCGGGTTACCAGACCCAGTTGGTCGTGCGGGGTGGCGGCGACTTCGTCGTAGATCTTGTCGATCGCTTCACCGCTCCAGCTCAGGGCTTGCGCGGCACCCGGCACGTCGATGTATAGCGAATCGCTGATCGGCTTGCCCATGTCGAGGGTTTCGAGCAGGGCCAGCTCTTCGGCGTGCTGCTTGAGCAGACCGGCGAAACGGATCATGGTGGCTTTGCGTTTGGTCGGCGCCAGGCGCGACCAGACACCGGAATTGAACGTGGCGCGGGCGTTTTCCACGGCGCGCTGGGCATCGGCGGCGTCACAGCTGGCAATCTTGCCCAGCAGACGGCCATCGACCGGGCTGATGCACTCGAAGGTCTCGCCGGAGACGGCATCGGTGTACTCGCCATTGAGGTAGGCGCGGCCTTCGATCTTCAGGTCGCGGGCGCGTTGTTCCCAGTCGGCACGAGTCAGGGTGGTCATTCGAGTGTCCTCCTCTTGTTGAATACGAGCGCCGCGCGATCTTCGCCGGCGTCCTCAGGAATTCTGCCCGGCCAGCCTGTTTTCGGCCCAAGGCACCCGCCACCCTAAACCAGCGGCCGGGGTTGTTTCAATATATTTGACATAAGGCTTCTATATCGCCTTGCGGCGTTCAATTTAATCAACATAGACTTTGGCCCTTTCAAGCCATCGCGCCGTCATCACAGGAGAAAACAACAATGAACATCCAGAACGTCGTCGACATCAGCCTGACCATGGACCAGGCCGATCGCTACCGCCCGGACCCGGCCAAAGTACTCAAGGGCGATCCCGAACAAGCGGTGTTCAATCAGTACGACAGCCCTTGCGGGCAAATGGGCGTCGGCGTGTGGGAAGGTGCGGTGGGTCAGTGGACGGTGAATTACACCGAACACGAATACTGCGAAATCCTCCAGGGCGTTTCGGTGCTGCGTGACGGCGAAGGCAATGCCAAGACTTTGCGTGTCGGCGACCGCTTCGTGATTCCGGCTGGCTTCCGTGGCACCTGGGAAGTGCTGGAGGCATGCCGCAAGGTCTACGTGATCTTCGAACAGAAGGCCTGAAGCCTTTCGCCAGGCAACAAAAAAGGCCCGTATCGTGAGATACGGGCCTTTTTCGTAAGTCGGGAAAAATCAATTACTTGATTTTGCCTTCCTTGTAGATCACGTGCTTGCGAACAACCGGATCATATTTCTTGATCTCGATTTTGTCCGGGGTAGTACGCTTGTTCTTGTCGGTAGTGTAGAAGTGACCAGTACCGGCGCTCGAAATCAAACGAATCAATTCACGCATGATTAGCTCCCTTAAATCTTGCCGTCGCGACGCAGCTCGGCCAGCACAACGCTGATGCCACGCTTGTCGATGATACGCATGCCTTTGGCGGAAACGCGCAGGCGTACGAAACGTTTCTCTTCTTCAACCCAGAAGCGGTGATGCTGCAGGTTCGGCAGGAAACGACGACGGGTTTTGTTGTTTGCGTGGGAAATGTTATTCCCGGTTACCGGACCCTTACCGGTAACTTGACATACTCTAGACATGCCTCAGCCCTCTAAAACCACATGCCCAACCCGGCATGGGTTGGCCGCTTAATCTCTAGTCATTGTGGCGCCAGGCGCCGCGATTCTTTAGAGGTCTTACCGGCTACACCTACAAGCGAAGGAACCGGGCCCCTAGAAAAGAGCGCTGCTTTATACCAGAAAGACCACGGAGCAACAACTTTCCGTGTGCAATGAATGGCCAAAAAGCCGCTTTTTCTGCCTGCAAGCGCCTTGGGCAAAGGCTGGCGGCAATTTTTACCATTCGTCGAAGAAAACCGATCATACCCGCATTCGAGACTTTTCCTGCCGCCACTTCCGACAAATCCTCAGTCTTCAGGCCCCGAAAATGCAAAAAGGGGATAGTCATTTGCAATCGCGACCACTAGGGTAGGCCTTTTCCAGACTGCACTTGCAGATGGGCCTTCGATCTGTAAAGGAAGCCGACCATGCGCCTCGCTGCCCTCCCCCTGTTGCTCGCCCCGTTATTGCTGAGCCCCCTGGCCCATGCCGCCGCCCTGAGCGTGTGCACCGAGGCCAGCCCCGAAGGGTTCGACGTGGTGCAGTACAACTCGCTGACCACCACCAACGCCTCGGCCGATGTGCTGATGAACCGCCTGGTGGACTTCGATACGGTAACCGGCAAAGTGGTCCCGAGCCTGGCCGACAGCTGGGAAGTCAGCACCGACGGCCTGACTTATATATTCAAACTGCACCCGCAGGTGAAGTTCCACAGCACCGAGTACTTCAAGCCGACCCGTGAACTGACTGCCGAAGACGTCAAATTCAGCTTCGACCGCATGCTCGACCCGGCCAATCCGTGGCACAAGGTTGCCCAGAGCGGCTTTCCACACGCCCAATCGATGCAGTTGCCGAGCCTGATCAAGAAGATCGACGCACTGGACCCGCTGACCGTGCGCTTCACCCTCGATCATCCGGACTCAACGTTCCTGGCGACCCTGAGCATGGGTTTCGCCTCGATCTATTCCGCCGAATACGCCGACAAGCTGCTCAAGGCCAACGCGACCGACAAGCTCAACAGCCAGCCGATCGGCACCGGCCCGTTCGTGTTCACCCGGTTCCAGAAAGACGCCTCGATCCGCTACAAGGCCAACCCGGACTACTTTGGCGGCAAGCCTGCGGTGGATCCGTTGATCTTCGCCATCACCCCGGACGCCAACGTGCGCCTGCAAAAACTGCGGCGTAACGAGTGTCAGATCGCCCTGTCGCCAAAACCATTGGACGTACAGGCCGCGAAGGAAGAGCCGACGCTGAAAGTCGAAAAGACTGACGCGTTCATGACTGCTTTCGTTGGCATCAACAGTCAGCATCCACCATTGGACAAGCCGGAAGTGCGTCAGGCGATCAACCTCGCCTTCGATAAGGCCAACTACCTGAAAGCTGTGTTCGAAGACACCGCCGAACCCGCCAACGGCCCGTACCCACCGAACACCTGGAGCTACGCGAAGAATCTGCCGGGTTACCCGCATGACGCGGCAAAAGCCAAGGCCTTGCTGGCCAAGGCCGGACTGAAGGACGGTTTCCAGACCACCATCTGGACGCGTCCGTCCGGCAGCCTGCTCAACCCGAACCCGAGCCTGGGTGCACAACTGCTGCAATCGGATCTGGCGGAAATCGGCATTCAGGCGGAAATCCGCGTGATCGAATGGGGTGAACTGATTCGTCGTGCCAAGGCTGGCGAGCATGACCTGCTGTTCATGGGCTGGGCCGGCGACAACGGCGACCCGGACAACTTCCTCACCCCGCAGTTTTCCTGCGCGGCAGTGAAGTCCGGCACCAACTTCGCCCGCTACTGCAACGCCGACCTGGACAAACTGATCAGCGCCGGCAAGACCACCAGTGAGCAGGGCGTGCGCACCAAGCTCTACGAACAGGCGCAGGCGCAGATCCAGCAACAGGCGCTGTGGTTGCCGCTGGCGCATCCGACCGCCTACGCCCTGACGCGTAAAGACGTGCAGGGTTACTCGGTGAGCCCGTTCGGGCGGCAGGATTACTCCAAGGTCACCCTCAAGTAATCCGCCCCGGCTTGCAGCGACTGCAGTCGCTGCAAGCTACATCCAGCCACACTCCGCCATCGACAACGGTTCCCCATCGCCAACGACGAAGTGATCGAGCACCCGAACGTCGATCAGCTCCAAAGCCTTCTGCAATCGCTTGGTCAATAATCGATCAGCCTGACTGGGATCGGTGTTACCCGACGGGTGGTTATGGCACAGGATCACGGCTGCCGCGTTATTGGCCAGCGAGCGCTTCACCACTTCCCGGGGATGCACCGCAGTGTTGTCGATCGAGCCGCGAAACAGCGTTTCAAAGGTCAGCACCTGATGTTTGGAGTCCAGAAACAGGCAGCCGAACACCTCGTGCGGCTCGTGGCGCAACATGGCCTTGAGGTAATCACGGACCACCTGTGGATTCTCCAGCGCCGTTTTCTGCCGCATGCGCTCGGCCAGATGTCGCCGCCCCATCTCCAGCACAGCCTGCAGTTGGGCAAACTTCGCCGGCCCCAGGCCCAATTGCTCGCTGAACGCGCCGAGATCTGCCTCCAGCAACGCCCGCAGGCTGCCGAACTGACTCAACAAGTGTCGCGCCAGATCCACCGCGCTTTTACCGGATACGCCGGTGCGTAGAAAAATCGCCAGCAATTCGGCATCGGAAAGACTTCCCGAGCCCTGTTCCAACAGCTTCTCCCGCGGCCTTTCCGCCGCCGGCCAATCGCGAATACTCATACACATTCCTTGTCTGTGGGCGCCGCTGTTCCGTAGCGGTCGCTGTGATATCGTAGCCCATCTTTTTTGCGGGCGAATTCACCCTGGGGAGGGGGTTTCGCCACGCATGTCACCAACGAAATGAAAGGCAGACCTATGCAGCGGCTGTATCGGAAACGCATCGTTCTGGGCGTCGGCGGCGGTATCGCTGCCTACAAGAGCGCCGACCTTGTGCGCCGCCTGATCGATCAGGGCGCCGAAGTGCGCGTGGTCATGACCCGTGGCGGCAGCGAATTCATCACCCCGCTGACCATGCAGGCCCTGTCCGGCCACCCGGTTCACCTGGATCTGCTCGACCCGGCCGCCGAAGCGGCGATGGGCCACATCGAACTGGCCAAATGGGCCGATCTGGTGCTGATCGCCCCGGCCACCGCCGACCTGCTGGCCCGACTGGCCCAGGGCATCGCCAACGATCTGCTGACCACCCTGGTGCTGGCCACCGACGCCATCGTCGCTGTCGCCCCGGCCATGAACCAGGCCATGTGGCGCGACCCGGCGACCCAGGCCAACCTGCAACTCCTTGAAAGCCGTGGCCTGAAGACCTTCGGCCCGGCCTCCGGCAGCCAGGCCTGCGGCGACGTCGGCATGGGCCGCATGATGGAAGCCACCGACCTGGCCCAGCTCGCGGCAGACTGCTTCCAGCGTCAGGCACTGACCGGCAAGCATGTGGTGATCACCGCCGGCCCGACCCAGGAAAACATCGACCCGGTGCGCTACATCACCAACCACAGTTCCGGCAAAATGGGCTTCGCCCTGGCGGAAGCGGCGGTGGAAGCCGGCGCCCGCGTCACGCTGATCAGCGGCCCGGTGCACCTGCCGACGCCGGATCGCGTCACCCGCATCGACGTGGTCAGCGCCCGCGACATGCTCGCTGCCTGCGAAGCCGCGATCCCTTGCGACATCTTCATCGCCTCGGCGGCGGTTGCGGACTACCGTCCGGAAGTCGTCGCCCCGCAAAAATTGAAGAAAGACCCTACGAGCGGTGACGGCTTCGTCCTGCAAATGGTGCGTAACCCGGACATCCTGGCCACCATCGCGACCCGTCCCGACCGTCCGTTCAGTGTCGGCTTCGCCGCCGAGACCGAACACCTGCTCGACTACGCTGCACGCAAGCTGAAGGACAAGAATCTCGATCTGATCGTCGCCAACGACGTCGCCAACCCGAGCATCGGTTTCAACAGCGAAGAAAACGCCTGCAGCGTCATCGACCGTGGGCTGCACGCCACGGTTTTCGCCCAGACCAGCAAGAGCAAGATTGCTCGCCAGCTCGTCACTTTTATCGCCGAACGTCTGAACCAGGTTTAATTTACATGCACGCTTTGCAAGCCAAGATCCTCGACCCACGCATCGGTACCGAATTCCCGCTGCCGCAATACGCCACACCGGGCTCCGCCGGCCTCGACCTGCGCGCCATGCTGGAAAAGGACATCGTGATCAAGCCGGGTGAAACCGTGCTGATCCCTACCGGGCTGTCGGTGTACATCGGTGACCCGAACCTCGCCGCGCTGATCCTGCCGCGCTCGGGCATGGGCCATAAGCACGGCATCGTGCTGGGCAATCTGGTCGGCCTGATCGACTCCGACTACCAGGGCCCGCTGATGGTGTCCTGCTGGAACCGGGGCCAGACCGAATTCACCATGCCGGTCGGCGAACGTCTGGCGCAACTGGTGCTGGTGCCGGTGGTGCAGGCGCACTTCGAAATGGTTGAAGAGTTCGTCGAAACTGAGCGTGGCGCTGGCGGTTTCGGCCACTCCGGCACCAAGTAATCGGCTGAAAACCTGTCGTGGCGAGTACGCGTTGCTTGCCACGAAATTCAAAATGTCATCTGCAAGGTTTAGCGCCGAAAATCAAGGCATTGGCAGGCCAAAGCCACGCCGGACAAGGCGTCATGGCCCTTTCACACCACGAACTCTCTGTGAAAACCGCCGTCATACCCTTCAGTTTGAGCCTGCCGCCGAGATGATTCGTCGGTGTGTCCCGCCACTTTCGAGATGGAGCATTTCCGCAGATGAGCACCCCCGCCCAAGTCGCCCCGAAGCTTCCCGACAGCATCTTCCGCGCCTATGACATTCGCGGCACCGTGCCGGAATTCCTCAATGCCGAAACCGCTTACTGGATCGGCCGCGCCATCGGCTCCCAGAGCCTGGCCCAGGGTGAACCGAACGTGTCCGTCGGCCGTGACGGCCGCCTGTCCGGCCCCGAGCTGGTTGCCGAGCTGATCCGCGGTATCGCCGAAAGCGGCTGCCATGTCAGCGACGTCGGCCTGGTGCCGACCCCGGCGCTGTACTACGCCGCCAACGTGCTGGCCGGCAAATCCGGCGTAATGCTCACCGGCAGCCACAACCCGTCGAACTACAACGGCTTCAAGATCGTGATCGCCGGCGACACCCTCGCCAACGAACAGATCCAGGCCCTGCACGAGCGCCTCAAGACCGGCAACCTGAGCAGCGGCCAGGGCAGCGTGACCCAGGTCGAGATCCTCGACCGCTACACCACCGAAATCGTCCAGGACATCAAACTGGCCCGGCGCCTGAAAGTCGTGGTCGACTGCGGCAACGGCGCGGCCGGCGTGATCGCCCCGCAACTGATCGAAGCGCTGAACTGCGAAGTCATCCCGCTGTTCTGCGAAGTCGACGGCAACTTCCCGAACCACCACCCGGACCCGGGCAAGCCTGAAAACCTCGTCGACCTGATCGCCAAGGTCAAGGAAACCAAAGCTGACATCGGTCTGGCCTTCGACGGCGACGGCGACCGCGTCGGCGTGGTGACCAACACCGGCACCATCGTGTTCCCGGATCGTCTGCTGATGCTGTTTGCCCGCGACGTGCTGGCGCGCAATCCGGGCGCGGAAATCATCTTCGACGTCAAATGCACCCGTCGCCTGATTCCGCTGATCAAGGAATACGGTGGCCAGTCGTTAATGTGGAAGACCGGTCACTCGTTGATCAAAAAGAAAATGAAACAGTCCGGCGCATTGCTGGCCGGAGAAATGAGCGGGCACATCTTCTTCAAGGAACGCTGGTTCGGTTTCGACGACGGCATTTACAGCGCCGCACGGCTGCTGGAAATCCTCAGCAAGGAAAAATCCGACGCGGAAACGCTGTTCGCGACCTTCCCGAACGATATTTCCACGCCGGAAATCAATATCCATGTGACCGAAGAGAGCAAATTCAGCATCATTGATGCACTGCACGATGCGCAGTGGGGTCCAGGCGCCGACCTGACCACCATTGACGGCGTGCGGGTCGATTACGCCAAAGGCTGGGGCCTGGTGCGCGCCTCCAACACCACACCGGTGCTGGTGCTGCGCTTCGAGGCCGATGACGAGGCTGAATTGCAGCGCATCAAGGCTGTGTTCCATGCCCAGTTGAAACGCGTTGCACCTGATCTCCAACTACCGTTCTGATTCACCCGGAGCCCTGAATGACCCTCGAACGCGAAGCCGCCGCCCAAACCGCCAAGGTCCTGTCCGAAGCGTTGCCTTACATCCGACGTTATGTCGGCAAGACCCTGGTGATCAAATACGGCGGCAACGCGATGGAAAGCGAGGAGCTGAAAACCGGCTTCGCCCGCGACATCGTCTTGATGAAAGCCGTCGGCATCAACCCGGTCGTGGTTCACGGCGGCGGCCCGCAGATCGGTGATCTGCTCAAGCGCCTGTCGATCGAAAGCCACTTCGTCGACGGCATGCGCGTCACCGACGCGGCGACCATGGACGTGGTGGAAATGGTCCTCGGCGGCCAGGTCAACAAAAGCATCGTCAACCTGATCAACCGTCACGGCGGCAGCGCCATCGGCCTGACCGGCAAAGACGCCGGGCTGATTCGTGCGAAGAAGCTCACCGTCACCCGCCAGACCCCGGAGATGACCCAGCCGGAAATCATCGACATCGGTCAGGTGGGCGAAGTGGTCGGGATCAACACCGAACTGCTGAACCTGCTGGTCAAAGGCAACTTCATTCCGGTGATCGCGCCGATTGGCGTGGGTGAAAACGGCGAGTCGTACAACATCAACGCTGACCTGGTGGCCGGCAAGGTTGCTGAAGCGCTGAAAGCCGAGAAGCTGATGCTGCTGACCAACATCGCCGGCCTGATGGACAAGTCGGGCACCGTGCTGACCGGCCTGAGCACCCAGCAGGTCGACGACCTGATCGCCGACGGCACCATCTACGGCGGCATGCTGCCAAAGATCCGTTGTGCACTGGAAGCGGTTCAGGGCGGCGTGGGCAGCTCGCTGATCATTGACGGTCGTGTACCGAACGCGATCCTGCTGGAAATCTTCACCGACACCGGTGTGGGCACGCTGATCAGCAATCGCAAGCGTCCTTAAGCGATCGCGTAAATAAAAAAACCCCGCTCAGCCTGACTGAGCGGGGTCTTTTTTTGCCTGGAAGAAGTGATCAGACGCCGAACTGGGCGCGATAGGCTTCAACGGCTGGCAGGTGCTGCTTGAGCTGCGGATCGTCAGCCAGGAATTCCAGCACCTGGTTCAGCGACACGATGCTGATGACCGGGATGCCGAAATCGCGCTCGACTTCCTGAATCGCCGACAGCTCGCCGTTGCCGCGCTCCTGACGGTTCAGGGCGATCAGCACGCCGGCGGCCTTGGCGCCGTCCTGGGAAGCGATGATCTGCATCACTTCACGGATCGCGGTGCCGGCGGTGATCACGTCGTCGATGATCAGCACTTCACCGGTCAGCGGTGCGCCGACCAGGCTGCCGCCCTCGCCGTGGGCCTTGGCTTCCTTGCGGTTGAAGCACCATGGCAGGTCACGGTTGTGGTGTTCGGCCAGCGCCACGGCAGTGGTTGCCGCCAGCGGGATGCCTTTGTAGGCCGGGCCGAACAGCACGTCGAACGGAATACCGCTCTCGGCGATGGCTGCGGCGTAGAAACGACCCAGCTGCGCCAGTGCAGAACCCGAGTTGAACAGGCCGGCGTTGAAGAAGTAAGGACTGGTGCGTCCGGACTTCAGGGTGAACTCACCGAAGCGCAAAACGCCGCGATCGATGGCAAAACGAATGAAATCGCGCTGATACGCTTGCATGAAAAAAACCCCAAATACCACGGATTTAGCTAATTAGCTTGACGCCGTGTATCATACACGCACGCGATTTTTGGGGCCATTTATGCGGATCATCAGTGTGAACGTCAATGGTATTCAGGCTGCAGTCGAGCGCGGTTTGCTCAGTTGGCTGCAAGCACAGAATGCCGACGTCATCTGCCTGCAGGACACCCGTGCCTCCGCCTTTGAACTGGATGACCCAGCCTTCCAACTGGACGGCTACTTCCTTTATGCCTGCGATGCTGAAGTCCCTGCCCAAGGCGGCGTGGCTTTGTATTCGCGGTTGCAACCGAAGGCTGTCATCAGCGGTCTCGGTTTCGAGACGGCCGACCGCTACGGGCGCTACCTGCAAGCAGATTTCGACAAAGTCAGTATTGCCACCTTGCTGCTTCCTTCGGGGATGAACGGCGATGAGGACTTGAACCAGAAGTTCAAGCTCATGGACGACTTCGGCAAGTACCTGGACAAACAGCGGCGCAAACGTCGCGAGTACATTTATTGTGGCTCGCTGTACGTCGCGCAGCAGAAGCTCGACATCAAGAACTGGCGCGACAGCCAGCAATCTCCGGGCTTCCTGGCGCCAGAACGCGCCTGGATGGACGAGATTGTCGGCAACATGGGCTACGTCGACGCCCTGCGCGAAGTCAGCCGCGAAGGCGACCAGTACAGCTGGTGGCCGGACAACGAACAGGCCGAGATGCTGAACCTTGGCTGGCGCTTCGACTACCAGATCCTGACCCCGGGCCTGCGGCGCTTCGTGCGCAGCGCACGCCTGCCGCGTCAGCCTCGGTTCTCGCAACACGCGCCGCTGATCGTCGACTACGACTGGACGCTGACCATCTAAGCGTCGTTTCGCAGTAGAAAAAATGCCCGTATCGCAGGATACGGGCATTTTTTATGCATCAGCCTCAGTCTGAAATGTGCTTTAGACCGCAGCGAAAAACGGCAGCGCCAGGTACAACTTGATCACGATGACATTGATGATATCGATGAAGAATGCCCCCACCATCGGCACGACCAGAAACGCGATCTGCGAAGGCCCGTAACGCTGCGTCACCGCTTGCATGTTGGCGATGGCGGTCGGCGTCGCACCGAGGCCGAAACCGCAATGGCCGGCCGCCAGCACCGCCGCATCGTAGTTGCGGCCCATCACCCTGAACGTCACGAATACCGCGAACAGCGCCATGACCAGTGTCTGTACCGCCAGAATGATGAAGATCGGCAACGCCAGCGCTGCCAGGTCCCACAGCTTGAGCGACATCAGCGCAATCGCCAGAAACAGCGACAGGCTGACGTTGCCCAGCACCGAGACTTCCCGCTCGAAGACCTGATACAGACCAAACGCAGAGAGGCCGTTGCGCAGCACGACGCCCACGAACAAGACACAAACGAATGTCGGCAACTCGAATGCCGTGCCATGCAGCAGCCCGTTCAACAGAGTGCCGACCAGCAGGCTGACCGCGATCAGTGCCAGGGTTTCGATGAACGAGAATGGCGTGATCGAACGCTCCTTGTTCGGCTGTTCAAAACCCTTTGGCAGGCGCGGCGCCTCCTGCGCGTGGCAACCCGGCACCTCGACCCGCTTGATCAGCAGACGAGCAACCGGCCCGCCGATCAGCCCACCCAGCACCAGACCGAATGTCGCCGAGGCGATTGCCAGCTCGGAGGCTGAAGCCAGACCGTATTTCTCGCTGAATACCGTTCCCCACGCGGCGCCAGTTCCGTGACCACCGGCCAGCGTGATTGAGCCCGTCAACAGCCCCATCAGCGGATCGAGCCCAAGCATTGTGGCGAGTCCGATGCCCATGGCGTTCTGCAGGATCAGGAGGCCGGTGACCGCCAATAGAAATATCCCGACTACGCGACCGCCCTTCTTCAGGCTGGCGAAGTCTGCACTCAGACCGATAGTGGCAAAAAACGCCAGCATCAGCGGCGCCTGCAACGAGGTATCGAACCGGACTTCTATATCGAGCGCTCGCAATACCAGAAGAACCAGAGCAACCAACAGGCCACCCGCGACAGGTTCGGGAATATTGAAATTGCGCAGTACACCAACACGGGTAACAAGACCACGCCCCAGCAGAAGTACAAGGGAAGCGGCCACGAGCGTGCCGTAAAAATCGAGCTGAATCATCGGGATTATTCTTGGCTATATAGTCGGAGGCGAACTTTTCCCTGGATACGCCTCACGAATCGGCTGGCTGTTTCAACACTGGAAACACTGAAATTCAAGAGCCTTCGATGGCCTGAATATATCGAAATATTTCTGAAGGAATATGACGTGCGACAACCTTAACAAGCGCAAAGTCATGCTGCCAATGACCTTTGGCCGTATCAAGGCATTGCAGTTGTGACTAAAAATGTAAGGCTGATGAATATATAAAATTCTTCTGCCATTCATCGCAGGCAGATTATTCCTACGAGGAATTCAGGTTTATTTAGTTGCAAAAAAGCCCTGACAAGTCAGGGCTTTTAAACATGCAGAACTAATTATTCCAACATGCACATTTCGGCTGAATGCTATTTGATCAAGCGCCAGGTAAATGGGTAACGGTACGGAAAACCTTCATTGGCTTTTACGCCGCCGATGATCGTCAACACCAGCGCGCCAATGGCGAGCAGGCCGAACAACACGAATCCGATGATCAGCACCATCAGCAGGAAGCAGATCATCGAAGCAATCGCCACGGTGATCTGAAAATTCAGCGCTTCCTTGCCCTGGGCATCGATAAACGGATCCGTCTCGCGCTTCATCTGCCACAGGATCAACGGACCGATCAGCGTGCCGAACGGAACCCAGATCCCCAGCAAGGCGGACAAGTGACAAAACATTGCCCACTGGCGAACCTCGTGGCTCGGCTTGGGCAGCAACTCTTGCTCATCACTCATCACGTCCTCCTTGCGGGTTACGAACCGGCTCAGTCGGCCAGTGCAGCCGTTTGCAGTTCGAAGATCTCGTTCATGCCTTTCTTGGCCAGCTCCAGCATCGCGGTCAGCTCTTCAGGCTGGAACGGTGCGCCTTCGGCAGTGCCCTGCACTTCGATGAAGCCGCCGGTGCTGGTCATCACCACGTTCAGGTCAGTCTCTGCGGCGGAGTCTTCAAGATAGTCCAGATCCAGCACCGGTTCGCCCTGGTACATGCCCACGGAAACGGCACCGATCATTTGCTTGAGCGGGTCACCGCCCTTCAGGCCGCCGCGCTTCTTGATCACTTTCAACGCATCGACCAGCGCAACCATGGCGCCGGTGATCGACGCAGTGCGGGTGCCGCCGTCGGCCTGGATCACGTCGCAATCGACGTACAGGGTGACGTCGCCCAGCTTGGACATGTCCAGCGCAGCGCGCAGGGAGCGACCGATCAGACGCTGGATTTCCAGGGTGCGGCCGCCCTGCTTGCCGCGGCTCGCTTCACGCTGGTTACGCTCGCCGGTGGCGCGCGGCAGCATGCCGTACTCGGCGGTCAGCCAGCCCTGGCCCTGACCTTTGAGGAAACGCGGTACGCCGTTCTCGACGCTGACGGTGCAGATGACTTTGGTATCACCGAATTCGACCAGTACCGATCCTTCGGCGTGCTTGGTGTAGTTGCGGGTAATGCGGATCGAGCGGAGCTGATCGGCAGCGCGACCACTTGGACGTTTCATAGGAGATACCTGTACTGGGGACGGAAAACTGCGGAGCATTATAGAGCTGCGCACCGCGCCTGGGCACTGCCTAAAAATTCCGGCCGTCGATCCAGGGCCCTGAAACGCGCTTCGCCGACGGCCTGCAGCCCTTTGTCACACCGTGTGTTTGGGCGCATCTGCCGCACTGCGCTACAATCCTGCGCCTTTGCTGCCAGTCGGCTTAAATTCATTGATATCGAGCTGCGAAGCTTCAATTCGCGCCGATCTGTATCGCGAGGTCACCCCATGGTGCACAGCATGACCGCCTTCGCCCGCGTCGAGAAAGCCGGCGTTCAGGGCACCTTGAGCTGGGAGCTGCGCTCGGTCAACAGCCGCTACCTGGAACCCCACCTGCGCCTGCCGGAATCGTTTCGCGACCTCGAAGGCGCCGTCCGCGAAGCCCTGCGCCAGGGCCTGTCGCGCGGCAAACTGGAATGCACCCTGCGCTTCACCGAGGAAAGCACCGGCAAGCCGCTGCAAGTGGATCGCGAGCGCGCTGCACAATTGGTCGCCGCTGCCGAAACCGTCGCCGGCCTGATCAAGAACCCGGCGGCGCTGAACCCGCTGGAAGTGCTGGCCTGGCCGGGCGTGCTGGTCGCCGACGCCACCGACCCGCAAGCGCTGAACGCCGAGGCGCTGGCCCTGTTCAATCAAGGCCTGAAAGACCTCAAGGCCGGCCGCGAGCGCGAAGGCGCGGAGCTGGCACGTCTGATCAACGATCGCCTGACCTCCATCGAGGAAGACGTGGTGACCCTGCGCGAACTGGTTCCGCAGATGCTCGCCACCCAGCGCCAGAAAGTCCTCGACCGCTTCGCTGACATGAAGGCCGAGATGGACCCGCAGCGTCTGGAACAGGAAATGGTCATGCTCGCGCAAAAGAGCGACGTGGCTGAAGAACTGGATCGCCTGAGCACCCACATCATCGAAGTTCGCCGGGTGCTGAAATCCGGCGGTGCCGCCGGCCGGCGCCTGGATTTCCTGATGCAGGAGCTCAACCGCGAAGCCAACACACTGGGCTCCAAGGCCTTCGACCCGCGCAGCACCCAGGCGGCGGTCAACCTCAAGGTGTTGATCGAGCAGATGCGCGAACAAGTGCAGAATATTGAGTAAGGCAACAGACATGACCCACAGCACCGGCACCCTGTACATCATTTCCGCCCCTTCGGGCGCGGGCAAGAGCAGCCTGGTCAAGGCCCTGACCGACGCCAACCCGGAAATCCGCGTCTCGATTTCCCACACCACCCGCGCCATGCGCCCGGGCGAAGTGGACGGCGTGAACTATCACTTCGTGAGCCGCGAAGAGTTCGTGAAGATGGGCGAGCACGGCGACTTCCTCGAACGCGCCGAAGTTTTCGGCAACTTCTACGGCACCTCGCAAAGCCGCCTGCAGCAGACTCTGGATGAAGGTCACGACCTGATTCTGGAAATCGACTGGCAAGGCGCCGAGCAAGTGCGCAAGCTGATGCCCCAGGCCCGCTCGATCTTCATCCTGCCGCCATCGCTGCAGGCCCTGCACCAGCGCCTGACCAACCGTGGCCAGGACAGCGACGAGATCATCGACGGCCGGATGCGTGAAGCCGTCAGCGAGATGAGCCACTACGTCGAGTACGACTACCTGATCATCAACGACGATTTCGCCCACGCGCTGGACGATCTGAAAGCGATTTTCCGCGCCAATCAGCTGCAACAGAAACGCCAACAGGTGCGTTTCGGCAAATTGCTGGCTGAATTGCTGGGCTGAAACAGCACTTCCCAAAACCGCTGCAAGGGCTTTACATTGGCACTTGCAGCGCGTTGAAGAGTCTGGTCAAAAAATCAGCGCTTCCCTAATCGCTGGTGATTTTTTAAACTGTTGAGTCCGCTCGCCCAACCGGGCAGCGCGCATATTGCATTCGCTCCGAGGAATACCATGGCCCGCGTAACCGTTGAAGACTGCCTAGAACACGTGGAAAACCGCTTTGAGCTGGTCATGCTCTCTACCAAGCGTGCCCGTCAACTGGCCACCGGCGGCAAAGAGCCCCTGGTACAGTGGGAAAACGACAAACCGACCGTAGTTGCGCTGCGTGAAATCGCTGAAGGCCTGATGAGCTACGAGTTCATCGCCGAGCAGGAAATCGTCCACGAAGACCCGGTCTTCGCTGCGTTCGAGGACGAGTCCAACGAGGCCGTCTAAGCCTATGCCTGGTCGACGTAGCACGGCGCGGGATCACAGCCTACGGCAGGAGACATCATGCCGAGCATAGACGCCCTCGCCGATCGCTTATCGACCTACCTCGGCAATGACCAGGTCAACCTGGTCCGCCGAGCGTATTTCTACGCCGAACAAGCCCACGACGGCCAACGCCGCCGCAGTGGCGAGGCGTACGTCACGCATCCCCTTGCCGTGGCAAACATTCTTGCCGACATGCACATGGACCATCAGAGCCTGATGGCTGCGATGCTGCATGACGTGATCGAAGACACCGGTATCGCCAAGGAAGCGCTGCAAGCGCAGTTCGGTGAAACCGTGGCCGAACTGGTCGACGGGGTCAGCAAACTGACCCAGATGAACTTCGAGACCAAGGCCGAAGCCCAGGCTGAAAACTTCCAGAAAATGGCCATGGCCATGGCACGCGACATTCGCGTGATCCTGGTCAAGCTCGCCGACCGCCTGCACAACATGCGCACGCTGGAAGTGCTGTCCGGCGAAAAGCGCCGGCGCATCGCCAAGGAAACCCTCGAGATCTACGCACCCATCGCCAACCGCCTGGGCATGCACGCGATCCGCATCGAGTTCGAAGACCTCGGCTTCAAGGCCATGCACCCGATGCGTTCCGCGCGGATCTACCAGGCGGTCAAACGCGCCCGGGGCAACCGCAAGGAAATCGTCAACAAGATCGAAGAATCCCTTGGCCATTGCCTCGCCATCGACGGCATCCAGGGTGAAGTCAGCGGTCGCCAGAAACACCTCTACGGCATCTACAAGAAAATGCGCGGCAAGCGTCGAGCCTTCAACGAGATCATGGACGTCTACGCGTTCCGGATCATCGTCGACAAGGTCGATACCTGCTACCGCGTGCTGGGTGCTGTGCATAATTTGTACAAACCGTTGCCGGGTCGCTTCAAGGATTACATCGCGATCCCCAAGGCCAACGGCTATCAGTCGCTGCACACCACCCTGTTCGGCATGCACGGCGTACCGATCGAAATCCAGATCCGCACCCGCGAAATGGAAGAGATGGCCAACAACGGCATCGCCGCCCACTGGCTGTACAAATCCAGCGGCGACGAGCAGCCGAAAGGCACCCATGCCCGGGCCCGTCAGTGGGTCAAGGGCGTGCTGGAAATGCAGCAACGTGCCGGCAACTCGCTGGAATTCATCGAGAGCGTGAAGATCGACCTGTTCCCGGACGAGGTCTACGTGTTCACGCCCAAAGGCCGGATCATGGAGCTGCCCAAAGGCTCCACGGCGGTCGACTTCGCCTACGCGGTACACACCGACGTCGGCAACAGCTGCATCGCCTGCCGGATCAACCGTCGTCTCGCGCCGCTGTCCGAACCGCTGCAAAGCGGCTCCACGGTCGAGATCGTCAGCGCTCCCGGCGCTCGGCCGAACCCGGCGTGGCTCAACTTCGTGGTCACCGGCAAGGCGCGGACCCACATCCGCCATGCGCTGAAACTGCAACGCCGCTCCGAATCCATCAGCCTCGGCGAACGCCTGCTGAACAAGGTGCTCAACGGTTTCGACAGCGCGCTGGAACAGATTCCGGCCGAACGCGTGAAGGCGATGCTCACCGAGTACCGTCTCGAACTGATCGAAGACCTGCTCGAAGACATCGGCCTGGGCAACCGCATGGCCTACGTCGTGGCGCGTCGCCTGTTGGGCGAAGGCGAACAATTGCCAAGCCCGGAAGGCCCGCTGGCGATTCGCGGTACCGAAGGTCTGGTCCTCAGTTACGCCAAATGTTGTACGCCAATCCCGGGTGACCCGATTGTCGGTCACCTGTCGGCGGGCAAAGGCATGGTCGTGCACCTGGACAACTGCCGCAATATCAGCGAAATCCGCCACAACCCCGAAAAATGCATCCAGCTCTCGTGGGCCAAGGATGTCACCGGCGAATTCAACGTCGAACTGCGCGTCGAGCTGGAACACCAGCGCGGCCTGATCGCCCTGCTGGCCAGCAGCGTCAACGCGGCCGACGGCAATATCGAGAAAATCAGCATGGACGAGCGCGATGGCCGCATCAGCGTCGTTCAGTTGGTGGTCAGCGTCCACGACCGTGTGCACCTGGCCCGCGTGATCAAGAAACTGCGCGCACTGACCGGGGTGATCCGCATCACCCGCATGCGTGCCTGAGCCCACCATTACAAGGAGTCATACATGACCAAGACCGTTATCACCAGCGACAAGGCCCCGGCCGCCATCGGCACTTACTCCCAGGCGATCAAGGCTGGCAACACTGTCTACATGTCGGGCCAGATCCCGCTGGACCCGAAAACCATGGAACTGGTCGAAGGCTTCGAAGCCCAGACCGTCCAGGTCTTCGAGAACCTGAAAGCCGTGGCCGAAGCCGCCGGCGGTTCGTTCAAGGACATCGTCAAGCTGAACATCTTCCTCACCGACCTGAGCCACTTCGCCAAGGTCAACGAGATCATGGGCAAATACTTCGACCAGCCGTACCCAGCGCGCGCCGCCATCGGCGTGGCTGCCCTGCCAAAGGGTTCGCAGGTTGAAATGGATGCCATTCTGGTCATCGAGTAATGCGCACGGCGCGGCCCTTCAGGTCGCGCCGACTGCTCTGCGGTAAAGAAAAGGTTTTGAAAGGATTCCACCATGCGCAAAGCGCTTGCTCTCTCGCTGCTCGCCATTTTCCTCGGCGGTTGCGCCAGCAACCCTGCCGACCGTGACATCAGCGGCACCTGGATCAATCAGGTCGCCATCGATGCCGCCGCCAAGGGCGGCCCCCTGCGTGAAGCGCTTCAGGCCTACGGCCCGAACCTGGAATGGGACATCAACACCAAGGCCGGCCAGGCCCGCTTCACCAACGGTTTCGAGAACGTCGAAGGACGGCTGCAGGGCGAACAGTCCGGCGCCTGGAAAGTCGACTTCTACGGCAGCTCCGGCAGCGAACTGAAACGCGACGGCGGTCAGTTGCATCAGGCTGCCAGCGAAAACGAACCCCAGCAGCTCTTCGATCGCGCGCAGATTCCGGTGCCGGAAGGCGCACCGATCGGCGCCAGCTTCGAACGTGCGCTGTACTCGGCCTACCTGGGCGGCAACTGGACCATCGCCAGCGGCCAGGGCGAAGGCGCCACTGTGCAATTCCAGGCTGACGGACAAGTCTCCGGCCTGCCGGGTGCCGACCGCTACGCCTTGTGCCTGGCGGGCGACTGCGCATCGATGAGCAGCGGCAACGACAGCATGTGGCTGCAGCAGAACGGCCAGGGCAACAACTGGATCTTCGTTCGCAAGGGCAAGGAGCTGGAAATTTTGCAGGCCGTGAACACGGCGCTGGCGGATGAACAGCCGCAGTTCAGCCCGGGTGAACGCAAATGGTTGCTCGAGAAGCAGTGATCTGCGCGTGAAACAAAAAAGGCGGAAGCAAGCCATTGCTCCCGCCTTTTTTACGTCCGC